>CAWUWH010000001.1:0-10484 GCA_963926035.1 uncultured Rhodospirillales bacterium
CGGATAGCATGTGCCCGCAAAGTTTCTGCTTCCTGCATGTGGCGGCGCAGATCTTCGGGGGTCATATCGTAGTAGCTGACTTCACCAATAATCGGTTTCATCTTGATCATCCTAAAATGTTTATTTTCGATATTGCGTTGCAACATCGTTGTTGCATTGCAATATAAGAGTGAAGGATATGAAGTGGAATTGCCTGCTTGGTCAAAGCGCCTTTGCGTCAGGCGCACATGTGAAAAGAAAGTATTATGGATATAGCCAACCAGATGATTTTATTTGCGAAAGTCGTTGAGAGCGAAGGATTCTCAGCAGCTGCCCGTGATCTAGGGCTGACGCCATCTGCGGTCAGCCGGCAGATTGGTCACCTTGAAGATCACTTGGGGACACGCCTGCTTAACCGCTCAACCCGCAAGGTGTCCCTCACGATGGTCGGCACACAGTTTTATAAACGATGTGTCGAAGTAGATCGAAATGTTACAGATGCTGAAGCCCTCGTTCTGTCTCTGGTTGATCACCCGCAGGGTGTCATGAACGTGTCCTCCACATCTGCCTTTGCAAAATCTCAGTTAATGCCATTACTGCCCGAGTTCCTTGAGCTCAACCCAGACTTAAAGATCTCGCTTGAACTATCAGACAGGGCCATTGATCTTGTTGAAGATCAGATTGATGTCGCCATTCGCTTTACCGAACAGGTCAATGACATCTCGGTCGTCGCCCATAAACTTGCAGCAAACCAGCGTGTATTTTGTGCGTCACCAGCTTACATCGAAGCACATGGTATGCCTATGTCACCAGTGGAATTATCACAACATAACTGCCTGCGTTTATCGACACTGGATGCGTTTAATACATGGGATCTTGGTGATTCGGACCATAAGCGCTTACAGCTGATTAATGGTAACTTTGAAATCAACAGCACAGATGGCCTCTATCATGCAGCTCTGTCAGGCCTGGGCATTGCCCGAATATCGACGTATTTGGTCAATAATGCTGTACGCGAGGGCAAATTGGTCCATGTCTTGCCTGATCATATCGAGAATGATTCGAGTATCCTCGCGATCTTCTCAAACAAGAAAAACCTGTCGCCGAATGTGCGCGCATTTGTTGATTTTTTGGCGCGTAAATTCGGCCCAACGCCACCTTGGGACAAGGTCTGAGCATCAGGGCTGATGCCTACTTTCTAAATCCAGCAAGAGCACGATGCCCATAATTGCGCCTGGCAATGCTTTGATCGCATGCGCGATGCCCAAAACAATAATGCCGTGATGCAATCCAACGTCTCCTTCAGCGATATCAGAAAAAAGCGATTCTCCTGCTTCGAACAAGCCTGTCCCGACAAGGATCACCCCTAAAATGAGTTCCACGTATGGGCTCTTTGCGATCTCTTCCATTCGTTTTAGAAATTTATGCATGTGTTGTTTTCCGTCAGTCACTCAACATTTTTCAGATTATAAGACGATGTAAAGCAACTGATTAACGGCGGATCAATGTTACAAAACTGAATGTAGGTCCGCCCGGCGTTTCTGCTGATTGTAGATCACGAGCGGTTTCCTGCCAGATATCCGGATCAATTTCAAGAAACACCGTATCGCCATCGATGGTCTCGTGGACTTCGGTCAACTCGATCACATCGGCGACTTTGATAGTTTCAGCATAAATCTGTCCGCCACCAATGATCATTGCTTTATCCGCATCATCTTCACGGCAAAGGGCGAGGGCTGCATCAATCGTCGTCACAGTATCCGCACCTTCCGGTGTAAATTCTGTATTCCGCGTAATCACAATATTACGACGCCCCGGCAGTACCCGACCAATGCTATCCCAGGTCTTGCGCCCCATGATGATCGGACTGCCCATCGTTACTTTTTTGAAATGCTTGAGGTCCGCAGATATTTGCCACGGCAACCCACCATCGCGTCCGATCACACGGTTCTCAGACATTGCGACGACAAGGGTGATTTGCATAGCCATCAGACCGAGATGGCTGCTTTGATATGCGGATGCGCTTCGTAGCCCTCAAGCGTAAAGTCTTCGAACTTAAAGCCCGCAATATCCGTCACATCAGGATTGATGTTCATCGTCGGCAACGGCATCAGATCACGCGTTAACTGCAAATCCGCCTGCTCCAGATGGTTGGAATAAAGATGTGCATCCCCCAGCGTATGAACAAACACGCCGGGTTTCAGTCCTGTCACCTGCGCCATCATCATCACCAACAAGGCATAGGATGCGATGTTAAACGGCACACCCAAAAACACATCAGCGGAGCGCTGATAGAGTTGGCAATTCAAGCGACCTTCCATAACCTGAAACTGAAACAAGCAATGACAAGGCGGTAGCGCCATATCGTCAATATCAGCAGGGTTCCAGGCACTGACCACCATTCGGCGCGATCCCGGACGTTCCTTAATCTCACGGATTACCGAGTCGATCTGATCGATTTTGCGGTTATCCGGCGTCGCCCATGAGCGCCACTGGCGACCGTAAACCGGACCAAGCTCGCCATTCTCGTCAGCCCACTCATCCCAGATGCGGACACCGTTATCATTGAGATACTTGATATTGGTGTCGCCTGCGACAAACCATAAAAGCTCGTGAATGATCGATTTGAGATGAAGCTTCTTTGTCGTCAGGATTGGAAATCCGTCAGCCAAATCAAACCGCATCTGATGGCCAAACACGGCCTGCGTGCCTGTACCGGTCCGGTCGCCACGCATGATGCCGTTGGTACGAATATGTTTTAAAAGATCAAGATACTGTTGCATGGACTAACTTTACGCATCCGGGCTATGTGCTGCCAACATCTCATGCGCAGCCGTCACGCAGCGTTCAGATGTTAATTGCGCGAGACAAAGGTAGCGCCCGTCTTCAAGCGGATGGATACAATTCCCAAGACATCCAGCACAGTCGATTTCCGGCACGTCAAAGCGGACATTTTCAGGCATCATGCGCGAATCGTACGGCACGCTATCGACAATATGTGCCGCAGACGCCAGACAAAGTGTCGGCGCGCCCACACCAACCGCCAAGTGCATCACTGAGGTATCCACAGAAACAACCAGCGCTGCACCACGCATCAAGGCGGCTTTTGATTTCATGTCCGTATCATCCCGCTTTACCTGAGGCAGGTCAGCCAGCGCCTGATGGTGCGGTGCCCGAGCCAAGTCGTTCGGGCCCGTGGACAGAATAATGTCATGCGTCGCGCTGAACGCTTCTGCGATTGCAATGAAGACGTCGGGGGCAGCTTCACGCTCAGCAATTGCTGAAAACGGATGCAAAACGATATGTGGCCTTTCGCCCTTAACCGCGGCTGGCAATCGCTCTGGTGCAAAAGTCACTTTCGGTGGCGGCGTATCATCTTTGGTCAGGCCGCGCGCAAGCTCCCACCAACGGATTAACCGATGTGTCATCGCCGGTTCAGGTTCGATCCAGTTCGTATACCATTCCCGGCGTTGCATTAACGCGGCATCATGTTTTAGCCACGAGCGCGGCGTCAGTGCGTATCGCGCGGCCGCGCCACTCGCCATGATCATCACATCATCAACCGTTGGCAGGCGTAAATGATCTGTACTGATGGCCGTTCTGACACCCAAATCTCGAATTTTCTTTGAAACTGACAAGCGGTAAAGCGGGCTACGAATAAATTTCCGATAATCAACGGGCATCATGTGCACCCGTTCAGAAAACAGGAAATGCACAATCTGGCTTTCTGAGCGCACAACAAGCGTCACATCCTCGTCGTCCGGCACCAAAGACATAAACCGCTCAATCATGAGTGAAAACAGGATGGTATCGCCGATACCGCCGGACGAGACAATCAACAGTCCGCGCTTGTCCTCACGCGCCTTGCGCGCACAGGTACGAATCATCGCGTCGGTGATGGTGGTCAATAATGACAGAACAGCACCCTCCTCAGGTTCGCACATTCTACTCAGCTATATGGCCTGTGCAATCGACACGTTCTCATATTTCTTACCTTCGTCATTCCGGCGAAGGCCGGAATCCAGCGCCATCAGCGCATCCGAGATATCATCCGGCACTCTGGGCCCCGGCCTACGCTGGGGTGACGTTGTTTTAAGCGAAGAAGCTTATGACAGGACCTTGCGAAAACCGGGCTTTGAGCGCATATTAGTCATGCTGGTTTTCCAGCTATGGTGATAAACGCTCTTCGGAATAAGCGTTGTGGACCCGGGGGCGGTACCCGGCACCTCCACCAAGTTCTCCCATGCAGGGTTTTTGCGTTGCAGGGGTAAGCTGATGGGGGTGAAACAGGATCGACACGCGTGGTAAAGGATTAGTTTTTACTCGGCATGGTTCCGCCGTTACCGGGCCATTTTCACAAGTGCCAATGATAACGAAGCACTTGCAGTCGCGGCCTAATACGCCATAACGACTACGGGGTTCGAGGGGCACCTGGCAACAGAAGCCCCTCACTTTATTTTTTACATTTCTATCAAAAATGAATCCCATTGTGCCTTTCACGATGGCCCTGATGCGTCTACATTGTATGTATGACTGATGATGATAGCGATATTCTAAGATACGACCTGTGGATCGAAGACGCCCTTCGGAGCGTTATTCGCCGTTCGCTAACGACCGTCGAAGAGATGGGCTTGCAGGGCGATCACCACTTTTACATCACGTTCCGCACGGAACATGAAGATGTTGGCATGGCCGATTGGCTTCGGGCTGAATACCCCGAAGAAATGACCATCGTCCTGCAGCATCAATATGACACCCTGACCGTTGGTGATGATGGCTTTAACATCAAATTACGCTTTGGCGGCAAGCCTGAATTGCTTGAAATTCCATTTGAAGCAATCACGTCTTTTGCAGATCCATCCGTCAGTTTTGGGCTTCAGCTCAAGTCTGTTGATCTTGATGACGACGAAGATGGTGACGAGCTGACCCCTGAAGAATTGGGGATCAATCCTTCTGCGCGCCTGAATGATACGGGCGACGGCTCCAAGGATGCGCCTCAGGAAAAGAAATCTGGCGAAGTCATCGCCCTTGATGCGTTTAGAAACAAACAAACTTAATTTCATCCTGCGGCTCTATTCTTCCCGCCGCTCCAGACCATGAGTGAGCCATGAACGAATACGTGCACCACACAATGTTTCCATTGGGCGCCGACAAGACGCCGTACCGTAAGCTGACCAACGAATATGTCAGCGTTACCGAAATTAACAGCAAAGAAGTCGTTACGATCGACCCCAAGGCAATCACGCTGTTGACGTTCGAAGCTTATAAAGACGTCTCACATTTACTTCGCCCAGGTCACTTACAGCAGTTGCGCAATATTCTCGATGATCCCGATGCGTCAGATAACGATCGCTTCGTTGCGTTTGATCTTTTGAAGAACGCCAATATCTCGGCCGGTGGCATTCTGCCCATGTGTCAGGACACCGGCACCGCGATTGTTATGGGAAAAAAGGGTCAACAAATCTGGACCGGTGGCGGCGATGAAGCTGCGATCTCAGAAGGTGTGCTCAAGACCTATACCGAGACCAACCTGCGCTATTCGCAAGTATCCCCGTCCGATATGTTTGCCGAGGTAAACACGGGCAACAACCTTCCAGCCCAAATCGATCTGTATGCCGACGAAGGCGATGCTTACAAATTTCTGTTCATCGCCAAAGGCGGCGGGTCTGCAAACAAGACATTCCTTTATCAGGAAACCAAGGCGCTCTTGAACGAGAAACGCCTGACCGAGTTCGTCGATGAGAAAATCCGCACACTTGGAACAGCCGCATGTCCGCCGTATCACCTCTCCATCGTTATTGGCGGCACGTCTGCTGAACAAACACTCAAGACCGTGAAACTCGGTTCATGCAAATACTTGGACGAGCTACCGACACATGGTGGATCACACGGACAGGCTTACCGTGACACCGAATGGGAAGACCGCATCCTCAAAATAACCCAGGAAATGGGCATTGGCGCACAATTTGGCGGCAAGTACTTCTGCCACGATGTACGGGTTATTCGCCTACCGCGTCACGGTGCCAGCTGTCCTGTTGGTATCGGTGTGTCGTGCTCGGCGGATCGCCAGATGAAGGGCAAAATCACCAAAGACGGCGTGTTCCTCGAACAGCTTGAGACGAACCCCGCAAAATATCTGCCAGATATTACCACCGATACGCTAGGTGGTGATGTTGTCGATATTGATCTTCGCAAGCCCATGAGAGACGTTCTCGCTGAGTTATCAAAGCATCCGGTAAAAACGCGCGTGTCCCTGACGGGCACCTTGATCGTGGCGCGCGATATTGCGCATGCCAAGCTAAAGGAACGTCTGGATGCGGGCGAAGACTTGCCGCAATATTTCAAAGATCATCCGGTTTATTATGCGGGTCCAGCGAAGACACCTGAAGGTTTTGCATCAGGATCGTTCGGACCGACCACAGCCGGTCGTATGGATAGTTATGTTGAGCAGTTCCAGGCTGCTGGCGGCTCCATGGTCATGCTGGCCAAGGGCAATCGCTCAAAAGCTGTGACCGATGCCTGCAATAGTCATGGCGGATTCTATCTTGGCTCCATCGGCGGCCCGGCCGCTCGTCTGGCGCAGGACTGCATCACCAAAGTTGAAGTCGTTGAATACGAAGAGCTCGGCATGGAAGCGATCTGGAAAATTGAAATCAAGGATTTCCCCGCCTTCATCATCGTCGACGATAAGGGCAATGACTTCTTTGATGCCTTTAAAAAGCGTGTGCCAAACTGATAAAGGGGACGCCATTCAATATCACCCCGTCGTCTCCGCGTTCGCAAAGCGGTGATGACAGTGGTTTTCTATATTAATCTAGGGTAACTTCCCCACCCTCTCACGAACGTCATATCACGGAGAACACAAATGACCGATGTAAGCATGGCAGATGAAATCAGCCGTATGTCAGCAGCCTTGGCCGCTGACGAGGCGACTACAGATGCTTTTTCGCTCAGAGAGACGTTGGCAATTGCCTGCCGCATTTTGGGGAACAACGGTCACGGTAGCGGACTTGCAGGGCAAATGACGGCGCGAGGCGATGATCCCACGACCATGTGGACGCTCCCTTATGGTGTCGGATTCGAAGAAGCCAAAGTATCGGATTACGTTCTCGTTGATAAGAACTTTGATGTGATTGAAGGCTCTGGCCGACCAAGCCCTGCAAACCGTTTTCACATACACGTCTATGCAACCCGGCCAGACGTCATGTCTATTGTACATACGCATCCAATCAATTGCTCTGCACTTGCCATGATCGGTGAGCCACTTCGTGCAGAACACATGGATACGATGTTTTTCTATGAAGATACCGCTTTCCTGCCGCATTGGCCGGGCGTGCCGTTTGGTGACGGAGAAGGCGAAATTATTTCAACCGCCCTTGGTGACAAAAGCGCGATCTTGCTCGCCCATCATGGACAACTATGCGCCGGTGTAACCGTTGAGGCTGCATGCGTTATGGGTGTTTTCATCGAGCGCGCTGCGGAATTACAACTCAAGGCGATGGCCGCCGGTACTATTCAGTCTGTAACACCTGAGCTTGGTCAGCAGGCGCATGGCTGGCGTCATGATCCGGGTGGCATCGCAACGACATTCAGATACTTCGCGCGCCAAGCTTTAAAAACAGGCGACGACCCCCTTCAATAAGAATCTCTTCGATCAAAAATTACAGTATGAGGCCACATATGTCAGATACGCGCCAAGAAACCGATAGCCTCGGTGAAGTTACCGTCCCAGCAGATAAGTATTGGGGTGCGCAGACAGAACGCTCACGTCTCAACTTTCCTATTGGCGATGCGCGCGAACGGATGCCAATTGAATTGATCCGTGCCTTTGCCATTCAAAAAGAAGCTGCCGCACGGACCAACATCGCCCTTAAAGTTTTGGACGAGAAAATCGGCACTGCGATTACGTCTGCCGCTGCTGAAGTATCTGATGGCGCGCTTGATGATCATTTCCCGTTGGTGATTTGGCAGACCGGATCTGGCACCCAAACCAACATGAACCTGAACGAGGTGATTGCGAACCGGGCCATTGAATTGATGGGCGGCAAAATTGGCTCGAAAACGCCGGTGCATCCAAATGATCATGTGAATATGTCGCAGTCATCAAATGATAGCTTTCCAACCGCGATGCATATCGCATTAGCCTTGGAAACCACCGAACGCTTGATGCCCGCACTCGATGGATTGGCCAAAAGCCTTACCGCCAAGCAAGAGAAGTTCAAAGATATCGTCAAAATCGGCCGCACCCATTTACAAGACGCCACGCCGATAACACTGGGTCAGGAGTTTTCCGCCCACGCACACATGTGTTTGGAAAATATTGAACGGCTCAAGAAATCCCTCAATCAAATATACGAATTGGCTCAAGGCGGGACCGCCGTCGGTACTGGGCTCAATGCCCCGGAAGGCTTTGATACGTTGTTCGCCGAAGAAGTCGCCAGCATCACGGGCTTGCCGTTCCGCACCTGCCCTAACAAGTTTTATGCCTTGGCATCCGAAGATGCGCTGGTGAACTTGTCTGGTAAGCTCAACACCATCGCCGCATCGGTGATGAAGATTGCCAACGATATTCGCTTACTCGGCTCCGGCCCTCGTTCTGGATTGGGTGAATTGATTTTACCTGCGAACGAACCCGGCTCATCAATCATGCCCGGCAAAGTTAACCCGACACAGGCCGAAGCTGTGACGCAGGTTGCCGCACAGGTGATGGGCAACCACACAACGGTAACCGTTGCTGCGTCCCACGGGCATCTGCAACTCAATGTATTCAAGCCGGTGATCGTCGCAGCATGTCTCCGTTCTATTCGACTGTTGGCTGATTCGATTGATAGTTTCCAGTTGCGCTGCGTCGACGGCATTGAAGCCGACATTGCGCGTATTAACGAATTGACTGAGCGTTCTTTAATGTTAGTGACCGCTTTGACGCCTGAAATCGGTTACGACAAATCCGCCGAGGTCGCCAAGAAGGCGCATAAAGAAGGTACAACGTTGAAAGAGGCCACCCTGGCATTAGGCTACCTTGACGAAGCGACATTTGATAAACTGGTTCGACCTGAAACAATGGTTGGTTAACAGGAGGCTCCCATCGCACACGAACTCACACCTGATGGCGATATCGCTGTCGACCTTTCTAATAGTCGCCTCGACGATGAGGTAATCCGCGCAGCCCGCGTTGATCTTGCAGCCTGCTTTCGGATGGCCGCGCGGCTTGGGTATCATGAAGGTATCTGCAATCATTTTTCATGTGTTTTACCGGGCCGCGATGACCTGTTCCTCGTAAACCCTTACGGACTGGCTTTTAGCGAAATCACAGCATCATCGCTGACCATCTGTGACTTCAATGGCAATGTGGTCGAGGGTGACAGCGCACCAGAAGCAACCGCTTTTTATATTCATGCCCGCTTACATCTTCGCCGTCCAAACGCTCGCGTCGCCCTCCACACGCATATGCCACATGCCACAGCGCTGGCTATGGTTGAAGGTGATCCTTTGGTATGGGCGGGGCAATCTGCGCTTAAGTTTTATGGACGTACAGCTGTTGATGAAAACTACAACGGTCTGGCCTTGGATACTGATGAAGGTGACCGCATCGCCGATACCATGGGTGACAACGACATCGCATTTTTAAAGAACCATGGTGTCATGGTGACAGGCCCGACGATCGCAGAAGCCTGGGATGATTTATATTATCTCGAGCGTGCCTGCGAACTCCAGATGAAGGCAATGACCACAGGCCGTCCGCTAAAACCGGTCGCGCCGGACATCGCTGCCAAGACAGCCCAACAAATGCGCGTCGGCGACCGTGAGAGTGCTTATCTGCATTTGGACAGTATCAAACGTATCCTTACTCGCGAAGAACCAGAATTCGCCACCTGAACAGGAAATTATCATGAGCAAAATTACCATCGTCACCGGCGGATCACGCGGCATTGGTGCTGCAACTGCGACACTCTTAGCAAGTCACGGCCACGCCGTTTGTGTGAACTATGTTTCCAATGCAGACGCTGCAAGCAAAGTCGTTGGCGAGATTGAAGCCGCTGGCGGACGCGCCCTTGCCGTGCAGGCAGATACATCTGTTGAAGCTGACGTCATGCGGATGTTCGAGACCGTCGATAAGGAACTCGGCACCCTGACCGGGCTTGTAAATAATGCAGGGACAAACGGACGGCGCACACGTGTCGACGACCTACAGCCTGATGAAATCCGACAGCTTCTCGATATCAATGTGCTTGGGTGCATCCTCTGTGCCCGTGAAGCCGTCAAACGCATGTCGACCAACCACGGCGGACAAGGCGGGGCCATCGTCAACGTCTCAAGCGGATCCGCCAATATTGGCAATCCAGGAATTGGTGTGCTCTATGCAACGTCAAAGGGGGCGCTGAACTCGTTCTCAATCGGCCTTGCCCAAGAAGTCGCTGCCGAGGGTGTGCGCGTAAATATTGTTGCACCGGGGATGACACAAACAGATATGCCAGGGGCAGACCGCATCGCCGCTCAAGCGTCTA
>CAWUWH010000002.1:0-21067 GCA_963926035.1 uncultured Rhodospirillales bacterium
AGCCGATCCGTCTCGTTTGAATACCGATCAATAGCGTAGGGGATTTTCTCAGGCGCATAGTCTTTGAAATGGTTTGCCTGACCAAGCATAGGTCCAACGCCTCCCATCTGGAACATCAGCCATTGAATGACGGTGTAGCGCGGTGCCATTGCCGTTGGCATGAATTGCCCGGTCTTTTCAGCCAGATACATCAAGGTCGCCCCTGATTCAAATACCGGGTAGGCCGCTCCATCGGGGCCGTTATAATCAACAATAGCCGGCATTTTATTATTTGGGCTTATCTGCAGGAACTCAGGCTGGAACTGATCGCCTTTATTGATGTTGATGGGAATAACCTTATAGGACAGGCCGCATTCCTCGAGCATGATTTGGATTTTATGCCCGTTTGGCGTTGGCCATGTATAAAGATCAATCATTTTTCTTCCTTTAGTTCCCACCTTAACGAAATCACGATTTGTCTGCCTGCACAGGCTCAGCTATGAATGGCGAACGTTCAACAGAAGTTAGGGATCAGGTTATGGGTAAAAAGCCTTTTTTGCATTTGGTTTTTGGCGGAGCAGTCCAAGATCCATCGAGTACTGACTTCGTTGATACGGATAATCTGGATATCATTGGGATTTTCCCTGATTACTAGTCTGCGCTCACAGCGTGGCGGGGTGCGAGCCAGCTCAATGTTGATGATGCGCTTACCAAGTACGTCATCGTTCACATGTACCGGCTACTTGATCCCGAAACAGATACCGACGATCACGATCATTAAGTACTTTTTACGTGGGCTTATCATGATCCTCAGTGCTCGAATCGCCATCTAGCTGCTTTCTATCGAGCTTCTTTTTCGACGTTGTTTCATCACGAACTTCGATGCGAATTTCTGCCTTTGTTCGGCCGTGTTTGCGGCGGTTTTCTGCGGCTTTATTCTGCTTCTCGTCTTTTTCGGACGCTTTGCGATATTTATTGAAATTTATGATTTCTGCACTCACGCTCGTTCCTTGCCTTCTAATGCATGTGTTCAGTCTAATGATACCTTTTCAGGCAACGTCAGGGAAGTGGAATTTGCCGATTAAGTGTCTAGGAATGCACGGATTTTTATAAATACATCCGTGAACATCTGTTCTGTCAGGCGCTTCGTATTCGTGTTGTAACGCGAGCAATGATAACTGTTGAATAAAACAACACCTGCATCGGTTTGATGCGCGGCTTCATGGCCAAACTTGAATGCGGACTTCTTTAAACCCAGAGCCGTCAACACAGCCCCATTTGAAAGCGTACCCAACGACAAGATAGCCTTCAAATCCTTCATGCTTGCGATTTCGCGCGAAAGGAAATTATTACACGTATTAGTTTCTGCACCGACCGGCTTATTTTGCGGCGGCACACAACGCACAGCATTGGTGATCCGGCAATCAATCAGCTCCAGCCCATCGTCTTTGTGTTTGGCGTACTGACCTTTAGCAAAGCCGCTCTCAAGCAAAGTAGCATAGAGTAAATCGCCCGCATAATCGCCCGTAAAGGGCCGTCCTGTTAGGTTTGCGCCCTTCAAGCCCGGTGCTAAGCCAACAATTAAGAGCTTTGAGTCCAATCCACCAAAAGCGTGAACTGGGCCATTATGCCATTCAGGATGGGCGAGGGCGTTTGATGCACAAAACGCGTGGAGGCGAGGGCATAGATCACAATCATGATCGGGTTCAGTAAACATTGGGTTTCAGTCCCGTTTATGCGTGATTGGGCTCATCTTCATAATCAATCCCATCATCTTCATAGTCATCCTGAGGCATGCCGTCGTCCTGGTCTGGCTTTTTTTGGCCACCGGCACGCTGAATTTCATCCTGAATATCTGCTAACTCGATAAATACATCCGCCTGACGTCTGAGTTCATCAGCAATCATCGGTGGCTGGCTTTGAATTGTCGAGACAACTGTGACACGAACGCCTTTGCGCTGAACCGCTTCGACCAGGCGTCTAAAATCGCCATCGCCTGAGAAAATCACGATATGATCAAGGTGTGGGTACATCTCCATCACATCAATGGCGAGCTCGATATCCATGTTGCCTTTGATTTTGCGGCGACCAGCTGCATCGGTAAATTCTTTGGTCGGCTTCGTGACCATTGTGTAGCCGTTGTAATCCAGCCAATCGACCAAAGGGCGGATCGGCGAATACTCTTGTTCTTCCATAAGTGCTGTATAGTAAAGCGCACGAACCAACTGGCCGTTTTTCTTAAAAAACTTCAATAAGTGCTTGTAATCAATATCAAAACCCAATGCGCGTGCAGAAGCATAAAGGTTTGACCCATCAATAAAGAGGGCGGTTCGTTCGTTTTGATAATTCGACATTATATAAATTCCTTAACGTAATAATTTCATATGTGGCTGGCTAAAAACACGTGCTGTAACCACAAAATTTTCAAAAATATCCTCATAGCAATAAAATCTAAGCCAGCTTCGTCGTAAAAAGGCTCGACGAAGGGCAACCTCATCTATTAGGTAGGTTCGTCAGCGCACTCTAACAAGGGTATATCGAATTGATCATCCTCGGTCTTGGCGGCAATTTAACGTGTGAAACGTTTGGCTCGCCCCGCACAACTTGCGGTGTTGCCCTCCAAATGCTCGAAGCACGCGGCATAGCGGTTACCGGGCGTTCCAGATGGTATGAAAGCGCACCCGTACCCATGAGCGATCAGCCCTGGTACGTAAATGGTGTTGTGAGCGTTGAAACACATCTTACACCCGAATCTCTCGTGAAAGAAGTTTTCGACGTGGAGACAGAGCTCGGACGACGGCGCACTGTCGCGAATGCAGCACGCACAATCGATATTGATGTTATTGCTTATAATGATGTGACCATTGAAGGGACAACACCCGATGAGGTCGCAATCCCGCACCCACGTATGCATACACGCGCTTTTGTACTATTGCCTTTAACTGAAATTGCGCCAAATTGGCAGCATCCAAATCGCACTGAATCGTTACCTGAACTGGTCGCAGCATTACCTGAAAATCAAATTTGCCGCCCCTTAAAAGACGCGGAACGGCTGTTTGGGACCGAATGGAATGGATAATTGTGCCTTTATCCTTGCGTTCCTCGCTGTAAATTCATACAAACTGTTCAATTCCAATGTATTTTTTCCGGAGACCGCTTGATGGCTCGCGTCACAGTTGAAGATTGCGTAGAGAAAATTCCTAACCGTTTTGAGTTGGTCGCAATTGCGGCACAACGTGCACGGCAAATTTCTGCAGGTGCAGCACTCACGATTGAACGGGATAATGACAAGAACCCAGTTATTTCGCTTCGCGAAATCGCTGATGAAACTGTCGATACAAAAGAACTAAAAGAAGACCTTATCAAAAGTCTCCAACGTCATGTTGATCAGGACGAGCCAGAAGACGATCTGGTTGATGACTTAGCGATCCGCCAGGAAATGAGCGCAGGCAGTGCCAGTGACAACGAGATCGAGGCTTTGGCCAAGACTGTGTCAATTGGTGGCGGTGCATCTGAATCCGATAGCGCTGGTGAAGTCGTGTTTGAAGACGTTGAAGACGTCGACGATTGATTTCTTAGCCAAACATACCGATTTAAAACGAGGGCCCTTTGGTCCTCGTTTTTTTGATACAACAACAATAGCTTGGGCCTTATTATTGAGCCATGCTAAGGTCAGCTGGATATGTTGAGACAATTTGCCCTCGTCGAAAAAGTAAAGTCTTACGACCCCAGTGCGGACGAGGACGCGATTAACCGCGCCTACGTATATGCGATGAAAATGCATGGCTCGCAAAAGCGCGCGTCCGGTGACCCTTATTTTTCCCATCCGATCGAAGTCGCCGGCATTTTGACGGACTACAACGTAGATACCGCAACGATCATCACCGCCTTATTGCACGATACAATCGAAGACACAGGCGCCACTTACGACGAAATTGAGCAGATGTTTGGCAACGAAGTCGCGCGCCTCGTTGATGGTGTGACCAAACTCACCCGGATCAACTTTGTGTCCGACAAGGCCAAGCAAGCAGAGAACTTCCGTAAATTCCTGTTGGCGATGTCCGAAGATATCCGCGTGCTGTTGGTGAAGCTTGCGGACCGCCTTCACAATATGCGGACCCTGAGCTACATCAAAAAACCCGAGAGCAGGGCACGTATAGCCATGGAGACCATGGATATCTATGCGCCGTTAGCCGAGCGTATTGGCATGGACGAAATAAAGAGCCAACTGGAAGATCTCGCCTTTACCGAACTGAATTCTGAAGCCAGACGCTCTGTCGTCCGCCGCCTGGAATTCCTTCGCGACCAAGGGGATGGCCTTGTTGACCGTATTATCGACGAGCTTAATACTCGAATGCTCGACAATGATCTTGTGGCGAAAGTACATGGTCGAGAAAAGTCACCGTATTCGATCTGGTGTAAGATGCAGCAGCATGATGTTGGCTTTGAACAACTCTCGGATATCATAGCATTCCGTATCGTCGTCGACAGTGTCGAAAACTGCTACCGGGCTTTGGGCGTTGTGCACGGCGCCTATAGAACGGTGCCTGGACGATTTAAGGATTACATATCAACGCCGAAGCCAAATGGGTACCGGTCGTTGCATACAGGGGTTTTTGGGCCTGAAAACCATCGTATTGAACTACAAATTCGTACCCGTGATATGCACATCATCGCCGAAAGTGGTGTCGCGGCACATTGGAACTACAAAGAAGGTGGCCACCCAGATGCTGCCCGCCGAGATGGCCCACAGTATCGCTGGCTCCGCGAACTGCTCGAAATTCTTGAAAATGCATCAAACCCTGAGGAATTCCTTGAGCACACCAAGCTTGAGATGTTCAAGGATCAAGTATTTGCGTTTACGCCACGCGGTGAATTGATCAGCCTGCCATCCGGTGCCACGCCTGTCGATTTTGCCTACGCCGTGCACTCGGAAATTGGCGACAGGTGCGTCGGGTCCAAAATCAATGGTCGTATGATGCCGCTCCGCACGCGCCTTAGAAATGGTGATCAGGTCGAGATCGTCACCTCCAAGGCTCAGACACCATCGCCAACATGGGACCGATTTGTTGTTTCCGGTAAGGCCCGCGCAAGGATCCGGCGGTTTGTGCGCCTTCAAGAACGTGACCAATACCATGCGCTTGGACGGTCCATTCTCCAGCGCGCATTCAAAGAGTCCGGGAACGAGCTGACCGACAAAGCCCTCAGTGGCGTTCTCCAAACATTTAGTCAGCCAACCATCGAAGACCTCTGCGCCCAGGTTGGGGCAGGGCACATCACCGGTCGTGCTATCGTTGAAGGCGTATATCCTCGTCTCAAGGTGAGTGAAGATGAAGACAAAATCGTCTCAATTTCAAATCCCAAGACCGGCAAAGATTCACAAGAAAACGGGGTACCAATTATCGGTCTTATTCCTGGCATGGCCATGCACTATGCAGGGTGTTGTCATCCGCTACCAGGCGACCGAATTGTAGGTATCGTGACAACCGGCAAGGGCGTTACCATCCACACTATTGATTGTGAGAAGCTTGCCCAATACCAAGATGAGCCTGAGCGTTGGCTTGACGTTGCGTGGGATAGCGATGGGGGCTCTCACCAATCTCACGTCGCTCGCGTTAATGTGACTGTCCTCAACGAACCAGGTACTCTTGGCGATCTGTCCACAGTGATTGCCAAGAACGGCGGCAACATTTCAAACCTCAAGGTTATGGATCGGCAAACAGATTTCTTTGTCCTGCTGATCGATATTGAAGTCAAAGACGTAAAGCACCTGTCGGACGTCATTGCAGCGCTTCGTGCGTCGACCAAGGTCAATACCGTAGACCGCGCACGCGGATAACCTCAAAAACTCGTTTAATCTCTGTAATGACGCCTTTCCAATTCATGTTGCAGTCGCTAATTAAGGCTCATGTTTAAACGTAGCCAGCCTCGTCCACTTCATCGCAGAGCCATTAGTACCGTCTGGCCCGAAATGGGCTGGCGTCGTGCGACCCAATATACGCTCATTCGAATTGGGCGATTGCCGGGTTCTGGGTCCGCCATTGCGGGTGGATTTGCCTGGGGTGCAGCAATGTCTTTCACGCCGTTTATTGGCTTACACATTGCCATGGCCGTGTTTGCCGCATGGATTACGCGATGCAGTATCGTTGCAGCCGTGATTGGCACCGTCGTTGGTAATCCGTGGACGTTCCCGTTTATATGGATCTGGCTTTATAAGGCAGGCGTTGCCATGGGCTTTGGACAATCTGGTGTCAGCGCTGAAACCATGGACTTCTCAGGACTATTCGGCGAAGTCATTGAAGCAGCGCTCAAAGGTGACTGGGCGTTCATTCTGGATACGGTCGGGCCGATCCTGATGCCGATGCTGGTCGCCTCTATTCCAACTGCAACGATTGTATGGGTAATATTCTTCCTGTTGCTGAAACCGGCGATTGGGCGCTACAAAAGTGCTGCAGCTGCAAGACGGTCTAAACAACTGGCGATGCAGCCCGAAGATGTTCGTCAGGAATAACAAGGAGATACGATATGACTTCGGCCTTACGCCTCGGCGTTAACATCGACCATGTCGCCACTATTCGGAATGCCCGTGGCGGGGTGCATCCTGATCCAATTCATGGGGCCAAGCTTGCAGAAAAAGCTGGTGCAGACGGTATTACAGCGCATCTTCGTGAAGATCGTCGACATATCTCGGATAGCGACATCGCGCGCCTCATGGACGCCATTGTCCTGCCGCTAAACTTTGAAATTGCCGCAACAGACGAAATGCTGCAAATCGCCGTGCGTCACAAACCGCATGCGGCCTGTATTGTGCCTGAAAAACGCAAAGAGCGTACCACAGAGGGTGGGCTCGATGTTGCTGGTGGATTTGAGTCTCTCAAGCCATTTGTTTCAACTTTAAAGGACAATGGCATTTTGGTGTCATTGTTTATTGAACCCAGCGAAAAGCAGCTTGAAGCCGCAGCGTCTCTAAATGCCGATATCGTTGAGCTTCACACCGGACGTTATTGCGATACCGAAGGCACCGCTCACGATGTTGAGCTTAAACGTATTATCCATGCCGCTGGGGTAGCAGAGGATTTAGGTCTCGAATGCCACGCAGGGCATGGACTGACATTTGATACCGTCACACCCATTGCCAAGATACCAAGCCTCGTTGAACTGAATATTGGTCATTTCTTAATTGGTGAAGCGATTTTCTCAGGTCTTAATAGTGCTATTCGGCGTATGCGTTCTTTGATGGATACTGCACGCACCAACATTGCCGGCGAACGTTCCGCGTGATTATCGGGATCGGCACTGATCTTTGTGACATCCGTCGCATTGAAAAGACACTGGATTGCTTTGGTGAACGATTTATCGAACGTCTCTATGACGACTATGAAATCAAGAAAGCCATGCGTAAGCAAATGCCCGCTGCGAGTTTTGCCCAAAGCTTTGCCGCGAAAGAAGCCTGCGCTAAAGCCTTGGGAACCGGTTTTCGTCTCGGTGTTTTCTGGCGAGATATGGTTGTTCAAAACTTGCCAACCGGCCAACCCATCATGCTTTTTAAGGGTGGAGCGAAAGCACGCCTTGATAGCCTGACACCTGCAGGTATGGTCGCCAAAGTTGACGTGTCTCAAACAGATGAATATCCGATGGCCCATGCCATGGTGATCATCTCGGCTATTGACCCAGCGCTTGCTCCAGATCCGCAATAAGGTCGTCTGCGGCTTCTAACCCAACCGACAATCTCAATAAATCCTGCGGGCAGGGACTATCAGGGCCTTCAATGGGGCCACGGTGCTCTATCAAGCTTTCTGTGCCGCCCAGCGACGTTGCAGGCTTGAATAGCTTGGTTCGCTTTACAGCGCGCGCAGCCGCATCCGCACCATCCGCCAAACGGATCGACATCATACCACCAAAACCGCCGGTCATTTGCTTTACAGCAATCTCGTGGCCGGGGTGGCTGGTTAGGCCCGGGTACAAGACGTGTGAGACGCCCGGATGATCGAGCAATGCCGTCGCCACGCGCATGGCGTTTTCAGAGTGCCGCTGCATTCTGACATCTAACGTCCGCATCCCGCGGAGCAAAAGCCATGCTTCCATAGCCCCCAATGTTGACCCCAGACCGGTGCGCACATCGCGAACAGTTTCCCAAAAGTTATTTTTCTCACGCGTGATCAGCGCACCAGAAAGAACATCTGAATGACCGTTCAGGTACTTGGTCGCAGAATGCATGACGATATCCGCACCCAGGTCTAGTGGACGGGTCAGGATCGGCGTCGCGGACGTGGAGTCGACAAACAGCTTCACCCCGTGCGCGTGTGCAAGCTCAGCACATGCCGCGATATCCATAATCGACCAATCTGGATTGGACGGCGTTTCAGCCCATACAGCCTTTGTTTCACCAGAACGAATGCCAGCTTTGACCGCATCCAGATCGCCATTGGGATAAAGCGAAATCTCAAGACCCAACGCGGGGGCTTGCTTTGTCATCCAACTCCGTAAAAACCAGTACATGGTTTCCGGCGCCAAAATATGACTGCCCGGTCCAAGCGCCAGCAACAGATGCGTCGCAGATGCCATGCCAGACGAGAACAACAATGCATCTGCACCGCCTTCAAGTTTACTCAGCACTGTCTCAGTGTCGGTAAGGCCCGGGCCGGAATTCCGATAATACATATAGCCTTGGTCCGTCGTGTACGTGGTCGACGGTTTTATCTGTGGGGTGATATCGCCCGTAGGTGAGGGCAGAACACCAATCATCGCGGCAGCAATGGTCGCAGGCTTATCAAATTCATCGTCATGCATATCGGAACCTCCGCTTAAACAATCTCGCGTTCATTCAGCCGGTTCAATCGATAAATTGTATGGAGGCAATCGTGGAAACGTGCATACCGTCATGAGAGTATTTTTTTCATTGACTCTCGTGCGTTTTTTTGTTGAAAACGTAAAAGTCCTGGGGAGCAAATTACCGCTCTCGGCTTCCTCTAAAAATATGTCAGATGCCAGTTCATAATTTTCAGCATCATACATTAATATTGCTTGTTGAACTCTTGGTACCTCTGCGCCGGGCCTAAACAGTAAGTATTCTGGGTTTATATATTCAGCAGCCTTTGGAGCGGCGTCTTTGGCCGCAGCCGCATTGGTTTCAGTTTCGGATGTAAAGCCCGCTAATGGCACTGACAACGCTCTGCCAAGACTGGCCAGCCCCAACATCCCCATAAACATAACCCATGTTAAAACCATTCTCATACAACCCATTGTAATCATCATTTTCCCACACTCCAACTCATTCGTTGAAGCTATCAAAGGATCAGAAAGGGTTTTTATAACTTCAACTTTTAGATGGATAACTATAATAATGATCAATTATTATTTGATCGTATTTGGCTGAAGCTTTGTTCGTGTTTCATGTCTGGGGATTGCGTAAACTCCAATCATGGATTGGCAAGACGACGGTATTATCCTCAGCGTAAAGAAACATGGCGAGACATCTGCCATTGTGAACCTGCTAACGCCTATGCAAGGCCGCCATGCGGGCTTGGTGCGCGGCGGGTTTGGCAAGCGATTACGAGGCATATTGCAGCCAGGCAATAAGGTTCAGGCCTCATGGCGCGCCAGATTGCCTGAACACCTGGGCAATTTCACGATTGAGCCCATGAAAGCGTATGCAGCCAATGCCCTGACAGATGCGCGACGGTTGGCAGCTTTATCATCAGCCTGTTCTTTAATTGAAGCCTCATTGCCTGAACGCGAACCCCATCCAGCCATTCTTGAGGGCCTAGAGATACTTTTGGGCGCGCTTGATGACGATGATGTATGGCCGGTGATTTATGTGAAGTGGGAAATTGGACTGCTCACCGAGCTTGGTTTCGGCCTCGATCTGACAAAATGCGCCGCCACAGGCTCGACCGAAGATCTGACACACGTATCACCACGCACGGGCAGGGCGGTCTCTAGTGCGGCTGCAAAGCCATATAAAGAACGTCTATTACCTCTGCCAGCGTTCCTTTTGGATAGCAGTGCGCCTGCAAATATTGATGAAGGGCTTCGTCTGACCGGCTATTTCCTCGAAAACCATGTGTTTCAATACCGGGATACCGAACTGCCATCGTCCCGCCGTCGTTTGGCAGAACGATTTCGCGAGTAAGATCAAGGCTCAGCGTTCTTATAATGTTCTTGTCACATTTCATCCGTTTGCATTGACGAAAATGCCTCAACAACTACTATATGTCGCGATCAACTAAAAACCTGACCACAAGAGGCGCTACATGAGTAAACTCGTCGATCCCGAGGAAATTCGCGAAACAAGACTCGCGGATGCGCTTTCGGAACGCTATCTGTCCTATGCGTTATCGACAATTATGTCGCGCTCACTCCCGGACGTCCGCGATGGCCTAAAGCCAGTTCACCGTCGCTTACTCTATGCGATGCGCCAACTGAAACTTGATCCATCATCAGGGTACAAAAAGTGCGCCCGTGTTGTTGGTGACGTCATGGGTAAATATCACCCGCATGGTGACCAATCGATTTACGATGCGATGGTGCGACTGGCGCAAGAGTTTGCGCAGCGCTATCCGCTTGTCGACGGGCAAGGGAACTTCGGTAACATTGATGGCGATAACGCCGCCGCCATGCGGTACACCGAGGCACGCCTGACAGAGGTTGCAAACCTGCTTTTAAGTGGCATTGACGAAGATGCCGTTGATTTCCGTGATACCTATGACGGCGAAGAATCCGAGCCCACCGTTTTGCCAGCTGCGTTTCCAAACCTGCTCGCTAATGGTGCCGCAGGTATTGCCGTGGGTATGGCCACGAACATTCCGCCGCATAACGTCGGCGAGCTGTGCGACGCGATGCTGCATATCGTCAAAACCGCGAAACACACAACAGAATCCATCACCAATTCACGCGTGACCTTTGAGAAGCTCGTTGAGTTTGTTCAAGGTCCAGACTTCCCAACCGGCGGTGTGCTGGTTGAGTCCCGCGAAAACGTTGTTGAGGCTTACCGCACTGGGCGTGGTGGCTTCCGCCTGCGCGCCCGCTGGGAACTGGAAAAACTCGGCCAAGGTCTATTCCAAATCGTCATTACGGAAATCCCTTATCAAATTCAGAAATCACGCCTGATTGAGAAAACGGCTGAGCTTCTATTGGCGAAAAAGCTGCCTATGTTGGCCGATATTCGTGACGAGTCAGCCGAAGACGTACGGATCGTGCTTGAGCCAAAGTCCCGCAACGTCAAACCAGAAATGCTGATGGAGCATTTGTTCCGCGAAACCGAGCTGGAAACGCGGATCAGTCTCAACCTGAACGTCTTGAACAAGAACAATGTTCCCGGCGTCATGAACCTCCGTGAAGCCTTAATCGCATTTCTAGAGCACCGCGAAAACGTTCTGGTGCGTCGATCACACCATCGCTTGGGTAAGATCGAGCATCGTCTCGAAGTCTTGGGTGGATTGTTGATTGCGTATCTGAATTTGGACGAAGTTATTCGGATCATTCGCGAAGAAGATGACGCCAAGAAAGTCATAATGAAGACTTTCGATCTCACAGACGCCCAGGTCGAAGCCATTCTGAACATGCGCTTGCGGCAGTTACGCAAACTCGAAGAAATGGAAATCCGCAAAGAAGATAAAGCCCTCAAGGCTGAGCGGGGTGAGCTGAAAGATCTTTTGGCAACAGAAACAATGCGTTGGAGGGTTGTCGAAGACGAACTGAAGGAGCTCAAGCAGACCTTTGGCCCGAAAAGTGACCTCGGGCGACGCCGTACCGATATCAGCGAGCCGCCATCGATTGTCATCGTACCGATCGAAGCAATGATCGAAAAAGAGCCTGTAACCATCGTTTATTCCGAAAAGGGCTGGATCAGAGCGGCAAAAGGCCACCTAGAGGATATTTCCACGCTCAAGTTCAAAGAAGGCGACCAGTTGAAGTTCTGGTTTCACGCTGAGACAACGGACAAGTTGATCATATTTGGTACCAACGGCAGGTTTTACACCGTCGGTGTCGATAAGTTGCCGGGCGGGCGTGGCCATGGCGAACCGATCCGCCTAATGGTCGACATCCCGAATGGCCATGACGTTGTTAAAATGATGAAACATGAAGGTGGACGCCGCTTTTTGGTCGCATCAGATGCGGGTAGGGGCTTTATCGTCCCCGAAGACGAAGTTGTCGCACAAACCAAGAACGGAAAACAGATCCTTAATGTTGGATCGAGTGACGAGGCAACGGCGATCAGCGTTGTTCCGGACAACGCGGACCACGTCGCAGTTATCGGTGCTAACCGAAAGGTGCTGATCTTCCCCATCGATGAATTGCCTGAAATGACGCGCGGTAAAGGTGTCATCCTGCAACGCTATAAGGATGGTGATCTGTCTGATGTGCAGGCGTTCAACCTCAAAGAAGGTGTGAGCTGGCAGACCGGCTCAGGGACGCGCTCAGAGACCGACCTCAAGGCATGGCTTGGAAAGCGCGCCAGTGCCGGATTGATTAAACCTAGAGGATTTCCGTCGAATAACCGGTTTTCCTGATCGTCTCTGATGGAGCAGGCTATTGGCATCATCATTGGCGGTGTCGTTGCACTCATAACACTTGCCGTTATTTTTTTATTGGCAGGTAGCGCGATCATTGGTGAAATAACAGCGTTACTGACGATACCCATCGCAGCCCCGTTAACGTCTATACTCGTTATTTTGACAATTTTAGTGGGCTACTTTGTTTATCGGAAGAAAAAGGCCTCGAACAAGGATGATCCTTGATTTTAGGGGCACGTTGAGAGACCTTGAGACCAACAAGAACAAATAATTATCGGAGTGAATGAAATGATACCTGCGACACAGACGCACACACTGGCAGATACACTTTTTCCATCAAGTGCCGAAAGTAACAAATGGATGCGCAACGTGCTCTTGGCTGTTGGCGGCACCGTTCTTTTGACAATAGCGGCTAAAATGAACATCCCATTCTATCCAGTCCCGTTGACCATGACGACTTTTGTGGTCCTCACAATCGGCATGGCGTTCGGATGGCGTCTTGGTGGCGCGACGGTAGCGCTTTATCTCGCTGAGGGTGCGATTGGCCTTCCTGTTTTCGCCGGGACGCCTGAAAAAGGCATTGGCCTTGCTTATATGGCAGGCCCCACAGGTGGGTATTTGCTGGGCTATCTCGTTGCTGCTGTTGTTGTTGGTTGGCTTGCTGAAAAGGGCTGGGACCGTAACGTGTTTACAACGCTCGCCGCGATGATCATCGGTACAGCAATTATCTTTGCTCCAGGCATTTACTGGCTTGGGATGTTATTTGGTTGGGATAAACCAATTCTTGCATGGGGCCTATGGCCATTCATGGCAGGTGCAGGCTTCAAAGTTGCATTGGCTGCTGCAGTCCTTCCTCTCGCATGGCAGTTCCTTGCCACAAAGAAGTAATCGATTTTATAATTTGAATTGGTTGAGGGCGTAATTGAAAGGTTGCGCCCTTATTCCATGCGTACCCAACCATCCGGCGTGACGCGCTCAAGCGGCTTAAACCGGGATTTATACTCCATATTTGAGCATCCATCTATCCAGAACCCCAAATACATATATGGGAGTTCCTGACCGTAAGCCTCATTTATCATCCATAAGATCATAAAGATGCCGATACTCCGGTCAGCTTCAGCATCATCAAAGAAGCTGTAGACCGCTGATAAACCGTCACTGAGCCTGTCAGCTAAACAAACACCGGCCAATGTCCCAGACTTAAAGCGAAACTCGATGACGACGGTATTAACCGGCGTGTCTTCAATCAGGGCCTGATAATCCAGGAAATCCATCTTTCCCATTTCGCCACCGTTATGGCGGATTTTCTGGTAGTCTGAAAAAAGTGAGAATTGCTCATGCGTCGCAATGGGCTCAAGAATTTCAGCGCTTAAATCGCTATTGCGCTTTAAAATCCGTTTGAGTGATTTGCTCGGCTTGAATTCGTCCACGACAACCCGAACGGCAACACAAGCATCGCAACTTGGACATGCGGGTACGTAGCAAATACCGTGTGAGCGACGAAATCCAGCCATCGATAGCTGATCGTGCAAGGCGTTTGCGTCGCGGCCAATAAGTTCTGTAACGACACGGCGTTCCGTGCGGCCTGGCATATAGGGGCAGGGCAGCGGCGCTGTCGAAAAAAAGAACTTCGTATCAGGTAAGGGTTGGTGGCGCATTAATACCTATTTTTACTATCACATAAGCCATAACGTTACGGTATTTCATATCGTAAAGGCAATTCACAGTGCACAAATTATGAAAGCGATCAGATTTTACTGAGACAGACTCTGATCAAGCTCAAGGCTAAGCCAGGAAGACCGCCAGCAGGCGCAGGAGCTGCAGATCCATTTCGGTTATTAGCAGGATCTCCATCCGGCGTAATAATGATCTCGCGTTGACGAAACTGATTTAGACCAGGAAGCACTTCTTCTTTTTGCGGCTGTTCTTACACAGGTGCTTTCTTTACCTTGTTTGGATCGTTCAAAGGGTTGTCTTTACCCGTGCCACGCAACATCACAATCGAAAGTCGACGATTTGACGGATGCGTAGGATTATCCTTAACCAACGGTTCCGTCGCAGCCTTGCCAACCACCCGATCAATACGGCTTTCAGGCACACCGATTTGCTCTAGCCAACGCCGTGCAGCATTGGCACGGTCCGCAGATAGTTCCCAGTTAGAAAAGTCACCACCAGCACCAAATTTCGTCGAATCCGTGTGTCCTGATATCGATAGATTTTGCGGTAATGCCTTGATAATTTCGGTCACGACCTCGAGGAGTTTCTTCGTATGCACAAAAAGCTCAGACGCGCCACTTTGGAACATCGACAAGCCGTCTTTATCGACAAGCTGAATACGTAACCCATCCGGCGTTTTATCGATAAGCAGGCTATCTTTGAGTTTTTTAGTTGTGGGATACTTGCAAGTGTCGCCTCAAGCTGATCTTTGGCTTCTTCAAATTGTTCCTGCTCGCGCTGCTTTAGGACCTGCTCAGCCGTCTCTTCATCCGGATTACCACCCGCTTGATTCTCTGAGTTATCATCCCTACCTGTGCTGGCTTTTGGCGGCGGCAAGTCAACAGTCACACTGTCACGGGACGTGGTATTCTCCTATCATGAGGTTTTTCACCATGTTGCTCGAGTGCGAGATCACCTTTGGCTTTAGCCAAACGGAACACGCTTTACAAACACGTCAGCAATTCAACGTAAGCTTCCTTCTTGTATTTTGGGCCTTTGACCATCGTTCCGACGGACTTAAATAAGGCGATAACAACCCTTTTAGGGTTACCCGCCATAAATGCACCCAACGCACCACCAAGAATAATAACATATTCAATTGGTTGCCAAAGAATACGCAGGTCGCCGTGAACGGAGTATCCACCGAACACACAACCAATAACCAACAAAATACCAACGAAGAAAAACATCTAAGCAGGCTCTCACGTTTAATTTCAATGCGCCCGCAGAAGATGTGGGCGAGCTTCAATTTACACCCTCTCGCCTTAGAGCTGTTTTGTTTGAAACTCAAGTGCTTGGAGACAAATCATAGCATTCAATTTCATACGATCTGGCGTTTCAATTCCCATACTCTACGTGCTAAACACCCAAGATGATTGTTTCAGCAGATGACTTTCGCCAAGTGCTCTCTCGTTTTGCCAGTGGTGTAACGGTTGTAAGTGCACGTGACACGGCCAAAAATCCGATTGGCGTTACCGTGAGCGCGTTCTCGTCTGTGTCTTTAGACCCGCCGTTGATTTTGATTTGTTTGGATAATGCGACGTCCAATCTTCAAAATTATACCGATGGCGGCGCCTTTGCCGTCAACATACTTTCAAGCAAGCAGGGCGATGTATCCAACGCTTTTGCCTTTCCAGGCCCACTGCCACCTTTTGAACAAGTTACGTATTCTGAAGGCGAACTCGGATTGCCATTGATTGGTGGTGCCTTGGCAAGCGTTCAGTGCACAACACACGCTGTGCACCCCAGTGGCGATCATGTGATTATTGTTGGTTTAGTCCAGCATGCGAAGTGGCAACCCCACATTAATCCGCTGATCTATGCGGGTGGGCATTACCGAGCGATAACAGAACTAGGTACAGAGGGATGAGCAGGCCAGCGGCCCGGCCTGTTTTCAGAACACTCGCGACATCAATGCTTATAGCAGGCCTCGCCCTCGGAATATAGGGGTTCGCACCTTCAGAATTTCCACGGACCCATTTAACGCTCATTGGTCTTGGATTCTCTGCCGCATTAGGGGTTGTGGCTATTGGGTGATTTTCAAACCTTGGCACGGCCTGGCTGGTTTTAACATTCATTGCAACGCCAGCACTCGTGCTCGTGCCGATCTATCAGCCACACATTTGGGTTTTTCCCGCCATCGTCCTGCTGTTAGCTGGGTTCTATATCAATGGCGTTTGAGAGCAGGTGCCACTTTATCTATCAAACAGACGCACGCAGGACGCTATCGCGGCAATTTTTGAGCAAACAAATGGATCAACATTCATTGATCTGGGGTGTAGCCTTGGCGATGTCGTCAGCGCCGTCGCAGATAAAGCGCCGAACAAACATGTTATTGGTGTAGAAACAGCACCGCTTTCATATCTCATAACGAAAGCCCACAACGTAATCTTTGGGCACAGAAATGCTGCCATACGGTTTGAAAGCATCTGGAATACAGACGTGACCGATGCAGATGTCGTGTATGCGTTCCTATCCCCAGCACCAGTGGCCCGCTTGAGTGAAAAGTTTAAAGCAGAGATGAAGCCTGGCTCATGCTTTATATCGAATAGCTTTGCCTTACCGGGCGGCGAACCCGATGAGATCGTCGCCGTTGATGATGGCCGACAAACGCAATTACTGATCTGGAATATGTAAGCGACTAGATACGCGTGTCAGATAACAATCTCGTACCAAATCCGTCAGCTTCAAGAGCTTCGATGATTTCACGAACGTGTCCCGTATCAATCGTCTCAATAGCGATATCGACGTCAGCTTCTTTAACAGGAACGTCTCGGAACATCCGTTGATGCAGAACATCAACAATATTGCCCCCCTTGTTACCAATAATTCCAGCGACTGCGGCCAAAGCACCGGGCATATCAATCAAGGATATCCGCAGCTTGGCAAGGCGACCTTCGCGTACCAAACCACGCATCATCACGGATGATAAAAGTCGGGAGTCAATATTTCCCCCAGACACAATAAGGCCGATTTTCCGGCCTTTGAAACGTTCGGGCTGATCAAGCAATACGGCGAGGGGAACGGCACCAGAGCCCTCAACAATCAGGCGCTGCACATCAACCATGATCTGTACAGCGCGCTCAATCAGCGCTTCATTGATCACCTCAACGGTTGGCATATGTTCTTTTAGAATAGGTGTCGTCAAGTCGCCAGGCTCTTTAACCGCAATACCATCTGCGATGGTCGCGCCACTGCCATGCGGTGGTTCACCTTTGAAAGCCTGGAACATGGAAGGATATGCATCAGCCTGAGCGCCGATGATCTCAAGGTCAGGGGTATGCGCGCGCGCTGCAATACAACATCCAGCCGCCAAACCGCCGCCGCCAATCGGGACAATAACCGCATCCATATCTGGAACGTCTTCAAGGAATTCGAGCGTTGCCGTCCCTTGACCTGCAATCACGTGCGGGTCGTCATAAGGATGTATGAAGACTTTGCCTTCAGCCTCGGCCGCCTTTACGGCCAGCACACGAGATTCTGCAACACTTTCACCTTTAAGGATGACTTTGGCACCAAGCGCCTCGGTACGTGCCACTTTCGTGAAAGGTGTGTTGGCTGGCATATAGATGGTTGCTGGAATCCTTAAGCGTTCGGCATGATAACCAACGCCCTGAGCGTGGTTTCCAGCTGACGCCGCGATAACGCCTGCTGTGCGCTCCGCATCGCTCAAGGCCGCCATTCGCACGTATGAGCCGCGCGTTTTAAACGAACCTGTGACCTGCTGATTCTCAAGCTTCAGATAAACATCTGCACCCGTCAGCTTAGACAGTCCAGGCGAATTGATGGCCGGTGTTCTGAGGATCTGGCCTTTAAGCAAGTCCGCTGCAGTGCGAATATCATCAATAGTGATCACGTTGCTCTCCATTATATCTAGCCGGGTGGTACACCCGAAAGCCTAGCCTGTCACCGAAATAGCTTACTTGATTGGCGAAAGAACCATTATTGAGAGGGTGATATCGTCGAAAGTGATGGTATGGCCATCGCGCCATAGCTCCATCAAATCATCATAGTGTGATGACATTGGATTTCCCGATTGACCGGGAGCAACCATGTAACGAGATGGCGCACCCGCCATGTCATGCAAGGCACGAAAACCGGCTCCATGAACATGGGGGAAGAGGCCATTTACACCCGTACCACTTCGACTTGCGCCTCTGTTCAACGTCCGATCACCACCGTCGGTTTGAATGTAACGGTTAAAGAAATCCCCCACCGTTGGCAGTCGCCCCAACAATGCATTGGCAAAGAACGCTTCATGCGCGCTACTCCATCGCCAATCAGATGGATTGTCTCCATATACAAGTGCGAGCTTGTTGACTGCAATATCAAAAGTTCGTTTTGGCAAATCTTTACAGGTCTCAACATCAGGTGTCTTTGCATCGTCGCACCAGGGACTTTCAGCGCGCAAAAGCTCAAGTAAGTGACGTGGGCCCGGGAATTTCATGCCAAAAAAGCGATCATCCATCTCGTCATAAAACATCACACGTTTCATTTCTGATAACCATGAAGCATAGATAAGCGGTTGCGGAGCATCTCTTTGCGTTGTGCCGTTCCAGCGTTGCATCAATATCTGCGCATGCGGCACAAGACCATCGCCAACATCTTGGCCTAAAACTGATTTCCAGATTTCCCCCGTGACATCAATGACATCATGTTGAATTGCAGCCATCACATCCAGATCAAATTTATGCTGCGCAGAGAGTAGTGCATCAAGACGGTCTGCACGTGCACGAGACGCCCAATCGCCGCTGAGTTCAGCTTCACTCAAGATCATCTCAGGTGTTTGTTCGTTGGCATTAGCGACAATGCCGGATACCGGGTCAATGTCTGGAGGATATACCGAGCTTGCGCGGACTTGTTCCCACCTTAGATCTGAAGCTGTCATCGGTAACCGGCCATGAATGCCTTTGCGTAAAGGAATATCACCCGCATAAGTCCGCGCAATGCGACCAGAGGTATCTGCAATAATGACGTTCATGAGTGGTGACTGGAAACCTTCAAGCGCACTCATTGCATGTCTCAAACCTTGCGCTTCGTTTAACCTATAAAACGCAGCAGGCGTTTGGTCCTGTGCTTTAAGTACTGTCGACATAAGTGCCAAACCATCATCACCAGACTGGTCCAGCATCCCACCTGCAATCACAGGTGCATCGCCGCTATAAAAGATTCGTACAGAATGGATATTACCGCCCTTAATTCGAATATCTTCGGGATCATTCGATGTGATATCGGCGCTAGTAATCCTGATGACGTCCTGCAGATCCGCTTCATTGCTGGTAAAGCTCCATGCGACATTTGCGTTCCGACCAATAATGACGAAAGGAACACCCGGCGCCGTCGCCCCTTCAATCACCTGATCACCAAAACGCATGCGGGCCAGATACCATGTGCCTGGAATTGTCAGACCGAGGTGCGGATCACCAGCTAACAGTGCACCTCCCGTGTTGCTCCGAGATGCGGCAACAGCCCATGCATTTGACGCGCCGAGTGGAGGTTCGAATTGACGTGACGGCAGAGGCGTATCCTTGAACGCCGCTTGCTCGCCTAATTTAAGAGACGGCCAAAGTTCGCGAACTTTATTCATGCCGACACTATCAATCAGTGCCTCGCGTGCAAGATCATCGCGCCAGCGGGCACTCAGCTGATAGGCCATCAAACGGCCCCACAACAACCCATGTTCAGGTAACCAAGGCTCCGGTTCAAAGCCCAGCAACGAGAATTCCAGAGGAAAGGAGCCATCCCGAGATCTCAGAAATGCATTCACACCATCCGCATATGATGTGAGTGTAGACCGCGTTTTGCGATCAAGGCTTTTATACTGCGCTATCGCTAGCCGACCGAAGCCGATCCGACGTTGTGCGATATCAGTTTGCAGCGTCTCAGCCCCGATCACTTCTGACAATTCTCCCAATGCGAAACGACGCATGCCTTCCATCTGCCAAAGACGGTCCTGGGCATGTACAAACCCAAGGGCGAAGTGGGCATCTTCCTGAGTGCTTGCATCTATGGTTGGCGCACCATGCAAGGTCCTGGAAATTGTTATAGGCGCGGTTATACCTGAAATGACGATCTCGCCAGACGTATCGGGCAGGGACGTCCGCAACCATGCATAAAGTCCCCCCGACGAAGTCGCAATGGCAAGTAAGGCAATCAATAAGAATCTTAATAAGGTCTGTCGCATGGCATTATAGAGCCTATCCAACAGCCGTTGCACAAGGCCTCCTGTAGCATTCCATCAACAAAAAGTTTCAGCGTCGGGCCTTGATTGCGAGGGGGTGCGTAGGTAAGTACTGTGGACGTCATTCTCACAAGAAAGGTCACTTTATGCCCGGTCCACTCGAAGGTATTCGCGTTTTTGATTTAACCCGCATTCTAGCTGGTCCCAGCTGCACGCAAATGCTGGGCGATTTAGGCGCTGATGTGATCAAGATTGAACGCGCCGGAGCAGGGGACGATACTCGCAACTTCGCGCCGCCTTACATCAAGGACGACGAAGGCAACGATACCTCAGAAGCCGCTTATTTTTGTGCTGCCAACCGGAACAAGCGCTCGGTGACGTTGGACATTTCAAAACCCGAAGGACAAACGTTAGCCAAACGATTGATTGGCACGTCGCAAGTGCTGGTTGAGAACTTCAAGACAGGTGGGCTAAAGAAATACGGTCTTTCCTATGATGACCTCAAAGACGAGTTTCCTGGATTGATCTATTGCTCGATCACAGGATTTGGACAGACTGGCCCGTATGCCATGCGCCCGGGTTATGATGTCCTGATCCAGGGTATGAGTGGATTGATGAGCCTTAACGGTGATCCTGACGGCGAACCGATGAAGGCTGCCATTCCCGTGGCTGACTT
>CAWUWH010000003.1:0-4559 GCA_963926035.1 uncultured Rhodospirillales bacterium
TTGAAAATATTTGTTCGCGAACGGACTGCATGTCCCTCTCCCCTTTTCCTTCAGCACGGGCTATTCTTCCGCTATCAATAACTGACGCCACCCTTGGCGAAAAAATAACTGTGGAGCGTTTTATGAGCGAAGATGATGGATTGATTGGTGCCTATCAACTTGATGGCCAGGGTGGTGGACGCGAAATCGCCTGGGCTGAAATGGACGCGCTAGCTTCAAAAGAAAACCTTCAATGGTTTCACTTTGACCGAAATGGCGTTGAGGTTGAGCCATGGCTTCGCGAGAAAAGTGGACTGCGGCCGCTTCAGGTTGATGCGTTGTTAGCGGATGAAACGCGTCCCCGTGTTGTCTTTATTGACAATGGTATCTTAATGACGCTCAGAGGGGTGAATTTGAAACCGGGTGCAAATCCCGAAGATATGGTCAGTCTTCGAATGTGGATTGAACCAACACGCATTTTCACCGTTCGGATCAGACGCCTGATGGCGGTCAATGATGTCCGAGAAAAGCTTGAGCAAAACGTAGGACCAAAAAGCACAATCGATGTATTGTGGATGTTGGCAGCAGGTTTGGTACAGCGTGTGAACCCTGTTCTAGAGCAAATGAACGACGAAATTGATGAACTTGAAAATGATATGGTCGAGAACCCAAACGCTGATATTCGACATCGGCTAAAGGATTTGCGGCGTCAGGCTATTGCGCTCAGGCGATATATCGCACCTCAACGCGAAGCCCTGGCGCGCCTGTACGCCGAAGATGTGGCGTGGATCGATAAAGAGTATCGCATGGCGTTTCGCGAAATTGCGGATCAAAGTGCGCGCATTGTTGAGGATTTGGATGCCATGCGCGAACGCGCTGCGGTTATTCAGGATGAACTCACGAACCGTACTGCAGAGCATATGAATAGAAATATGTACACGTTGAGTGTTGTTGCCGCATTGATGTTACCGCTTGGCGTGATCACCGGAATACTTGGTATGAATGTTGGTGGTATGCCGCTTAGCGAGAGCAAACACGGGTTTCCAATTGTTATGTGCATGCTCGGTGTAATCGTTGCGCTCCAGGTGCTTATTTTCCGTCGTCTCAAATGGATTTAAGTCGAACGATTGCAAGTGCCGTGTTTCTTGATTATGTCACTCACAAAGCCTTAATCCGCATCGGAGCATCATTGTGAATACGCAAAGCCTACAAGATTTCTGGACAGTTGTTGTTGAGGTCTGGTCAAACGGCGTCGGCGGCGTCGATATTGGGCAGATCCTCAATGCTTTAGGCATCCTTCTTGCATTCTTTGTGCTGCGCGGATTGATCGCCAAGTTCCTTATTGGCTGGCTACGCCGAATGGCTCAAAAAACAGTATGGAAAATGGATGATCATGTCGTTGACGCCATTGCACCACCGCTGCGCGCCATCCCGGTTGTTTTTGGCATTTTTGTCGCGACGAACTATATGCACTTCGAAGGCGTCGTCGACGTTATCGTTCAAAACATCACGCGCTCATTAATCAGCATCGTGATATTCTGGACAATCCTTCGTGCCTTAGGACCGCTTTCGCATGCCTTTGACCGTCTGGAGAAAGCCTTAAGCCGCGAATTGATCGAATGGATGATGAAGGCACTTCGGGTGGCCGTCGTTCTTGTTGGTGCTGCAACGGTCCTGCAAATCTGGGGTATTCAAATCGCACCGATTATCGCAGGTGCTGGCTTGCTGGGTGTTGCGGTCGCGCTTGGTGCGCAAGATCTGTTTAAAAACCTGATTGCGGGCATCCTTATCCTTGGTGAAAAGCGCTTCAAAGTTGGGGATTGGATCAGGGTCGATGGTGTCGTCGAAGGAACGGTCGAAGCCATCGGGTTTAGGTCAACGGTTGTGCGCCGGTTTGATAAAGCGCCGGTTATGGTGCCGAACGTAAAGCTCTCCGATACAGCGGTCACGAATTTTACCGAGATGACGTACCGAAGGATTTATTGGCACATCGGCGTGGAGTATCGGACGAGTATTGAACAATTGAGCGAGATCCGCGAAAAGATCGCCGCACATATTGTTGAAGATGGAGATTTTGTAGACGCGAAAGATGCATCGACTTTCGTTCGGATTGACAAGTTTGGTGCATCATCGATTGATATTTTGGTTTACTGCTTCACCAAGACGACACGTTGGGGTGAATGGTTAGAAATTAAAGAAAAATTGGCATATACAATTATGAAAATTGTAGAGGAGGCGGGTTCTGGCTTCGCTTTCCCATCAACATCTATATATGTTGAGAGCCTGCCAGCCGACCGTCCGGAGCCTTTTGTGCCGCCAGGGCGTAATGGCACCACATCTGAAGAGACAGCAAAGTAAACGAGGAATTCCCTATTTCAGTGACGATCTACCATAATCCAAGGTGCTCAAAATCACGCCAGACTTTGGCGATCCTCGAAGAAAACAACGCAGGTGCCAACGTCGTCGAGTATTTGACCGAGCCACCATTCAAGACGGAACTTACAAAAATTCTGGCGATGCTGGGTCCGAAAGCGTCTGATGTCGTACGCAAAAAAGAAGCTGCCGCTGAAGGTGTTGATGTTTCAGCGCTCTCTGAAGCCGCATTAATTGATCAAATGGTTGCACATCCCATTATCATTGAGCGATCGATTGTGGTTGCGGGCGATAAGGCTGTAATCGGGCGCCCGCCAGAGAATGTTCTGACGATTATATAAAAAAGCTGATAAACAAATAAGCGCAGGCATTTGCGCATCAAGCTGAGCGCCCTTGCGGTTTGGCGAAACCACTTGCACTATGCGCTAATAATAAAACCCAAGGGGGTCGTTATGGCGAAAGAAACTCAAAAAGCCGCTGCGGCGCCCAAGAGGCGAGCCAAAGCCGTTCTCCGTCCGCGCGAAAAAACCAAATCGCCTGCACCCGTTCAATCTGTGCCGCATACGGTTGACCCGGAAAAGCTCGAAGCTTGGCGTGCGCTGCCTGAAGATCAGCGTACAGCATTACGTGAGCGCGAAGCTGTGCGGTTGTTTGATAACGCAGCCCAGATGCACCGGATGGGAAACTGTCCGAAGCGATTGAGACCTATGGGAAATAGCTGCTTTTAAATCCAAAACAATCTGATGTTTATAATAACATGGGCGTCGCCCTTCGGAGCTCGTATAAGCTCGAAGCGGCTGTGGCGTGCTATCGTCGTTCGTTGGTCTTGAAGCCAAATAATCCGGGCGTTTATTCAAACATGGGTAATGCGCTGCGTGAGCTTGGACGTTTGGAAGTGGCTTTGGCCAGTCATCAACAAGCGGTTCGATTGGCACCACGTTCAACCGAAGCCAATTATAACTTAGGCTTGGTGATGCGTGATTTAGGTCAAACTGGTGCTGCGCTGAGTTGTCTTGAGAAAGCCATCGCGCTGAACGAGAACCATGTTGATTGTCAGTGGGACCGTGCGCTAACGTTACTTGAGATGGGACGTCTCGAAGAAGGCTTTGAAGCTTACGAAAGTCGTTGGGAGCTTGATCGGAGCCCGTCGCGTGAATTTGATAAGCCGCGATGGGACGGATCCGAATTTAAAGGTAAGACGGTTCTTGTTCATCACGAACAAGGCTTTGGAGATATGATCCAGTTCGTGCGCTACCCAACGATGATTAAGGCACGTGGTGGTCAGGTCGTTGTCGAAGTGCAGCCTGAATTGGCGCGTTTGATAGGATCAGTTGAGGGTGTTTCTAAAGTCTTCAATTGGGGCCAAACACCATCTAAATTTAATTTTTATATTCCGATGATGTCGTTGCCACATGTGTTTGGTACCAACATGGAAAATATTCCAGCGGACGTACCATATGTTGGCCCGCTTGATCCAAGCGCTGTGCAATTACCGTCGAGCTTGGGACGCATTAAACGTGTTAGAATATCTTAGGCCGGTCGTCCGACGCATCGTAATGATACCGATCGCTCATCAGGATTTAAGCACTTCATCGAAATCCCTGGTTTGCCTGGCATGTCGGTGTATTTGCTGCAAAAAGGTGATGCCACGGCCAACATTAAAGAATTTGGATGTGAAGCTCTGGTCACGGACTTGGGTGAGCACATTCGGGACTTCTCGGAAACTGCGGCGGTTATAGGTCAACTCAACTTGGTGATTACCGTTGATATAGCCCCTGCACACCTTGCAGGGGCTATGGGCAAGCCGGTTTGGGTTGCTGTGCCATTCGCACCGGATTGGCGCTGGATGTGTGATATTGAGACATCAACTTGGTATCCGAGCATGCGGTTGTTCCGCCAAAAGCGCCACGGCGCCTGGGAAGGGGTGTTTGGCGACATCCGCCGTGCCGCACGGGACGAGATCGTCGAAGGCTAAACACACTTTTCCACTAGTTTCTCTAAGTTGTGTTAACAGCATATTCACCTTTGGAAGGTCACCATAGCTCCGCCTGGGCGTTTGTCCCAATAGGAGATGTGGTGGCAACCAAAGACTATAAAGCTGGCGATGTTCTGCTCGGCGAAGGTGCCGTGCCAAAACGTGCATACCAAATCATCCAGGGTTCAGTTGAACTGACCCGAGATGTCGATGGTATGTCGATGCCGACGGC
>CAWUWH010000004.1:0-5383 GCA_963926035.1 uncultured Rhodospirillales bacterium
ATCGACATACTCCATGCCATCAATGACTTCGCCCCAAATAGTATACTGTCCATCTAGCCATGTGCTTGGCTCAAGGGTGATAAAGAACTGACTGTCAGCACTATTTGGGTTTTGCGATCTCGCCATGCCCATCGTGCCGCGGTAAAACTTCTCAAGGTCAGTAAATTCGGCAGCAATATTCTGACCAGAGCCACCGGTGCCGTTTCCGTCAGGATCACCTGTCTGTGCCATGAAGCCATCGATTACGCGGTGGAAAACAAGGCCATCATAAAACTTTTCACGGACAAGTTCTTTAATGCGAGCAACGTGATTGGGCGCAATATCAGGGCGCATTTCAATCACTACAATACCGGATTTTAGTTCTAGATGAAGGGTGTTTTCTGGATCGGCTGCTTTGGCTTCTGTGTTCATGGCAAATACCGTAAATAGCGCGAGGATAACAATGCCAGCAAGGCGGCGCATTTTACTCTCCTAGTCTGTTAAATATGTTCCGTTTTCTTTGTCTTAATTGCCCTCAATCGAACTGAGCGTCAATATCTGAATGCATTAAACCTTTGCCTTCGTGCTGCGGGCCTTCAATCAATTTGTCGCCAATAGTATTGTTAGATAGGGTTGTCACGGTGCTTTTATAAGTATCGCCATCCAATAGCTCTGCCATAGAAATGATACGCTCTTCAATATATCCGAGTGATTCCGTGATTTTACCGGCTCGCTGGCCTGTTATGTCCTGGAAGGTGCATGCTTCATATATTTTCTGAGTGCTCACAGTCATCGCGCTGAGGAGTATTTCTGCGTCGGCGTTGTTGCTGACGAATGAGCGGAAAGTCGCAATGTTCTCGTCGCTCTGTTCAGCAGCGCCAATAATTGTGTGTGTCGTTTTCTCGGTTGCCTGATCGATGGCATTGATTTCTTGTTCAATGCGCTGCGTCATTTGCCGCAGGCTCAACAGTTCAGATTTGAGTGTGTCCATATCTGCTTGCTCGGGCATCGAATATCGCTCCTCAACAAGGAATTTTAGGTATTAAATCGATCGATTAATTTCAGTGCGGCATCGGTTGGCGTGATCTTTCCTGCGCGAACGTCGGCCTCAAGGGTATCCGCAACATCACTTTTCTGCTGAACGCGTTCAATAAGTGTCGCAGTGACTTCATCCCACATCCAGCTTGCAGCTTGTTCTGCGCGCTTTTCATCGGTCGCACCAGCGTCTCTCATGATCTTGCCGAATTCATCCATTTTTTCCCAGACTTCAGGGATGCCTGCCCCCGTATGGGCAGAACACCGGAGGACATGTGGCCGCCATAGCTCATTGCCGGTTCGGAGCATATGAATTGCCGAACGATAATCTTGAAATGCACGGCTCGCAGCTTTTGCCAAATCGCCATCGTCTTTTGTCACAACCAAAAGATCGGCCATCTCAACAATGCCCTTTTTGATGCCCTGTAAATCATCACCACCACCAGGAGCTACCAAAAGAGCAAACATATCGACCAAGCCCGCAACGGCGTACTCGGATTGTCCAACACCAACTGTTTCAACAAGAATGACATCAAAGCCGCTGGCTTCAACGGCAAGAATGGTTTCTCTGGTACGCCTCGCAACTCCCCCCATTGAGCCACCCGATGGGGAAGGTCTGACAAAGGCATCTGGGTGCCGCGCAAGGTTTTCCATCCGGGTTTTATCGCCCAATATGGATCCACCATGTTTCGGGCTCGAAGGGTCAACGGCCAAGACAGCGACCCGGTGGCCCTGTTCAATGACATGAAGACCAAAGGTCTCAATAAACGATGATTTGCCGACACCAGGTACGCCAGAGATGCCGATGCGCATTGACTTCCCAGTTTGGGGTAGGAGCTCTGAGAGGGCTTCTTGCGCTTCTGCACGATGATCTGCACGTGTTGATTCAATATGCGTTATAAGACGGGCGAGGGCGCGTCGTCTTCCGCTTTGGACCCCAGATACCAGTTCTTTAAAATCACTCACGGTCTCTTATGCTTCTTTTTTGGTTTCTTAGCGTCGGCGTCAGCCTTTTCGTCGAATGACGACCCGAATGCATGCATCGCCATCACAACCAGTTTTTCTCGCTGCTCCTTAGGGAGGTCATCGAGCAGCTTGGTTTTTTGATCGTGAATGGATAACGCCTGTTCGATGAGTGCTTGCCGCCCAGGGGGCAGGTTCTTTTTGCGTTCGAGCTCGGCTGAAGCGCTATCGATTGCTTGCTGCACAAGGGTTTCTGGCAATACATCTAAGTCGTCATTGTCGGCGGATTTTTTATTGGCTTTAGCTGGTGCGATACTTTTTTTGAGCGTGCAATTTTTAGCAGCTTGAATTTCATCAAGCTTTTTTCGAGCATTCTTATCTATAAAGATCGATAAAAGCACTCGAGAGAAAATATTGCCAGCCATATATCTGCGCCTCGAACTCATCTTGTCCATATGTTACGAATCAATTGGATAACGGTAGGACTATGAAATTTTCTTGCAAACATTGATCTGCACTGGCCAGATCCTAGGTCTGCGCAGTAAACTCCCTGCTATGAAAAGAAATAGAGATTCAAAGATTGTCGCTACGCTTGGCCCTGCAAGCAGTTCCGAGAAACAAATCTCGGACCTGTTCGAAGCTGGCGTCGACGTATTTAGAATGAATTCCTCGCATGGAGATCATGCTGGGCACCGTGAGCGCTATGATATCGTTCGTGGCTTGGAGAAAAAATACGGACGATCGGTTGGTATTCTCCTAGACCTTCAAGGCCCCAAATTACGTGTTGGCGACTTTGAGGGTGGCAAGGTTGTCCTCAAAACTGGGCAGCGCTATCGCTTGGAGGCTGATGAATGCCTTGGTGATACGAAGCGTGCCTGTTTGCCACACCCTGAAGTCTTTAAGGCGCTCGAGCCTAATACTGACCTGTTGCTTGATGATGGTCGCCTGCGTCTCAAGGTGCTTGAGCATGGAGAGGATTGGGCCGAAACCGAAGTCATTGTTGGTGGCGAGTTATCAAACCACAAAGGATTGAACGTGCCGAGCGTGATCCTTGATGTCAGCCCGCTGACAGAAAAAGATCTCGAGGATTTGCGATTTGGTTTGGATCTTGGTGTCGATTTTATCGGCTTGAGTTTCGTGCAACGTCCAGAAGACGTTGCTGAAGCAAAGAAGATTATTGGTGATCGTGCACACGTCATCAGCAAGCTTGAGAAGCCACAAGCGCTTGAGCGTTTGGAAGAAATTGTAGATTTATCTGATGCGATCATGGTTGCCCGTGGTGATTTGGGCGTCGAAGTCCCGCCAGAAGATGTGCCGGGGCTGCAAAAGCGGATGCTGCGTGCGTGTCGCCGCAAAGGAAAGCCTGTAATCGTAGCGACTCAGATGCTGGACAGCATGATCCATGCACCAACCCCAACACGTGCCGAAGCATCTGACGTTGCGACGGCGATTTATGACGGTGCCGATGCCGTTATGTTATCAGCAGAGACGGCCGTTGGTGATTTTGCCAATGAAAGTGTTGCGATGATGGATCGGATAATCAAACGCGTTGAAGGCGATCCGCTTTACCGGGAAATGCGCGAGGCTGAGCGTCGTGCCCCTGAGGCAACAGCTGCTGATGCTATTTCGGCTGCTGCGCGTCAGGTGGCAGATACGATCTCTGCTGCTGCGATCGTGACCTTTTCGACAACAGGATCGACGACAATCCGTGCGGCACGTGAGCGTCCCGTTGTCCCGATCCTTGGATTGACACCACGAAAAGATACAGCGCGAAGAAGTGCGCTGATATGGGGCGTGCACTCTGTTCATACCGAAGATTGTTATGCTTTCCGTGAAATGGTGAGCAAGGCAATTATAGTCGCAAAATCTGAAGGATTTGCAGAAGTTGGTGATCCGATTGTGATTACAGCCGGTGTGCCTTTTGGGACGCCGGGGGCGACGAATATTCTACGCATTGCCTGGATCTAATAGAGCTCATTTTGACTGAACCTAAAAACAATGTAACCGGCAGCGATCCACGCACGCCGGAACGAGAAGACTTGATTGGTGGTCTTTGCGCACTTGGCGCATTTGGGACCTGGGGCTTCTTACCTATTTATTTCAAATATATGCACGAAGTCTCGGCATTCGAGATTCTTTCCCATCGAATTGTATGGTCTGTTATATTGGTTGGTTTGTTTCTTATCGCTGTTGGGCGCTGGAAAGAAGTGCTGGCTGTAATAAAAAATCGTCGATTGGTATTCTGGCTTTGCGTATCAGCAACGTTGCTTTCTTTGAATTGGTTATTGTTTATATGGGCGGTGACCCACGGGCAGATGCTCCAAGGTAGCTTAGGCTATTATATCAATCCGCTAGTGAATGTAGTGCTTGGGGTTTTGTTGTTGGGTGAACGCCTGACCAAGGCGCAATGGATTGCCGTTGCGCTATCGGTTTTGGGTGTCATTGCACTGGCCGCTGGCGTTGGCGAATTCCCATGGATTGCTGTGTCATTGGGTCTGTTATTTGGCTTTTATGGGTATGTGCGCAAAACCGCTGCTGTCGGCGCTGCTGCTGGATTGTTTGTTGAGACCCTTGTCGTGATTATACCTGCGACTGCTTATCTGATTTATCTTGGCGTTAAAGGGCAGGGCGCATTCGGTACTGTTTCCTTCAGCTATGATCTTTTGCTGGTATTTGCGGGAGTTGTAACTGCTGTGCCACTTATTCTTTTTTCTGCGGCTGCGCGACGTTTGCGATATGCAACGGTCGGGTTTTTTCAGTACCTTGCACCGACACTTCAATTCATCCTTGCTGTTGCCGTTTACGGAGAGGCGTTCACGGATGCACATAAAATTACCTTCGCACTGATTTGGCTGGCCTTGGCAATTTACTCGTTTGATATTTGGCGAACACGAAAGAAAACAGCATGAACGAACAGCTTTTATATATCATGTTAGATGTCGTCACGCCTGTTGCTGTGTGCGCTGCTGTTGGTGTTTGCTGGGCGAAAATGAAGCAGCCATTTGATACACAAATGGTGACGCGATTGGTTTCCAATGTTGGCGTGCCATGTCTCGTGTTCTCGACACTTGTTGGTGTCGAATTGGATATGAACATCTTTTTTGATATGGCATTGGCAGGGTTTTTGTCGACAACGGCATTTCTACTTGTCGGGTGGGGGATATTGAAGCTGGCTGGAATGCCAGTGCGCACGAACCTTAATCCTATTGCCTTTGCGAATACTGGAAACATGGGTTTGCCGTTATGCTTGCTTGCATTCGGTGAGCAAGGTTTGGCGCTTGGCATCGCTTATTTTGTCGTTAACGTGATCTTACTCGTGACGGTGGGTATTGCCATTGCATCTGCTGAGTTCAAGCCATTGGATATCCTGCGCCGCCCATTTATATACGCGGTGATCGCGGCGGCA
>CAWUWH010000005.1:0-17287 GCA_963926035.1 uncultured Rhodospirillales bacterium
CGGCGGCATGAAACGCCGTGTCTTGATCGCCAAGGCGCTTTCGCACGAGCCTGAAATCCTTTTTCTTGATGAACCTACGGCGGGTGTCGATGTCGAGTTGCGGAAAGATATGTGGAATGTCGTCCGTGAACTGCGTGATAGTGGTGTCACGATCATCCTGACGACACACTATATCGAAGAGGCTGAAATGATGGCCGATCGGATCGGTGTTATTCGTGCGGGCGAAATTATTCTCGTTGATGAGAAAATGGAATTAATGCGGAAACTGGGCGAAAAACAGCTCACCATTCATTTGCAGGAAAAATTGAAAACTGTGCCAGATGCGCTTGCCAAACATGACCTGGCATTGGCAAAGGACGGCGCAGCTCTGGTCTTTACCTATGACACAAAGGCTGACCGCACAGGTATCACCAGCTTGCTTGCCGATTTATCAAAACAAAAAATCGGCTTTAATGATATCGAGACATCGGAACGTTCCCTCGAAGATATTTTTGTGACGTTGGTCCATCAAGGTGAAGACACATGAATTTCAGAGGCGTCGCAGCAATCTATAAATTTGAGATGGCCAGAACGGTGCGCACGATGATGCAAAGCATTGTCTCGCCAGTGCTTTCAACATCGTTGTATTTTATTGTTTTTGGCGCTGCGATTGGATCGCGCATCACCGAGATCGATGGCATTAGTTATGGTGCGTTTATCGTGCCCGGTCTGATTATGCTGTCACTTTTGACTCAAAGTGTTTCAAACGCATCCTTCGGTATTTATTTCCCAAAATTCTCCGGGACGATTTATGAAATTCTGTCTGCGCCCGTATCTTACCTTGAGATCGTTATCGGCTACGCCGGGGCCGCTGCGACGAAATCGATCATCCTTGGAATTATTATTTTAGTGACAGCGGGTTTCTTCGTGCCACTTGAGGTCGCGCATCCGTTTGCGATGTTTGGTTTCCTAGTTCTGACATCGATTACGTTTTCGCTGTTGGGATTTATCATCGGTATTTGGGCCGATGGATTTGAAAAACTCCAAATCGTGCCATTGTTGGTAATCACACCTTTGACGTTCCTGGGCGGAACGTTCTATTCGATCAGCATGCTACCGCCGATCTGGCAGACGGTGAGCTTGTTCAACCCGGTCGTCTATCTGATCAGCGGCTTTCGCTGGGCTTTTTATAACACGGGTGATGTCAGCATTGTTGCCAGCGTCTCCATGTCATTCCTGTTCTTAGCGATTTGCCTTGGCCTTATCGCCTGGATCTTCAAGACCGGTTACCGTCTTAAAGCTTAAGTGCCTTTTATGCAGGGCGTGGCATATTCTTCATGCCTTCATATCCCGGTAAAGCTTCGACGCGCTTGATCCATGCGTTAAGCGAAGGATATGCATCCATATCAACATGGCCTTCCCAAGCCATCGCGGCATAGGGGTATACGGCAATATCGGCGACGGTCGGGCGGTCACATGCTAGCCAATCGCGATCTTTAAGCCATCCGTCGACAACGCTTAGCGTTGCTTCGGCAGCAGCTTTTGGGGCGTCGTGATCGCCTGGTCGCTTAAAGATGATAATGGCGCGCGCAACGGCAGGGCCGTTAAACATTTCATTGGCAGCCAGGGCTAACCATTTTTGGACTTCGCCACGGCCAACAGCATCGTCAGGATACCAGTCGGTTGAGCCATATTTGCTGGCGAGATAAACTAAAATTGCCTGACTATCCCAGAGCACAGTGCCGTCATTGTCGATAGATGGTACCTTGCCGAGTGGATTGACGGCCAGATATTCAGGCTTTTTATGGGCTCCATTAGGCATATCAACGGCAATTTTTTCATACTCAACACCCAACAGCGAGAGCATCAACCGGACCTTGTGGCAGTTTCCTGATAGCGGTACATCGTATAACTTGAGCATGATTTTACTCCAACATTGATTTCTCTTATATTCATTATTACGTAGTGTTGATGACAGAATACAAGGTGTAAAAAAGTTTCATGACTGACCACACGAGCGACCAAGACCTAGATGCTATTCGAGATAGCGTGGCCAAACTTTGCGAAGGATTCCCCGGTGAGTACTGGCGTGAACTGGACCGCGAACGTGGATACCCAACGAAGTTCGTTCAGGCCTTAACCGATGCTGGGTATCTCGGGTGTCTCATTCCTGAGGAATATGGCGGATCAGGCCTCGGCATTCGTGAAGCTGGCGCGATCCTGGAGACCGTGCATCGCTCAGGTGGCAACGGGGCGGCGTGTCATGCGCAAATGTACATCATGGGCGCACTGCTTCGTCATGGTAGCGACGAGCAGAAAAGTACGTACCTGCCTGAAATTGCATCAGGCGCGCTGCGCTTGCAGGCATTCGGCGTTACTGAACCCACCAGTGGTACAGACACATCACGCATCCGCACGACGGCTGTGCGTGATGGGGATAGTTATGTTATTAACGGCCAGAAGGTCTGGACCTCACGAGCCGAACATTCTGATTTAATGCTCTTGCTGGCGCGAACATCGCCTCGCGACGAAGGCAAGAAGCCTCATGATGGCTTGTCTATTTTCCTCGTTGATATGCGGGACGCATTGGATAACGGCCTGACGATCAAACCGATACGCGCGATGCTGAACCATAATTCCACTGAAGTGTTTTTTGATGATCTTCGGATTCCGGCGAACGCGCTGGTTGGCGAGGAGGGGAAAGGCTTTAGGTATATTCTGGATGGTATGAACGCAGAACGTATTCTGATCGCCCATGAATGTATTGGTGATGCACGCTGGTTCATCGAGAAAGCCAGCACCTATGCGAAAGAACGTGTGGTTTTTGATCGCCCGATTGGACAGAACCAGGGCATCCAATTCCCAATTGCCCAGTGCTATGCTGAAACTGAAGCCGCGGCTTTGATGACGACCAAGTCTGCGGATCTATTCGATGCCGGTACATCGTGCGGAACTGAAGCGAACATGGCCAAGCTGTTAGCGGCAGATGCATCGTGGCATGCGGCGGATACGTGTATGCAGACATTTGGTGGCTTCGCGTTCGCCGAAGAGTACGATATCGAGCGCAAGTTCAGAGAGACACGGCTGTACCGGACAGCGCCGATCTCGGCCAACCTTATCTTGTCATATATTGCTGAGCACGTGCTGGGGATGCCACGCTCGTTCTGATTTAGTTGGTAATAGTGGCGCCTTTGGCAACGCGTTCGCGCCATTGCGCCAATTGGCGCTTACGGTTCTCGCTAAATCGTTTCTTTTTGTCAGTTTTGAAGGCGTTTTTTAATTCAGCTTCGTGGCGTTGGACGAGTTCCGCTTTCCTAGATGCCAACAAATGCTGGAGCTTCTCGGCGCGTCCACGTGCATTGCGCCAGGCTTCTAGCTGACGTGCACGTTTCGTCGTTGGATCAAGATCATTCCTCAATTGGCGTGCGGCGGTCTTTAATTTTGTGAAGCGTTTGTTCAATGCCTTGGTGCGTGCCCGGTCTATTGGGGTGATCGTGATGAACTGCGGTGCTTCAGGTTCGATTGAGGCGACAGTAGTTTCTTCGATGGGGGCCCCTTGAAGGCCGGCCCAGAATTTCTCTACTTTGCCGCGGTAATATTCGGTGCGCTCAGGTGTTTTTGAATGGTAGTGACCAGCGGCTTCGCCCCAGCTGTCAGCATCACGGCGGAGCTGGGTGAGAAATTTCGCCGCATAAGCGACATTAATATCAGGGTCCATAGCATGGCTGACACTATTAAACTCATGCCCATGGAAATGCAGGTTTACCTGCATGCAGCCAACATCGATGTTCGTGAAACCTTTGGCTTGCAGGCGGCGCACTTCGGCCATCGCGGCAGCTTTGGTAGGGAAATAACTGCCGGGTCCACCAGACGTGACGGTCCAGGGCCATGCGCGGATGCGTTTCTTTTGTTTCGACCAACGTGCCGACTCAGCCAATGAAATCGCGGTCAGTAGCTTTGGTGGGACATCAGATATACGTTCCCATCGCGCCGTCGCACGTTCACATAGCGCAAAACCTGCGGATTCCTGGGCTTTTGTGAATTTGGTTTTCGCGAGGGCGACTGAGGATGTGGCCAGCATAATCACCGCAACACCGACCGTGACGCTCAAAAGCATTAACCATGGTCGTGTTTTTTTATTTATTTTCAATGTCCCGCTCCTCTTCCCACTATTAATTTTGCAAAAGCGATGCCAACAATGCATCGCCAGTGACACTTAGATTCTCTCAATAGAATCACGGAAGTCTTAACGGTGGTTTATGACCGGATGATTTTTGGAGAAAAAATTAACCATATAGCGTGGCATATCTGCTACGGAGAGGTGGGAATCATATATTTTTTATATTTATGCCTTTTTTATTTGCATCAGTGCAAAAAGCCTTTATTTTGTGCAATGCAATATCTTGCTGGCGTGCTCGCGCATTTGGCAAGAGGTTGCAAATTGGATGTTTCCTCCCAATCACTCGGGCCGTGCCTTAGGGCACGGCCTCTTTTTTGGCCGCACACTGTGCACTGCAACATATATGTGGTAGAGGTTATTCTGTCTCAGGAGAGGCGTTTGATCCGTCGCCAAGGGGACGTTGCATCAGAATCTGATTCATCCAGCGGTCAAACTTGTACCCGATGTTTTTCACGCATCCGACATGCCCGAAACCCATTTTTTTGTGGAACTCGATGGATTGTAGGTTTTTCGAATCGCCGATGATCCCGATCATTTGCCGATATCCCCGCTGCTCGCAGGCTTCGATGATGGCGGTCACTAAAGCAGACCCAATGCCACCCCGGCGGGCGTTATCATCCACATAAACCGTATGTTCAACCGTGAAGCGATAGGCAGGCCTAGGCCGGTAAGCCCCGGCATACGTATAGCCAACAACAACGCCGTCGACTTCTGCGACGAGATAAGGATACCCCCCATCGCGAAGCGCATGCGCACGCGTGGTCATTTCTGAGACATCAGGCGGAGATAATTCCCAACTTTAGGCACCGTTTAAAACATCGTGATTATAGATATCAGTAATTTTCGCCATGTCGCTATCTTGCCTGGTGCAGATTGTTGGAGGCGGCAAAATCAGGAAACCCTCTCTTATTTTGCGGCGGATTTGAACGGCAGAATTTTTTCGTTAATATCCGTCAGGCGGGAGATCAGTATCCGCATCCGTTCCGCTGTTCGGTCAAACCCCGAATGTCGGCGAATGTGGACTTCGTCCATATATAAAGCGCGATTGATCTCAATTTGGAGTGTTTGAACATTATCGTATTTGTTTGCGTAGTGGCGTGTCGTGAAGCCGCCGGCGTAAGGTTTGTTGTGATCAACCGATAAGCCCAAATCACGCAAAGTCGTTTCGGTGGTTTGCGCAATATCCTGGCTACACGAAATACCATGGCAGTCACCCAATATAATATCAGGAAGACCGGGTACACCTGACCCATGGGTCATGGCTGATGATGGCATCGAATGACAATCGACAAGCAGGCAGGCTCCAAATTTATTGAGGGCACTCTGGATAAGGCCGTCGAGTGCTTCATGATACGGGCGATGGAAAGTTTTAATCCGATGATGGACTTCTTCAAATTTGAGCTGGTCGCGGTAAATTTCAGCCCCGCCCGCAACAACTTTTGCAACCGTGCCAAGGCCAGCCAGGACTCTGGATGATTTGGTATTTACCCATTCTGGTAATGGCTCAGCGAACATATCATGATCAAGTTCGTAAGATTCTCGGTTCGCATCCACGTAGGCGCGCGGAAAATGTGCCCGCAACAGCGGCGCACCAAAGTTAGGTGCCACAGCAAATAAGGCATCAACGAAGGCGTCTTCCGAGCGCCGGATCGCGCGATTATCGAGCCTGGACATTTTTAAGAATTCTTCAGGGTAGCGGCATCCCGAATGGGGCGATGCAAAGACGACGGGTGATGTTAGAACCTCCGGCTGTGCAATATCAAAGGCCGGGTGCGGGCTATCGAATTTGAGATCAGGATCAAAGGTATTGGCACTCATCAGGTAGGGTATTCCGGTCGCCAATGTGAACCGCCCGGCTGTAGATTAGTGCCATGGCAGTGATATGTGATCAGATTAAAGCGCGTGATGCGCGCGCATGCAAGTGGGAGGCACTGAATTTACGGGATAAATCCAGCCGCTCACATGAATTTGATCAAAGCAGTGGCGTAAAGATGCGCGGGATGATGACAAGGTCCGACAAAGGACGATCAATAATGAAATTCAAAAAGTTGAGATATGGGAGCGTCAAAGTCTTGCAAAGCCAAGCCAAATCTCTATAAACGCCCTCTGACATGGGCGCATAGCTCAGCGGGAGAGCACCTCGGTGACATCGAGGGGGTCGTAGGTTCAATCCCTACTGCGCCCACCATGTTAAAACCCTCGGGAAACCGGGGGTTTTTGCTTTTCTGGCGCTTTCATCTTTTTCGAAAAATTACCGAATTCCCTATTCCAAAGCGACAACACTTTCCGTTTCGTCTACCTTGGCGGCAGAAGGAAATATAATGACATCAGAAAATTTCGACTTAGGGAAGCCCGCTATTGGCTATCAAAACGTTGCCGCTGGCATTGAACAGCCAATGAAGCCGCAAAGACGCGCATATAAGGCAGGCGGCAGCAAACGTTTTGCGCTGTGGGTTAGGACATGACTCCAAAAGAACATGAATTGATGACTAATTTCCTGAAGTTATTTATGGACTATCTTCAGAGTAACGCCTTAAAAGATAATATGCTGGTAGAGTACCAAGACTATGAATCTTTGGAAAAGAAATTTGATGCATCCATTGGGAAGCAGGGCGTTGGTGAAGATGAATTGTTATCAAGTGTTCAGGCATACATGCAATATTGCGTGCGCACAATTCATCCGCAATTTTGGGGCACCCTCCGTTCTGGTTACAACATTCCCGGCTTAGTCGGAGAAATTTTAGCCGATATCACGAATACATCTATGTCGACTTATGAAGGATCGCCTGTTGCGACTTTAATCGAAAACAAGTTGATAAAAAAGATGGCGGGTATCGTTGGTTTCAACGACGGGGATGGCATTTTCGTATCTGGTGGGACACAGGCGAATTTGATTGCGTTACTGAGTGCAAGGAACACTCTTGACCCGAACATTAAGAAAACTGGCCTAAGGCAACAACATGACCTGGTTATGTTTGTATCGGATCAAGCTCATTACTCCTTTATAAGCGCCGCGAATGTTTTGGGTTTAGGGGTTCAAAGTATTATTCGAGTAAACTCCGATCAACTGGGGCGAATGGATACAGAAGCGTTAGAACGCGCTATTCAAAAAGCAATACAAGAGGATAAAACGCCTTTCTTTGTTGCCGCAACTGCGGGGACGACTGTTCTGGGCGCTTTTGATCCTATCGAAGATATCGCCAACATTGCTTCGAAGTATAGCCTGTGGCTGCATGTCGACGGGGCCTTTGGTGGCTCAGCGTTATTAAGCAATCGCTATAAATCATTACTGGCGGGCAGTGAGCGGGCTGATTCATTTAGCTGGGATGCACACAAGATGATGGGCGTGCCTGTGCCGTGCTCAGTTATTCTGATGCGGAATTCTGGCGTGCTTTATGACGCTTGTACGACAATTGACCACGGAGAAACACCGAGTTACGTGTATCATAATATTGGCGTCAAATCGTTTGATATAGGCGAGAAATCACTGCAAGGCACCCGTAAAGCTGATGTGCTTAAGCTATGGTTTTCCTGGAAATATTATGGTGATGAGGGATATGAAAACGGACTCAATCATGTGGTTGAGCTGGCTCAATATGCCGAACAAAAAATAAAATTAACTCCATTTTTAGAGCTGGCTTGCCCAAGGCAATTCGTCAATTTGTGTTTTACGTGTACCTCAAAAACGGAAAAAGATGCTGAACAGTTCAATATTCGAGTGCAGAAGAAACTCATGCAAAAAGGATATGCTTATATCAATTACACACAAGTGAAGGGAACGACAGTGCTATTGCTAAATGTCGTCAATCCACTCGTGAACGAAGAAGATATTGATTATCTGCTTGATCGCGTAATTGAGATAGCTCAAGAGCAAGATGAGCATGCTATTTTTTGATGAAACTTATTGTAGATGCGACGCTATGGGACACAAAGAAACTTAAGACACCCGTTGTTATGAACTCAAAGTAACAATATCAGCTAATTACCTCTGTCCAAAAGATATGCTTTGGCTCAATATTTTTGCACAAGAATAATCTAAATTTCCTCTGAATACGTAAATAAGCTTATGCACTTACAGTTTTTTAATCTCAAGAAAGGTTACGGTACCTTAGAAAAAGAAAATGATCCGATAGCTCGTCGTTGTTTTGCCTTATATGTAATGGTTTGCGTATCCCTGATTGCCAGTTTGAATGTGTCGCCTGCCTTTGGCTAAGAGCCCGAAAGCAAGCCAAGCAAATTAGATGACTAGACATTCACGCTCGGGGCCGGGGCCGCATACTCTCCGGACTATGAAGGCTCGAACGATTACGATGTCAAGCCACTTCCGTTGGTTGAGGTCTCATGGCGGGATATCGTGAAAATTGGCAGCCTAAGTCGCCCGCCGTCGGTATCCTTTAAATTTTTAGAAGTCCAAGGTCCGAGGCCAAAAGATCGTCTCAAGTTTACGGCGTCTCTTGGTTATCTGGGGGGGCGTGATCAAAGATGATAACGACGCACTCTTGGGGCTGGGTGATATCGACGGTGGTGCAACTGCCAAGTTGGCTGTTAATTACCAAGCCCAAGACTTTGGTATGGCAGTTTCTCTTGGGCACGACTTGGTCGGTGACCGCGAAGCCACAACATTGAATTAATCTGTCCGTTATGGCTTTGACTTAGGCTCTGCTCGTACCCGATTGACCTTGGGTGCATCGAGTACCTGGGCTGACGGCAATTATATGGAAAACATTTTTGGCATTACCTCTACGCAAGCTGGCCGTTCAAACCTTGGATATCGAGTGTATGAAGCAGATGCGGGCATTAAGGACGTTGGTGCATCGTTATCACTTCGGCACTTCCTAACGCGGAATGTCGGTATTACAACGCGGCTTGGTTACGCGCAATTGTTAGGAGATGCAGCTGACAGCCCAATCGTCGATGGTCAGGGTGATGCGGGTCAATTTTCAAGTCTCTTTGCCATAAGCTATAGATGGTAACTTTTGAACGCAGTCCTTTTCCAATTTTGCATCCACTACAGCCAACCTTTTCCCAACACACCGTCGTAAATCAGTTTAATACCAGCGACGAACAGTAAGATGTAGCAAACCTTATAAAAGGTCTCCGCATCGATATATTTGATCAGTTTCCAGGCAATCCATACACCGAGTGGGACTGCGGGCATCAGGACCAAGCTTGTATTTAGGTTATCTGTTGAGAACTGCCCCAGCCAAAGATAGGGCCAGATCTTCACCTGATTGATGATAAAGAAAAAAAACGTTGGTGCCGACAAACACCCGTTTGTCGAGACGTTGCGGTAGTAGACACATCTTCACCGGACCGCCGCCAGCATGGGCGACAAAGCTGGTAAATCCGGCAAGTGCACCACAAACGGCACCAAACAACCGGCCCCAGTGGGTTTCGGAACTCACGGGGGCCTGTTGAACGAAATAGGTCAATGCAAAAACCAGCGATAGCCCGCCCAACATCAACCGGATCGCATTGTCATCAAGATGGCTGAACGTGAGTGCCCCGATGCTGATACCGATAACGGCGCCCGGCAACATAGCGAGTAGGTTTTTGCGATGGAAATCCTTGCGATAGCCCCAGATATTGAACAAATCGATGGCGCACAGAATGGGCAGCATGATTGCCGCGGCGGCAACTGGCGAAATGAAAACCGCCATGATTGGAACGGAAAGCTGCCCCAATCCGCCACCGAGACCACTTTTCGAAATGCCGGTGATGAGCACAGCGAAAAGGGCGGCGGTAATGAAGACCGGATCAAAAGTCATTTCGAACAAGGGATGGGGCTTTCTGGGTCAGATGATGGGTTAGGTTTTCTGGCTGAGTGGCATATACGTGAGAACTTCGAAGCTTACATTATTTCTCTGTCACAGCTAGGGTCAATAACGGACGAATGACATCAAGTCTGGATTACCGAAGAAAGCAGATGTCCTTGATCAATAATGCATTCTTGCGACGAAGCCTCCCGTCACATTTGAGTCAGTAAAACCTGCTACTCACCAAAATACAACGTGTTGATACATTGCTGGGAACGACGCATCATATGTCGACTTTTTGTTTAAGGCGCGCGGAAGATCAGATCTGAAGTCTCCGCAATTACATAATAATCAAAAGGCGTAAGGGAGGAACCCAATGGATTTCCAGCTAAAAGATAAAGTCGCTTTTATTACGGGTGGCAGTCGCGGTATCGGTCGGGCCATGGCCCTTATGTTTGCAGATCATGGAGCGAACATTGTGATCTGCGGGCGGACAAAAGAAAGCCTGGATCAAACAGTTCAAGACTTGAAAGCCAAAGGTGTAATGGCTTGGGGATTTCAAACGGACGTCAGTCGCATGGAAGACGTCGAACGCTTTGTCTCTGATGCGATGAAAGCTGCGGGGCAGGTTGATATCCTGGTCAACAATGCGGTGACGTCAACGAGTGCGCCTTTTGATCAACTGACGGACGATGAATTTCGCTACCATATCGACGTGAAGTTGATGGCTTATATTCGCATTGCCCGTCTTGTGTTGCCCCATATGAAACGTCAGGGCAGCGGGCGGATCGTTAATGTTGGCGGTATGACGGCACGTATTGTGGCCCCCCTTAGAATGACAAACGGCGTTACAAATGCGGGCGTGGCAAACTTCACGAAGCAGTTTGCTGATTATGCGGCGCGCCATAACGTCACGGTTAATTGCGTCCATCCTGGCTATACAGCGACGGAGCGGGTCACTCAAATATTTGAGAGTGAAGCGAAACAAACCGGCACAGATATTGATACGATTATAGAAAATCGTACTGACGATATTCCTTTAGGGAAATTGATACAGCCAGAGGACATCGCAGCAGCTGCGCTTTTCTTCTGTTCGCCCCTTGCGAACATGGTGACGGGGCAGTGTATTGCGGTCGACGGCGGTTCTGGACAATCCGTGAATTACTGACACAGCATCACCCATGCGAAAGGCGTTGATGGTGAGAAAGCTCGCGACCCTTTGCATCTACATTAGGTCTTCATGACATTGAATATATGGCGAAGAGCATCATATCTATATAATTAATGCCTTTGAAATGTATTGGGGAACCTGATGTCCGGAATATTAAGTGGCCTTCGAATTGTTGAAGCATCGGCTTTTGTTGCCATGCCTTACGCAGGCCTCGTGCTTGCGGAAATGGGCGCTGATGTTATTCGGATTGATCCAGTGGCTGGTGGTCTGGATGCACAAAGGTGGCCGCTTGCACCCTCAGGACAGAGCTTATATTGGGGCGGGTTGAACAAGGGTAAAAAGTCTATACTCCTCGACGTTCGCCAGCCCCGTGGTCGCGAGATCGCACATCAATTGATGACGAAACCCGGAGACAATGCTGGCATTGTAATTTCCAATCTTCCTGCGCGAGGCTGGCTCGACTTCGACGTGCTTAAAGCCCTGCGTTCCGATCTTATCATGATAAATTTACTTGGTAATCGCGACGGTTCTGTTGCACTGGATTATACCGTTAATGCAGCGGCTGGGTTTCCACTGGCGCAGGCACCAAAGGCGCATGATCGGCCGGTCAATAGTCTGCTTCCCGCATGGGATCTGATTGCAGGTATGTCTGCATCGAACGGTGTGCTTGCTGCTGAACGCCATCGTCGAAATACGGGCGAGGGGCAGTTCATTCAACTCGCACTTTCAGACGTTGCATTCCATGCGATGAGTGCGCTCGGATTTACGGCTGAAGTTGAAGTGAATAAGGACAAACGGCCGCAAGTTGGAAACAGCGTGTACGGTACTTTCTCGTATGACTTTGCAACAAAGGATATGCGGCGCGTGGTCATTACGGCCTTTACGCCGCGACATTGGAAGAACCTGGTTACGGCACTGAAGATCGAAAATGAGGTCCGTGCGCTTGAAGATAAGAACGGCCTTAATTTAGCCCTCGAGGCGGATCGTTGGGCTGCACGTGACGATATTATATCGGCCGTTGCCCCAAGTGTTGAGGCGTTGGCCTTTGAGGACGTTCGACATCTACTTGATGAGCACGGCGTATGCTGGGGGCCTTATCAAACCTTCTGGGAAGCAGTGCATGAAGACCTGAGACTTTCCGAGGATAATCCGATGTTTCAGCGCATGTCACACCCAGAACGTGGCGAATATTTAACGCCTGGGAGTGTGTTGGACTTCTCTGGATTTGAGCGCGCAGAGCCAGGCCTGGCACCGATCCACGGCGAGCATACCGAGGAAATTCTTTTTGATGAGCTATCCCTAAGCCAGAGAGAAATTGGCGAACTGATTAACCAGAAAATTGTCGCAATAGGCTATTCAAAAAGCTGATTGTTTTTAAATAGAGAGTCCCGCGGTTTTAGTCTCCAGGTATTCCATGATCCCTGGTTTGCCGCCTTCACGGCCGAGGCCGCTATCTTTCATGCCACCAAAGGGCGCTGCCGCTGACGTTGGATTAATATCGTTAATACCGATAATGCCGAAGCGAAGGCCTTCGAACATGTGCATCGCTCGGCCTAAGTTCTGAGTATAAACGTACGCCGCGAGGCCGTACGTCGTATCATTGGCCATCTCCAGGACATCGTCATTGTCGTCGTATTTAATAATCGGTGCGACAGGACCAAATGTTTCCTCGCGGTAGATCAACATATCGGGTGTAACATCTGCCAGAACAGTTGGAGCATAAAAATGACCGTCGGCAAGACTGCCTTCTGTTAATTGCATGCCGCCTGTGATCAGCTTTGCGCCTTTTTCAATAGCATCAGTTACCTGACGGTTTACTTTGTCGATGGCGGCCTGGTTGATTAAGGGACCTATACTGACGCCGTCTTCAAATCCCGACCCTGCCTTCATCTTTGCGACCCGTGTGCTGAGCGTATCAATAAAGGTATCGTAGGCGGACGTATGCACAAGAAACCGATTAGGACTTATGCACGCCTGCCCTGTGTTCAGGAATTTGATCAACGACGCCCCTTTGGCTGCGTGAACCGGGTCAGCGTCCTCACAAACGATGAAAGGCGCATGCCCTCCAAGTTCTAATGAAATGCGTTTCATGTGCGCACTGGCATGGCCAGCCAGCATCTTTCCGACGGCAGTTGACCCTGTGAACGTAATCTTTGCCACTGTCGGGTTGGTTGTGAATTCTTCACCAATTGGTTTTGGGTCTTTGGCCGTCACAAGGTTGACGACGCCATTTGGAATACCGGCTTCTTCAAAAATTTTAAACATCTCGATTGCACATAATGGCGTGGTCTCAGCTGGCTTCAGCACAATACAACACCCTGCGGCCAGGGCTGGAGCAATCTTTCGCGTTATCATTGAAATGGGGTAATTCCAGGGCGTCACAGCCGCCACTACACCAACGGCCTGATGCAAGACCATAAAACGTTGATCAGGCCTGGCAGACGGTAAAATCTCGCCGTTGATACGTTTGGCTTCCTCGGCGTACCACAATAAAAAATCAGCAGCGTATTGCACTTCGTTGCGAGCGGCCTTGAGCGGCTTACCTTGCTCTGTGGTCATGATCTCGGCTAACGCATCTTTGCGCAATAACATGATCCTATGAGCATTCGTCAGGAACGTTGCCCGCTGATAGGCGGTTGATTTTGACCATGATGGAAATGTAGAACCTGCAGCGTCAATCGCCAAGCGTGCATCGATTTCTGTACCGTCGGCAACTTCAGCAATTTTTTCGCCATTCGCTGGATTGAAAACATCAAATGTCGCATTTGATTTGGGCGTAAACCATGCGCCATTAATATACATTTCGTCGATCTTCCATCATGTCAGTTTGCAGGTTTTAAACTTGAGTAAAGCTAAACTGCCAACACTCAATGTAAAAGCATATCGCACACTATTTTAAAAAATGTATACCTTGATTTATTGGCGACTTACTTCGATTTAACCAATGATTTGATCTATAAATTTGTATCGGCTGAACGCCTTTTTTCCGCGGCTTCTGCATTCACATACATGTATTCAATCGTTTGATAATCTTGATAGAGTGTTTGCAAGTGCAATTGAGGTTGATTCGGACAGGGGATATCATTTCCAAGAAAGCGAATTGTCGAGGTTGGCAGTACGATCTCTTCGGCCAATCCGTACCATCCACTTTCAGTCACTGGCAGAGCGCCTTTTTTGATACTTCTTTCAACCACAGCCTGCCCGTGGCTTACAGCGCGCCGATAGGCAACGAGATCAAGTCTGATTTCACCGCGCATTCGGTTCCGTTCCCATCGCATCGGCCAGCCCAAAGGGCGATCATATGAAACGCCAATGAAGCCCTTTTTCTCGAAAACATCGACGTAATATCCGTCTTTTTCCCCGCGTTCAGAAAGTGTCTTCGCAATTGAATACCATGTTGATTTGTCATCAACTAAAAATGAAATATCAACATCATCTTCCCATGCCAGTAAATTGCCATTTTCTCGAACAGCTCCCAGCAAGGTTCCACCTTCTAACCAGTGCTCGATCTCCATGTCCTTGAGACAAGAAGAGACGTAATATGCCAAATCTTTCATATGTTCCCGGCAGCAAGGTGCGGTATTGAGACCCAGCCTATTTGTGTACAAATTGAATGGACAAGGTAGCGTATTTTTGTTGCATCCATTCCATTGAATTCCACTTGCTGAAAACGCCAATTCTGAGATGCCGTGCAGTTTAGAAAACGCTCTAATATTACCTTTAGCCTGTGTGTTGAGGACCAGTGTGTCATGCTCATCAAGAGAATAGGATTGCCGCTTGGCCGTCCATCGATGCCTAAAACACCATGACAACTCAACAGCGATAGCAGCCGCTAGAACGCCATGAATACTGGCCCATGGAAATGCATACGCTCCGATAAGAGCAGGCAGGAGCATCCATAATCCTGCCGAGACACCGTAGTTTGCAAGAAACTCAACGATGCGGCGGGAGCCTGGATTAAAATCTATGGCAGGAGAGGCGATAACCCCAAACAGAACGAGCATGAATCCACTCAAAAAGAGCATTACACTAAAATTCAGATCGGCAGTTGGTGCGATGGATGTTACCGAGACGGATGCCACCGTCATGACGGCTAGAAGTATGGTTACAAACGTTGCAGAAGCACTTGGAAGCATCCAGTTTCGGGGATACTTTAATAGATTGAGGAACGATGCGTAGGTGCATAGATAGAGAATGGCACTGGTCAATGCGCTGAATGGTTGGCTAAGCACCAGATGATCGAAGATGTTCATGATGGTTGCGGCGCAATATGTTCCATATCGTGACGGAGATAGCCAATTCCCAGAACCCACCCGTCGATGCCAAGTCGCGCGTCGGTCTCGACCGTTAATATATCTATTCTCATATGTGTAACTCCAAAGTCATGCTCGCCAAAAATAGCAGCACGCGCGTATCGGTGCCCGACAATGGGCACGGCGAAACGTACGTTTGTGGCAAGGCAGATCGCGATTTAAAATAATAACGCAGGCACGAAATAGAAAAACATGGCCAACTGACGTAAAGACAAAAAGCCATTAAGTAAAAAGACGTGCAGAAATAATAGAAGAGTAAAAGTATATTAGCTGAGTATGACTTATTAAGCGAACTGTCATTTATGGTATGAGCTGAGTCAACAATTAGCGTGATCGCTTTTTCGTATTTTCCCTAGCGAAGGATATGCCGCTCTGATGCAGCTGCTTATCTGTAACGGTTACGTATAACAACCTTTATCAGAGAGGCTGTTTTCACACTCGAAACGTGGTCAAAAACCTATATTTATCATTGAAATTCTTTTAAGTACATGTCCTCATGGTTGTGACATGTTCACAATTAGAGATAAACTGATAGTCTATAGTTTTGGATGAATTCATTAGATGAGACTTTTAAGATTTGGATGCGATTGAATACCAAGAAGACATCTCTAACCCGTCTGACGTCGAGCTATCCCCTGAGATGGCGGCAGTTTTTGCTTATTGGCAGTCATTACGGGTAGGTCGGGTTGCGCCAGTTTGGCGCGAGTTTGATTTTTTCGCCTTGCCTCCGCACCTCATCCCCTGGTGTGCCGTTGTTAATGTGAGTTACGATCTGATGGAGTTCATTTATCGATTTTTCGGCTCAAACCGGGTGCGTATTCAACGGGCAGATTACACCAAGCGTCGGCTCAGTGAGGTCACGCCTGACTATTTGGCAAAGAAAGTGGCTGAAGATTATATGGTATTGGTCGAGGCATTCGAACCTAAATTCTTTCGAACGACGCGAAAAAGTACTGTAAATTCAGCGCGTAATTTATAGTATCACTTTATCCGTATGCCTTTCAGCAATGATAGCGCACGTGTGGACCAAATTCTGTCCTTTGGGTACTTTGAAGAATTACAGATAAAAGAGATGCACGAATTCTTCGACCGTGAAAATTGACACACAATATAAAACCGGGCCCAGAGAATGAACTCTGACCCCGGCCTATTACTCAACGTATGTTTATTCGAACGTACGTGTTTCACCGGGCTCCATGACAACGACGTCAGTCTTGAAATCACCTAGGGCTGCTTTGAATTCTTCTGGTATTCCCTTTAGAGGTGGGAATGTCCCGTAATGCATTGGGACAACGGTTTTGGTCTTGAGAAGTTTCTTCACCGCATAAGCTGCCTAGCCGAACCATTGAACTTCTGCAGCGATCGTCTGCGCTGCGCTGAATGCAACAAAAACTAGCGCCATCGCGCCCGTGCGCAGATAAATTTTAACATTGCTGTTTCCCTTTGGCATATCGCGCCCTTGATGGGAGCATTCTAAATTAAAATGGGTGTAAGGTTGCCGATTTTACGGGTGTAAGCCGTGCTTGCTGGGTATCGTAGTAACCTTAAAATTAATGACAATGTAGCATACGGTCATATGCGGTAGAAGGATCAACTCTTCTTAAATTTAAGGCGTCTTTTTTGGAGAGATAAGAAGACCGTTGTGCCTTTGCCAAGCTCGCTTTCCAATCGCATCGTGCCACCATGTAATTTGATGATAGAGCGCACAATAAAAAGACCAAGGCCTGATCTTGTATGTTGCTGGGTCATGGCGTCTGCGACCTGAATAAATGGCTTTTGTACCCGTTCTAGGTCCTCAGCACTAATACCAACGCCGCTATCTTTGATATAGATTTCTATCTCTTGGCTGTCTATGAGCGCAGCAGCGATGATAATTTGTCCACCGGGG
>CAWUWH010000006.1:0-8208 GCA_963926035.1 uncultured Rhodospirillales bacterium
AAGGGTATGCGAAGCATTACGGACTAAATGACCCGTCAGTTGATTTACGGGCTGAGGCGAACGAATGGTCTGTGACACGGGGCGCACGTTCAGGCCGTGTGGCATGGCAGTACATTCAGGATCTTGCAGGGCGTCTCGGTAAAAACTTAAGCTAAAATTCCTTAGAATTCTTTCAAGAAGTACATCGAGCTACCAAGCATCAAAATGGCGGCAAAAATCGTGTAAATTGCACGGTGAAAGATGTGACGTTGTAAATTTTTTCTCTGGCGACGATGGACGGCGTCAACATTATCTATCTGCTGATTTTCAAGTTGTTTACTATACATATTAACAGCATTGAACGACGCCTGAGCCAATGGGTCCCAGCATGCATCGAATAATTCCGCGCGGAGCGAGATTAAAAGGCCAAGCAAACCCAACGCCCATCCAGCCAAACCACTGGAATCCGAACACAAGTCCGCATGCCACAAAAAATGACATGAATATGTAAGCCACCTGAGGCGAACGTAAGAGTGTCATGATCAACATGAACCCATTTTAACAGATAAATTCAATTTTGCGGCAAAAATGCACACGTACAATTTATTAACTAGAACGAGTCAGGTACTTCTTTGGATCTTGAGGCCGACGGCCTTTGCGGACTTCAAAATGAAGTTGTGGCCGCGAAACACTTCCAGATGAGCCAACAGTGGCGATTTTTTGGCCACGTTTGACCTTTTGGCCTCGCTGCACAATCAAGTCTTCATTATGTGCGTAGGCTGTCACATAGCCATCTGCGTGCTTGATCAGCAGCAAATTTCCAAAGCCACGAATTTCATTTCCAGCATAGGCAACAACGCCGTTCTCAGCTGCACGAACCGGCGTTCCACGGTTGGCTTTAATGTTGATGCCATCGTTCCGGAGTCCGCCATCCTTGACCCCAAAGCTTGAAATCAATGGCCCCTTAACAGGCCACACGAACCCCTTTCCTGTCCGTGCAGCTGGTGGCGGCACAGGTGCAAAAGGTTTTCTGGGTGGAATGACTGCAATCTTTCCAGCAGAACTCGGTGATACGGCAACCCGTTTTGTCGTTCTGGCTGGTGTAGCGGGCAGAACAACCGGTGGGAGCGTCTTTGCCTTTGCCGCTAATCGTGGTGCTGGTTTTGCAGGTCGCGCTGCTTTGGCTGGGGCAGGCTTCGCAATAACTTCAGGAGCAGGAATAACCAATATCTCGCCCAACTTAATTGTGTAAGGCGCACCAATATCATTCAAGCGTGCTAGCTCATAAACACTCACATCAAATTTCTGTGCCACGGAATATAGCGTATCGCCTTCGATGACTTTGTGCTGCGCACCGCGCGGCAACAGGATGCGTTGACCAACGCGCAGCAAATATGGCGCACGCAAGTCATTGGCACGAATGATTGCTGGCACCGGAACCCGGTGACGACGTGACAGCTCGTAAACCGTATCTCCTCGCCCAACAGTGACTGCTGAGGCATTGACGAAAGATGGTGCACTCACACGGCTCGCATTCGGTCGCGGTACATTGCCAGTCCTACTGGCTTCTTCTGTTCGAGATTGTTTTGGGGGCGTATTTATATCACGTGGTGGCGCAGAAGATGGGAACTGCACACCGCCGCAACCAGCAATGCTCAATACGCCAATGACAATAATGGCACCTGCTTGCTTCACACCATTTCCTCGTCGCTGATAAGCGGTACAAATCGGACCAACCCTAAGTCTTCAGTTTCGATGTCATCTTCTGTCTTCCGAATTCGAAGCAAATGCTGATCACGTTCATTGAGACCAACCGGTACAACCATAATACCACCGACGTCCAATTGGGATAACAACACATGCGGCACATCGATTGCCGCTGCGGTTACAATAATACGGCTGAATGGTGCCTGCTCAGACCATCCCATGGATCCGTCACCACATCGTGTCACGACGTTCCGGAACTTCAGGGCTTCAAAACGTTGCTCTGCTTCGATGTGCAAAGGCTTATGGCGTTCGATCGTATAAACACGTCGACATAGTGGCGCCAAGATCGCGGTTTGATATCCGGACCCGGTACCGATTTCGAGAACTTTAACGCGATCATTAAGTTCCAATGCCTGCGTCATTGTCGCAACAACACTTGGTTGAGAAATTGTTTGGTGCTGACCGATTGGTAAAGGCGTGTTCTCATAAGACCGATCACGAAAAGCTTCAGGCACAAACAATTCACGCGGGGTCGCATATATTGTCGCAAGCACAGATTCGTCTGTAATCCCGTCATTAATCAACGCAGCGCGTAACGTATCCGCATCGCGCTTTTTGACAATCATTTCATTTTGCCTTTGAGTATTTTGAGTGTGGAACTGTGCGTTAGATCGAGCGCCAATGGCGTCACAGCGATAGCCCCATCGTTTACAGCCGCAAGGTCACTGCCCTTCAGGAATTTCTGCTCATCGCGCTGCGGACCGATCCAAAAGTATTCATCTCCACGGGGATCAACGCCGCGCGTTAGCTCGCCACCAATCTTACGGCGACCCTGACGGCAAACTTCTATACCTGTCACTTTTGCCGCTGTCCGGTCTGGGAAGTTTACATTAATGAAAATGCCTTTAGGCCATCCGGCGCTCAGCAATTGCTTTAGAACTTTCGGCATCCAGATCTTAGCCGTCGCCCACTTTACCTTATGGCGGTCTTCATAGACCTGACTAAGAGCGATTGAAGGAATGCCTAACAAGGCCCCTTCCATCGCAGCCGCAACAGTTCCGGAATACGTAACGTCTTCACCTAGGTTACCACCCCTATTGATTCCAGATAAAATCAGATCAGGCGGGCCATCTTTCATCACTTTATTCACACCCAGCAGTACCGCATCTGTCGGCGTACCATCTACGGCGTAACGATGATCCGAAATGTGGCGGATGCGCAGAGGTCTCCGTAATGTCAGCGAGTGACTGGTTGCAGATTGTTCTGTTTCCGGTGCGACCACCCATAGCTCGCCAACCAAAGGTCGGATCGCATCTTCGAGGGTTTTCAGGCCGGGTGCATGAATGCCATCGTCATTCGATAAGAGCACACGTGCTTTCTTGAGTTTCATACCTGCATCAGCCATTTGCTTTAAGTACCTTCAATCCGCCCATATAGGGCTGCAACACATCTGGAATTTCTATAGAGCCATCCGCTTGCTGATAATTCTCAAGCACAGCGATTAATGTCCTGCCAACAGCGAGGCCAGAGCCATTGAGAGTGTGAACGAACTGTGTCCCCTTCTCGCCTTTAATACGATATCGACCGTTCATACGGCGCGCCTGGAAATCACCGCATACTGAGCAACTTGAAATTTCACGGTAACGGTCTTGTCCTGGCAACCAGACTTCAATGTCATAGGTCTTCCGCGCACCCGCACCCATATCACCAACGCATAACGTTACGGTGCGGAATGGAAGGCCAAGCTTGGTCAGAATATCCTCAGCACAGCTTGTCATACGCTCAAGCTCGTCCATGCTGTTTTCTGGTTTGGTGACAGACACCATTTCAACTTTGGTGAATTGATGTTGGCGGATCATGCCACGGGTATCTCTACCCGCCGATCCTGCTTCTGAGCGGAAACACCAGGTCATCGCTGTGAAGCGCTTGGGAAGCTCCTCTTCGTCAACAATGTTATCTGCAATAATGTTGGTCAAAGGGACTTCCGCTGTTGGGATAAGCCAGTACCCGTCAGTTGTCTTGAATAGATCTTCACCAAATTTTGGCAATTGCCCTGTGCCAAACATGGCCTTGTCATTGACCAGTGCGGGGGGATTGATTTCGGTATAGCCGAACTCACCCGTATTGTGATCAAGCATATATGCAGCCAAAGCACGCTCCATGCGAGCCAGTCCACCTGTCAGCATCACGAACCTGGCGCCGGCAAGCTTTGCAGCGATTTCGAAATCCATCAAGCCTAAGCTCTCGCCAAGATCTACGTGATCCTTCGGCGTAAAATCAAATGCACGAGGCTCACCGATGCGACGGACTTCAACGTTGTCGTCTTCGGTTTTACCGTCTGGAACTTCATCAAAAGGCAAGTTAGGCAAGCCGGCCAATGCATCAGTTAATTTAGTTGATGCTTCGGATGCCTCAGCTTCAATAGTAGCTTGAGCATCCTTAGATTGCGAGACCTGCGCCATCACTTCTGACGCATCTTCACCTTTGGATTTCAGCATACCAATTTGCTTAGAAAGCGAATTGCGTTCTGTCTGGAGCTCTTGCGCACGCGTCTGCGCATCACGCCTTGCCGCATCAAGCGCCAGTATAGCAGGTGACTGCGGGTCTAAGCCGCGTCTTGCCATACCTACATCGAATTCATCCGGATTATCTCTGATCCACTTAATATCAAACATCGGAAATGATCAGTCCTTGTTGTCATGTCAATTGAGGGCGCGGTCGCCAATTGGCGAACATAGACACCCAAACCTGATATTCAGTTAACATGAAATCCCGCGTCGAACACCCGTTTCGTGAAGAAACATCATCATCCGTGCTTTCACAAAACGGGCAAGCGACCTAAACGGGAATCTACTCAATATAACACGAGCGTCGTCATCCCTGCGAACGCGGGGACCCAGCATATATATTCATAGTACTAGGTTCCCGCTTTCGTGGGAATGATGAGAGAAGATAATGCGCACTCTCCCACAAGCTATTTAGCTTTCCGCCTCAACGCTGACGGAGGCCGGGTATATAGATCTCGTAAAGCCGCATTGAACCGACGCAAGCTGGAAAACCCAGATTGAAAAGCGATCTCGGTAATGGGGAGTTCCGTGTCATTCAACAAACGTTTAACGCGCTGAAACCGGAACGTCATCGCAGTTTGCAAGGGGCTCGCCGCCACATGGCGCTGAAATAAACGGGATAGTTGTCGCGCGCCCATCCCAAGCTTTGTAGCCAAAGATTCTGTTGTGCCATGGTCCAACGCCCCCTCTTCGATCAAACGAAGCGCCTGCTCCACTGTCGTTTTCGTGCCCTTCCATGCCGGAGAGAACGGCGCTGTTTCAGGACGGCAGCGCAAACATGGGCGAAAGCCCGCTTGCTCAGCTGCGGCAGCATTTGGGTAATATGTAACGTTTTTAGATAGAGGCTGCTTCACAGGGCATACCGGGCGGTAATAAATCTTAGTCGTTTTGACAGCCGTAAAGAACATCCCGTCAAATGTCGGGTCTCTCTGATATCTTTCTGTTTCGCATGTTTCAAAATCAAGCGTGTCTCAATTTACGAAATTGCGAAGGCAAGGTCGAGGCGCCTCAGATTATGACGTCCGATTCTGGCGTGTCGTCATTCGCTCAATAACGCTATATCATGAGCCTCAATTCTAGGAATTCATGATGCGTATGACAGCTCGAGATTGGTTACTGCTTTGGGTGCTCTCCGTTCTTTGGGGTGGCGCATTCTTTTTCGCTGCCGTTGCAGTTAAAGAGGTCCCACCACTGACACTTGTCCTGTGCCGCGTTGGTATTGCTGGGCTCATTCTATTCGTCTTCATCAAATTTAAAGGAGAGCAGATTCCACTTGGATGGCCATTCCTGTCGATATTCATGATAATGGGGTTCTTTAACAACCTCATCCCGTTCAGCCTTCTGTTTTGGGCGCAGACAGCCATATCGAGCGGCTTGGCATCCATTCTCAATGCAACAACGCCGATCTTCTCCATCGTTGTTGCGCATTTCCTGCTATTTGATGAGAAGATGGCGGCCAACAAGGTAGCTGGTGCTGTTCTTGGATTTACAGGGGTCGCGGTATTGTTTGGCGGTGATGCGTTATCTGGGGTGAGCATATCAACACTTGGTATTCTCGCCTGCCTCGGAGCCGCGTTATCTTATGGTTTCGCCAGTGTGTTTGGTCGACGTTATAGAACACTTGGGATCACCCCCAGTATTGGTGCGTTGGGTCAATTATCAGCAACAACCATCATAATGATCCCGATTGTCATGTTCTTTGATCAACCATGGACACTGACAATGCCCGGCATTGAAGCGATTGGGGCGACTGTATCCCTAGCTGTTGCATCGACAGCGCTCGCATATCTGATCTATTTCCGGGTGCTCGAGACAGCGGGTGCCGTGAATGCAGCATTGGTCACCCTTCTAGTCCCGCTTACTGCGATCTTTTTGGGCACAGTATTTCTAGATGAGGAATTGGCAGTCCGACATTACGTCGGCATGGCCTTGATTTTGGTCGGATTAATTGCGGTTGATGGGCGATTAATGGCACGTCTTAGAAACAAACCTGCACATTAAGTCGCCGTCCCATCATCCTCTTCATCATCATGGCGTTGGGCACGTTTCTTTTCTGTCATGCGCGCCGCAATGATTGAGATTTCGTAGAGAATAATAATAGGAATAGCCAAACCGATCTGACTAACCGGATCGGGAGGCGTCAAAATAGCTGCAGCAATAAATGCACAAACAATTGCGTACTTGCGCTTTGCAGCCAAACCGTCAGCCGTAACAAGGCCCGCCCGCGCCATCAGTGTCAGGACGACCGGCAATTCGAAGCTAATACCGAATGCAAAAATCAATCGCATCACCAACGAGAGATATTCGTTAACTTTGGCTTCCAATTGGATCGCTAATTGGTCATCACCACCAACTGTTTCGAAGCCAATAAAGAACTCCCACGCGACCGGAAGGACATAATAATAAACCAGCGCACCACCAGAAAAGAACAAGATCGGGGTCGCGACAAGGAACGGCAAGAATGCCGACTTCTCATGCTTATAGAGACCGGGCGCGATGAACATCCAGATTTGCGCTGCGATGAATGGGAAACCGATAAACATCGCTGCAAAGAAAGACACTTTAACGTAAGTGAAGAAGGCTTCATGCAGCGCAGTAAAGATCAATCGACGTTCACGGCCACTTTCATGGAAGACATCAGCAAGGGGTTGGACTAAAAACCCGTAAATCTGAGCAGAGAAGTAAAAGCAGATCATAAACAAAATGATGAGCGCAATGACCGACCATAACAAGCGTGTCCGAAGTTCAATCAGATGCTCAAGCAACGGCATTTTTGACTGATCGCCAATATTGTCGTCTTTTGCCACCGCTAAGCGTCCTTCTTGTCTTTATCGTTGACGGACGCAGGCTCTTTAGCCTTCTCAGGCGCAGGCTCGGCAATTGTCTCTGGTTCAGGCGGTGTAAACGTCATCGCATCGTTTGGGTCAGGAAGCCCTACCTTAGCATGATCCTCGGCCTTGGCGTCTTCTTCAACTTTATTGATGTCTTTCGAGAAATCTTCCGTGGCATTGGTAAGATCGCCTTCGAAGCTATGCATGTCATTCATTTCGCGCGAAAGGTCGCCATCAGGATCAATTGAGTTTTCAATGGATTTGCGGAGATCACCACCCGTTTGGGCCTCGATCTCATTGCGCATATCTGCAAGCTCGGTTTCGCGTACAATGTCGTCCAGGCCACCTTGGAAATCACGCGCCATGCCTTTGACCTTGCGAATAGCACCGGTCACAGTTTTTAAAGCACGCGGTAAATCCTTAGGGCCGACAACAATCAGCGCCGCAACCGCAACAAGGAATAATTCCTGCCAGCCGATATCGAACATGGCGGTTGACCTCATCAAACACTAAACGAAAATGCCGGCCCACATAGGAACCGACGATGAATCAGCTACCGGCGGCTTTGTCTTTTTCTTCACCGCGCGCAGAAACAGTTTCTGCTGCGTCTGAATCGAGCTTTTTCTTCTCGGTTGTATCAGATTTTTCTTCGGTCCCAGCGTCCTCTTCCTTCATGCCTTTTTTGAAAGATTTCAGGCCTTTACCGAAATCGCCCATAAGACGAGAGATTTTTCCGCCACCACCAAAGAGCACCAGAACTACCACTAGAACGATAAGCCAATGCCAAATGCTAAACGCGCCCATATAAAACTATCCCATTCGCTGTTTTATAAAATTTTCTATTGCTCAGTGCCGTTTTATCCAACAGCGCATTCCTTTTAAAACACGACAACTGCGCCCTTAAGCGCCGCCCCCTCCTGAGAGCCGTAGATTTGCGGTTAAGCCCCGATATTGCAAGGTTTTTATCGCCAAGCCCGTGCAATAACAGTGTTGTACAAATCAGAGGTAAAACGATTACCCTCGTCCATCGTCAGGATCAAGCGGCTCGGCAGGTTCTTCATTAACCTCGCTCAATGCATCCTTAGGCAGAGCATCCTCTTCATCACCGGTTTCATCGTCTTCTT
>CAWUWH010000007.1:0-21984 GCA_963926035.1 uncultured Rhodospirillales bacterium
CATTGCATCGCACGCCGAAGTCTCCTGTATTGAGTTGCTCTCAACAGCTGAGCTGGCGGTATTAAAAATTGATCAATTAAAAGATGAAAATGCTGACGCCATACAAATTGGAAACAAGATAGAAATTGATGAAATTGCAAAAGAAGCGCGGTTCAAAATTGATGGCGGCTGCGAAGACTCTATTCAAGACATAAAAAACATGGTGAGATGGCAATAAAGCTTATCTCAGAAAATTCCAAGGAAGCGATCGCAAAAATTCAGAATCATGTTGCTGAAGTTCGATCGTAAATAAAAGAGAGTGAAAAAGCCGCTAAAGAAAAACTTGATGCCTCAAAGAATGAAGATCGTACGCACGAAAGTATTGAAGACAATGCTGAACAAGCAAAGTTAAAGATCATCACCCTTGCCAAAGAGATCACCGGTCACCTTGCCACTTTGAGCTCAGATGCAGTAGCAGATATTAATAAAAGGTCGCAAGAAGCTCTGAATGAAATAAAGAACATTGTCACGACAGCAGAAATAAAAGTAAAAAAAATGAAGGACGTTGCACTTTCGCGTTTACGTAAATTGTTTTGAGTAAGATCATAAATTGGTATGCGTTTTAGAAGCCGATCAATAGGTTGTTCTAAGGCGATCAATGACAGATTCTAGTATTAACCCCAGCACACGATCTGAACTTTTTAATCTCTTTGTAAAATCCTCTTTTTCAAGCACGAGGGCGTGACCGTCACTATGAGCGGTTGCGGCAACCGAATACCGCTGATTTGTAATCATTGATACTTCGCCAATAATTTTGCCGACACCCAGAACGGCAATATCTTTAACAAAGCCATTTTCCGCTTTCTTTGACAGCGACACGCTGCCTTCTTGAATAATGTATGCGCCGCTTGATTTATCGCCTTCTGAAAAGATGATTTCCCGGTCGCTAAAGTAACTTTTGTCGATCAATCTGACCTTCAATTCGAAAAGAAATTTAGCTACAATAGCTTAGTCAGAAACGGCCTTCATGTCTCATGTGAAACGTCACCGCATGAAATTGATAATCCAAGCCCTTACTTTGCACGTAGAATACATATGACAAAATCATTGATCTTGATCTTGGGTGATCAACTAACCCGGGACTTAAAACCGCTAGACTTGGGGAGCAAGTCGTCTGACGTTGTTTTGATGCTTGAGGTGCAAGAAGAAGCCACCTACGTCAAACACCACAAAAAGAAAATTGTTTTTCTATTCTCAGCAATGCGTCATTTCGCCAAGGCGCTGAAAGGTGAAGGATGGAACGTCGACTACGTTGCTCTTGATGACCTTGAGAACCTAGGAAATTTTAACGACGAAGTCAGACGTGCACTCGACCGCCATACACCTGAACGTTTGGTCATGACCGAGCCAAGTGAGTTTCGAGTGCGTGAAATGATCAATGGTTGGCCTGAAGCTTTTGGAATTCCTGTTGATATCATGGACGATCATCGGTTCATCGCTAGCCATGATGAGTTCAGACATTGGGCTGATGGCCGCAAGCAACTCCGGATGGAATATTTTTATCGGCTGATGAGGCGAAAAACAGGGCTTTTGATGAACAATGAAGGGGAGCCTGAGGGGGGGAAGTGGAACTTCGATAGTGAGAACCGAAAACCGCCCAAGGGCGAGATGGCCTTTCCTGTGCCATTAAAGGTAGAGCCTGATGCTATAACGCGAAACGTCATAAGTCTCGTCGGCGAGCGGTTTTCTGACCACTTCGGTGATCTGGAACCATTCTGGTTCGGTGTTACTGAGGCGGATGCGAAAAAAGCCTTTGATGTATTTATTGACGCAGCTTTGCCAAAGTTTGGCGACTATCAAGATGCTATGCTGGAAGATCAGCGGTTTTTATATCACGCTGTAATTTCGCATTATATCAATGCCGGCCTTCTTGATCCTCTCGATGTATGTCAGCGTATTGCTGATGAATACACTTCTGGGTGCGTCCCTCTGAACGCAGCCGAAGGATTTATTCGTCAGATTATTGGATGGCGCGAATATGTACGCGGTATCTATTGGTTAAAGATGCCAGACTATTTGGATCAAAACTTCTTTGGTGCGAACAAATCATTACCAGAGTTTTATTGGACAGCTGACACTGAAATGGCGTGTTTGCGTGCTGCAGTGACACAAACAAAAGAAGAGGCCTACGCTCATCATATCCAGCGCCTTATGATCACGGGTAATTTTGCATTGATTGTGGGGGTCGACCCAAAACAAGTGCATGAATGGTACCTCGCCGTTTATGCCGATGCTTACGAATGGGTTGAACTGCCGAACACACTTGGAATGAGCCAATTTGCTGATGGAGGTTTATTGGGGTCAAAGCCCTATGCATCAAGTGGAAATTACATAAACAAAATGTCGAACTACTGTAAAAGCTGTCGATATGATGTGAAGCAGAAAACTGGTGACGATGCTTGCCCGTTCAATCCACTTTATTGGGATTTTTTGATCCGCAACCGAGAGAAACTTAATGGCAATCCTAGGCTTGGTCAGATTTATCGGAATTGGGATCGAATGGATATTGTAAAGCAAACGGCATATCTAGCGACAGCCAAAAAATTCCTTGATGAAATCATCTAAATCTTTGAGGTCTTTTTTGCATCACCTCTGCAACGAATTGAGCAATAACGAACATTCTCCCAATCACGCGCCCACTTCTTACGCCAAGCGAATGGACGATTGCAGGTGAGGCAAACCTTGGTTGGTCGGTCGCGTTTTTTCAGCATCTTCATTACTTTTGAGTACGAACGATCGCCTCGATTGGATTTGTCCGACGTCTGATCTACAAATACATCGTCATCTATATGCAGTGTAAGCTGAGTTCATGTCGTATAGAGAATTCCGGAGAGGAGCGCCTGAAACTATAGAGGCAACTTTGAGTATATCCTCTTTCGAAGGGTCTGTTTTTCTGCCATAGTCCGGCCCTGATATGGGCCAGAGGCAATTACCTACCCAGTCACCGCTCGAAGGCAAGGACCAAGCAATGACAAATAACGCCGCCATCATGATTTGTGGAGATGCCAGCCAAGATGGTGCAGAACCTCAGGTATTCCAGCAATTAGCCGACACATTATCCAAGAACCTTGAAGGCCATGAGATTGCGTTTGGTCTTATGGACTCAAAAGATCACAGTATTCATGCAGGCCTTGAAGACCTCAAGTCGCGCGGTGCTTCTAAGATTGTTTGCTTGCCGGGCATGTTATTCACGCCAGCAGATGTAAAGTCTGCCCTGCCAAATGCGATTAATGATTTCGATGTCGCAAACCCTGATATTGATGTGACGCTGGGCAAGGATTTGGGCATTGATCCCAAGATGCTGCTTGCCGCTCAAGCGCGTGTTCTAGAGGCTATGCCTGACACGGAGTCAATGGGTGATACTGTCCTCATGATCGTCGGTGCCGGGGCACGTGATGCCGAAGCCAATGCACATGTTGCCAAGATGGCGCGTTTGCTTTTGGAAGGTATGGGCTTTGCCTGGTCAGAAGTTTGTTATTCAGGCGGGGTTTCTCCCTCCGTTGATCAAGCGATCAAACAGACAGTAAAACTGCCTTATAAAAAAATACTGGTGCTGCCGTATTTCCTATTCACGGGGCGTGCCGTTGAAGGCATTTATGCCGATGTTGATAAGGCCGTGGCCTCATATCCTGAGCATACATTTATTAAAGTGCAGCCATTAGGTACGCAGCAGCATCTTATTGAGACGATGGTGGAACGTGTGCATCAAGCTCTTGAGGGTGGCGATGCGAATGCCATGAACTGTCAATTATGTACGTTCCGTGTGCAAGTGCTTGGGCAGGACGCCGGGCACGACCATGATCACAATCATGACCACGGGTATTCACACAGCCACGACCACACGCATTCACATGATCCTGATGGAACCGCTGAGCGCTAAGCGCCCAGTGAAATGCAGACCTGATGTACTATTATATTAAAGATCCGGCGGCGATTTATGCGAAGTCTTTCGAGACGGTTCGCAGTGAAGCTGATCTTGCGCGGTTCCCGGCTGATTTTAGTGACGTTGTTATTCGTCTGATTCATGCCTGCGGGATGCCTGTGATTGCAGATGATATCGCGTTCACCCCCAAAGCTGTATCGGCTGGGCGTGCAGCACTGGTATCCGGTGCGCCCATTTTTGCGGATGCGACCATGGTTGCCGCTGGGATTATTCAGCGGCACCTAAGTGGGAATGATATTGTTTGCACCCTCGATGATGATGGGGTGGCGGATGATGCAAAAAACCGAAACACAACACGCTCGGCAGCAGCCGTGGACCGCTGGGTCCCTCGGCTGGGCGGCGCGATTGTTGCCATTGGTAATGCGCCAACGGCGTTGTTTCGCTTGCTCGAATTAATTGACGACGGCGCACCAAAGCCGGCTGTCGTCCTCGGTTTTCCTGTGGGCTTTGTCGGCGCTGCAGAATCTAAAGACGCCCTCGCGCTCAATGAATTGGGTGTTGAGTTCATTACATTAAAAGGCCGGGTTGGCGGGAGTGCCATTGCCTCTGCGTCCGTCAACGCGCTTGCGGCAGGGTTAAAATGAGCCATCCCATAACTGCCGTCGGTATTGGGGATGATGGTCTGGATGGATTGTCTGTATCTGCGCGCACACTTTTGGATGATGCGACGTTTATTGTTGGGGCGCCGCGACACTTCAAGATGCTAACTGCTGACGATGCACGAGAGCGTTTGCAATGGTCGAAGGACCTAGCCGGTGATATTGAAAAACTCGTGTCATATCGGGACACCCATAAAATTTGCGTACTCGCGACTGGTGATCCATTGATGCATGGCATCGCGGTGCAATTGATCACGCGCTTTGGTGCGGATCAGGTTCATGTGTATCCGTCGCCCAGTGCGTTCTCGCTCGCCGCGGCTCGCATGGGCTGGTCATTGAACGATCCCATGCTGAGTTGTCTCAGCGTTCATGCTAAGCCGTTTGATGTTTTGAATAGGTTTCTTCATGCTGGTGTTCGTTTGCTGATCTTAAGCCGGGATGGGGATACGCCTGAGCAGATTGCTGCACTTTTGGTAGAGCGTGGCTTTGGCAATAGTGTAATAAATATTCTTGAGCGTATTGGCGGCGCGCTGGAAAAGCGCAGCGATCTTACTGCGAATCATGGTGTGTCGGGCAAGATTGATAACCTCAATACGGTTGCTGTTGAATGTGTGCCGGATGCGCAAGCGAAGGCGTATTCCCTGGCACCTGGATTGCCGGACGATGCGTTCGATCATGATGGGACGATCACCAAGCCAGAAGTGCGGGCGGTGACGTTGGCTGCGTTGGCGCCAAAGCCGGGTGAGACATTATGGGATATAGGGGCCGGGAACGGCACCGTTGCGATTGAATGGCTGCGCGTTGAGCCTCGGTCTCATGCGGTGGCGATTGAACGGGACTGGGTGCGGGCTTCTCGTATTCGAAGAAATGCCCAGACGCTCGGCGTGCCTGAATTGCACGTCGTTGAAGGTGAATTTCCCATGGCTAAGGATCAAAGCTTGCCAGCTGCGGACGTCGTCTTTATTGGCGGTGGTATTGTTGGCGGCGATGATGTTCTTGCAAACGCATTGAATGTATTAAAAGCAGGCGGTCGGCTTGTCGCCAACGCGGTGACGCTTGAGGCGCAGGCTAAACTGATCGATGCGCAACAGAAGTATGGAGGCGATCTAGTTAGAATTGGGGTCGCGAAATCAGGGGCGGTTGGGCCTCATCAGGGATTAAAACCAGCACTCGATGTGCTGCAATGGCGGATGATAAAAATATGAGTGGTAAGCTGTACGGAATTGGCGTTGGCCCGGGTGACCCTGAGTTGCTGACATTAAAGGCGGTGCGCCTGATCGGTGAATGTGATGTGATTGCATACCCGGCCCCCGCGGACGGCACCGAAAGCATGGCCCGCAAAATTGCAGCGCCGCATATCCCCAGTGACAAGATAGAACTTGTGATCGAAACGCCCATGATACCGGGTCAGTTCCCGGCCAACGATGTGTATGATCGTTACGCCATTGAGATAAGTGATCATTTAAATGCGGGCCGTGATGTGGCTGTGTTATGCGAGGGTGATCCGTTTCTTTATGGCTCGTTCATGTATTTGTTTGGCCGCCTCGCCGCGTCTCACGATACCGACGTGATCCCAGGCGTGTCGTCGTTAGGTGCGTGTGCCGCGCGTGCGGGCCAGCCACTGGTCTCTCGAAATCAAGTATTGTCCGTTGTGCCTGCGCCGCTGGACGAGGCGGATCTCGAAGCGCGTATTGTGACGGCGGATGCAGTGGCGATCATGAAAGTGGGACGACACCTCGAGAAAGTACGCCGTGTACTCTCGAAGCTAGGCCGATTAGATAATGCGATTTATGTTGAGCGTGCCACGCTGGATGATGAAAAGGTTATGCCGTTGATGGACTTGGACGGCGACCGTGCGCCATATTTTTCGATGATCCTGGCACGCTGTGCTGAAGCAGTCGACGCATGAGCGCGCCCGTTTTCATAACGCTTACCGAGACTGGTGAAGCACTTGCACGACAGTTGGCGTTTAACGTTCCGGGTGCTGAAGTGCACGGCCTTGCGAATAGAACCGCGTCTCCAGATATCTCCTTTAGTGAAACCATGATGCATATCGCATCACTTTTTGCGACGGGTCGTCCGATCATTGGCATCTGTGCGGCGGGCATTCTGGTCCGCGCCGTGGCCGGATCTTTAGTGGACAAACGAACAGAGCCACCGGTGATTGCGATCGCTGAAGAGGGTTCTGCTGTCGTACCAATACTCGGCGGGCATAACGGCGCCAATCAGTTGGCACGTGAGCTCGCAGCGGCTCTGGGCATTGACGCGGCTGTGACCACTGCGAGTGATGTAGTCCTCGGATTTGCGCTGGATGATCCCCCGGCCGGGTGGCGTGTCACGGATACCCGCTCGGCCAAAGCCGTGGCTGCGGCATTGTTAGCTAAGCAACCTGTGCGGTTGATGGCAGATGAAGGCTTGCCTGCTGCAGACTGGTTGGAAATCCCAAAATCAGATGTGTCGGGCGCACCGATTGTTCATGTGACAACGAGTGATACGGATCAAGGGCCCAACGTTTTGGCTTTGAACCCGCAGGTTCTGACGTTAGGGGTCGGCTGTGAGCGAGGCTGCACACTGGAAGAATTATCAACACTTGTCACTGTAACGCTGGCAGACGTCGGCTTGGCCAAAGGGGCTATTGCCTGCATCGCATCGCTGGATTTGAAATCAGATGAAGCGGCTGTCTTGGATGTGGCTCTAGAGCTTGGCGTACCGGCACGATTTTTTGATGCGGCCACCCTTGAGGCTGAAACACCGCGCCTGAAAACACCTTCAGACATCGTCTTCGCAGAAGTCGGATGTCACGGCGTTTCCGAAGGGTCTGCACTGGCAGCGGCGGGGCCTGAGGCTGAACTGATTGTGGCAAAGCGGCTTTCGAAGCGTGCGACATGTGCGATTGCGCGCGCACCCGGTATTATTGATCCGCAGAACGTTGGGCGTGCTCGCGGGCGATTATCGATTGTGGGTATCGGGCCGGGGCAGGCAGCATGGCGGACGCCGGAAGTCACGTCTTGGCTAGGTACTGCGACCGATGTGGTTGGATACGGCCTGTATCTCGATCTTTTGGGCGATCTGATCAATGGCAAAGAACGCCATATGTCGGAATTGTCTGAAGAAGAAGCACGGGTCAGGCGGTCTATTGAGTTGGCTGCAGAGGGCCAGGACGTTGCGTTGGTCAGCTCAGGTGATGCTGGAATTTATGCGATGGCGGCGCTCGCGTTTGAAGTGCTGGACCGGGACAATAACCCAAAGTTCAACCGCATTGATCTGCGCGTCAGTCCGGGCATTTCTGCCGTACAGGCAGCAGCAGCTCGGATCGGTGCGCCGTTGGGGCATGATTTTGCGCTGATCTCGCTGTCTGATCTTTTGACACCGTGGGAAGTGATCGAAAATCGCATCCGCGCTGTTGCCGCAGGAGATTTCACGGTCGCATTTTATAACCCGGTATCAAAACGTCGCCGCACGCAATTGGCAGCGGCCAAGGAAATTTTACTGCAAAGCCGACCAGCTGAAACACCTGTCGTCTTGGCGCGTAATCTTGGACGGGACGAAGAAGCCATTCGTGTTGTGCCTTTGTCTGACCTTGAGGTCGATATGGTCGATATGCTGACATTGGTATTAGTTGGATCATCGTCTACTGTGCATATGACGCGTGGCGTTAACGATTGGGTTTACACCCCGCGCGGTTACGCCGCCAAGATAACCAAAAATTAGGGAGATCATGATGAGAACACTTATTGTTGTTCTGTTGGCTTTGATGCTTGGCCAACATGCGAATGCTCAATCGACGCCTCCCGCTCAGGGTCAAAGCGTATTGGATGATATTGCCAAGGTTGTTTTTGAAGAAGCTGAACGCCGTGTCATTAAAGAATATTACGACCGCGTGCCGGGTGCCAAAGCGACCGATGAGCAAGACGAAGATAAGTCGAAGTCTGCAAAGAAAAATAAAGGGAAAGACAAAGACAAAAGTGCTAAAGGCAAGGGCCGTGGTAATGGTTTTCCACTGGGCTTGGCAAAACGTAATCAGCTTCCTCCTGGCCTTGCGAAGCGAGGTAACTGGCTGCCACCTGGCTTGATGAAGAGTGACTTGCCAACAGACCTTGAGGAAACTTTACCGAAACTGCCTGACAACGTTGAGCGTGTTGTCGTCGACAGAGATATACTCCTCGTACAAAAAGGCACAGACCTCATTCTGGATGTGATGGAAGGGATTCTAGCAGGAAAATGACTGTTCATTTTATTGGCGCCGGACCGGGTGCGCCGGACCTCATCACAGTGCGTGGCTTGAAGCTTATTCAGGCAGCACCTGTTGTTTTATATGCGGGATCGCTGGTACCCGAAGCGGTCATTGCCGAAGCGCCGAGTGATGCGCTGATCCTTGATACGGCGCCGATGCATCTGGGCCAGATCATTGAAGAAATGCAAAAGGCACATGCAGACGGCAAAGACGTCGCCCGCGTGCATTCCGGCGACCCATCCCTTTACGGGGCAGTTGCAGAACAGATGCGCAAACTCGATGCGCTTGGGATTGATTATGAAGTGACGCCGGGTGTGTCTGCATACGCGGCGACTTCCGCAGCGCTTAAAAAGGAACTGACGTTACCCGATGTTGCACAGACAGTCATCCTGACGCGAACCGCCGTTCGATCATCATCAATGCCGAACGGTGAAGATCTGGATACTTTGGGTAAGACCGGTGCGACGCTGGCAATCCATCTGTCGGTGAATAACCTCGCCCAAGTACAGCGAACCTTGATTCCTCATTATGGTGAAGATTGCCCTGTCGTTGTTGCCTACCGTGTGACCTGGCCAGATGAAATGTTCATCCACGGTACGCTTGGGGATATCCGCGAAAAGGTTAAAGCTTCGGGGATAACCCGCACAGCCTTGATTATGGTGGGCCGTGTTCTTGGTACAGATAACTTTGATGACTCGCGGCTTTATGCAGCGGATCATCATCATGTTTTACGGCCCCGTGTGAAGTAATTTCCCGTCACTGACAATGTTTGGGTAACAAGTCGATAATTGACGCGTTACGTCTGCCCGCTTAGCGTTTCTGAACTTAACCGTAAAAGAAATAAGTTTGGGAGCATATTGTGGCAACGAGCGTAGAAGCGTTTATTACATCATTGGACAGCCGTATCGACGGCATTATTGACGCCTGCACCATGTGTGGTCGCTGCGCCGAAGTTTGCCCCACGCCCGCCGTGCTTGAGATTGAAGAGACCGCGCCAGAAGCTTTGGCAACAGGCGTTATCGACATTCTAAAAGGTGCGCCACATGACGATGATGCCGAAGCTTGGGCGCGCGCGTGTTGCGGCACTGGGCACTGTATCGATGTCTGCGCTGAAGGTATTAACCCGCGCTTTATGTTGACCATGGCACGTCGCCGTTTGAACGAGCGTGCGTATATTAAGCCGCGCCGGGACAAGGGACGCAAGATGTTTCAATGGATGAGCCGTGGTGTTCGGATGTTGTCGCGGCTACAAATGCCAACGGATGTTCTGGCACGCCTTAACCCGCCAATGAAACGCGCCGCCTCGGAACAAAAGCCTGAGATCATTTTTTATACGGGCTGTAATTTGCTCAAGACACCGCATATCGGATTGCTGTGCCTTGATGTGTTGGACCGCTTGGATGTTCGTTATGAAGTTTATGGTGGGCCAGGGAATTGTTGTGGCGTGTTGCAGTTTCGCCCGGGTGATACGGAAAACGCCGGATGTCAGGCGATAAAAACCGTAGAGAGATTCCAGGAGACAGGCGCTGCGGAAGTGCTGGCTTGGTGTCCGACCTGTCATATTCAGTTCGGTGAAATCGCTATACCGTCGATGGAGCCCTCCAAAGACCCCATGTTCGATATGAATATGTTCCCGGTCTACCTGCATCGTCATTTAGATAAACTCAAATTATTCATGACAACACCGGTGAAGAAAAAGGTCGCCCTGTTCGAATTTCCGGGATCTGTTGGTGTCACCGAAGCTGTAACATCTGTGTTGTCAGCAATCCCTGGCATTGAAGTTGTTGATCTTGGCCTGAAGCGCGCTGGATATCAGCTGTCCGCGTTGGAGACGATGCCGGAATATCGTGCGCGGACGGTTATTGAAATATTTCAAGCGGCTGAAGTGCAAGGTGTTGATAGTGTCTGTAGTGTGTTTCATGCGGATCACCGCGAGCTTGTGTCGCATGACAAAGCATGGCCGTTCGATATCATTAATTACATGGATTTGATTGGTGAAAGCCTTGGCATCGTCGAAGAAGATATCTTCAAGCGCTTAAAGACAATGCAGGACGTTGACGCCATCGTCGCGTCATCAGCAGACACAATTGCCGAACACGGCATGGACCTAGATGAAGCCCGCGACGCGGTGATGACGTATATTCTTGAAGAGCAACACGTGCCGATTGACCGGGCTGCGCAGGCTAAGCTCAGCTGAGCGACAACGTTTTCTGTGTGTGCTTGAATGCATCTTCGATACTGCTCACCGTCACACATTCAGGCATGGCCGGGCGGTCGATCATAATCACTTCAATGCCAAGCGCCCGGGCCGCCTGAATTTTTGCGACTGTGCCATCGCCGCCAGCATTCTTGGATACCATCAAGTCGATCCCGAGTAATCGGTACAACGCAATCTCATCATCTTTTTTATAAGGTGGGGTGCCGATAATGATCTTTGCCTCTTGAATAGGTAACGGTTTCTTTGGCGGTTCGATCAGGCGTACGAACAGCTTTGTTGTGATAATCGGCGTGAACTCGGCGATGTCATTGATGCCTGTTGTCACCAGGCAGGCGTCCGAGCGCCGGGAAATTTCATGAACAGCTTCATTAATGTCAGACACATGGACCCAACGGTCGTTATCTTCTTTTTGCCAAGGGGGACGTGACAGCATGATATGTGGCGTGTCTGTGGTTTGCGTGGCTTCAACGGCATGTGCCGAAATTTCTGCGGCATAGGGATGCGTCGCAGCAATAAGTAAATCAGGTTTTACGTTGCGCAGATATGTAATCAGGCCATCGACGCCGCTAAAACCACCTTCTCGGATACTGCTTTTGGGTAATCTTGGGTTTGCGGTTCGACCGGCTAATGAGGTTACGACACACAGGGTCTTTCCATACGTATCAACCAGTAAATTGGCGAGTTTGCGGGCTTCTGTTGTACCGCCCAAAATGACAATTTTTTTAGGCATCGCTGGTCCCAACTCGAACACCTTGGCGGTCATAAATGATAATCACGATATCCGTCTCTCCCCCCAATGAAGCCATTGCCGTTTCGCGTGCACCTTTTGCAATCGCATTTGCTAAGGGGACACCTGCGGCCTGACAAATCTCAAGGCCCTGCATCGCCGTATTTGCGGTCGCGATTTCTGCTACAGTTTCCTTGAGTGCACCATGAGCTTTGGCGGTGTGCGCCAGCCTTTCCATATCAACGCTTGAGCGTTTGGAGTGCAAATCAAGATGCCCTTGCGCCAGTTTAGTCAATTTTGCGAAACCGCCTGCAATTGTTAGTTTTGGTGTGGGGTTGCGGCGAATATATTTGAGTAAACCGCCCGCGAAGTCGCCCATGTCGATGAAGGCTTGTTCGGGTAAATCGGGAAATTCACGCATTGCTGCGGCTTCGGACGTTGATCCGGTCGCGGCGATCAATTGTGTGATGCCTTGCAGGTTGGCAACATCAACGCCCCGGTGGATCGAATTAATCCATGACGCACACGAAAAGGGGATCACGATACCGGTGGTGCCAAGGACGCTCAGCCCACCTTTTATGCCGAGTCGCCCGTTCATTGTCTTCTCGGCAAGCTTTTGCCCGCCCGGGATTGATATGATGACAGTCAGGTCGCAGGTTGCATCAAGGTCTTCAGCGACGGCCATGAGCGCATCAGTGATGATAGCGCGGGGGCCGGGATTAATCGCAGGCTCACCAACGGGGACAGGTAACCCCGGCAGTGTTACGGTGCCGACACCATCGCCAGCTTCAAACAAAATGCCGCGCCCATCGGTCTTGAGCACGATATCAACGATAATTTCAGCACCATGAGTGACATCTGGGTCATCGCCAGCGTCCTTAATGATGCCCGCACGCCAACCGGATACTGTTTGCTCACAGGATGCTAGGCTAAATTCGGGTGTTTCGCCTTTTGGCAGCTGGATGCGCACAGACTTTTGGGCGTGTTTGGTGAGGAGGGAACGAAAGGCTGCAGCGGCAGCACCAGCGGCACACGCACCCGTGGTCCAGCCACGGCGTAACTCACCTTCAGGTTTTCGTGCGGGGGGTGCTACATTCATGTTTGTAGTTTAAGCCGAGACTGGGGTGGACGCCAATGCTCAGATTGATTTGGGAAGTCTTGATGAAATGCTGCATTATACTATGATTAGGTTCCGATGCGCTTATCATGTGAGGCGACAATGGCAGACGATAAATCAGACAACAAGACACCAAAGGCAACGGCGGAGATTAAGCCTGAGCTGAAAGCGGATAAATCGCTTGATGGTGGCCCTAAAGCAGCTTTACCAGCACCAAAAGCAAAGTCAGGTGGGAAGTTGCTCATCGTGCTTGTGAGTGTTGTGGTTCTTGCCTTTGTGATTGTTCTCGCGGGGTCAGAATACTTCGCTAAACGTGGCGCTGAAGATACGTCGACATCAATTTCTAATGGTCCAACCGTTGGTGGACCCTTCGAGTTGGTGAACCATAAAGGTGAGGTCGTAACAGAGAAAACCTTCCTTGGTGGTTATATGATGGTCTTCTTTGGCTATACATATTGCCCCGATGTCTGCCCGACTGTCTTAAGTGACATTGCGACAACGTTGGATATCCTTGGTGACGAGAAGGGCGGCAAAATCACACCGGTTATGATCAGTGTTGATCCCGCCCGTGATACACCCGAGCATCTGGCAGAATATGTATCGTTTTTCCATCCTCGTACTGTTGGTTTAACAGGGACCGAGGAGCAGATTAAGGTAGCGGCTCGTGCGTACCGGGTTTATTACAGCATCAACAAGCCACAAAGTGATGATCCGCTGGATTATTTGGTCGACCATACATCCATCGTGTATTTGATGGGGCCTGATGGAAAGCTGGTCACGCATTTCTCACATGGCACAACGCCAGAAGTGATTGCCGAGAGGCTCGGAAAAATTCTGTGACAACACGTACTTTGACCGGTGTGCCGGGGAGTGGCTTGATCATTGCTGCCCCTTCGTCGGGCAGTGGAAAAACCCTTATTACCTTAGGCTTGCTTCGACACCTTCGTGATGCAGGCATCGATATTATCTCAGCAAAAACCGGGCCTGATTATATTGACCCTGCGTTTCATGCTGCGGCAACCAGTCGCCCATGTCGCAATCTCGATCCATGGGCCATGCGCGATCGCACGTTGGCGGAACTCGCAGGTGATATGGCTGCGAATGCAGATGATATTATCTGCGAAGGCGTCATGGGTCTTTTTGATGGGGCAACGCAAAGCGGCGACAGCTCGGATGGCTCTACTGCCGCTTTGGCCGAAATCACAGGTTGGCCGGTTATCCTTGTTATTGACGCATCGAAGCAGGCGGCGAGTGCTGCCGTGATTGCCAAAGGTTTTGCTGATCACCGTAAGAATGTCGACGTTGCAGGTGTGATCTTCAATAAAGTCGGTGGCCCGCGTCACGTTGAAATTCTGGAACAAGCGATGGCCCGAATCGCACCTGATATTCGTGTGTTCGGGGTCCTCCCACGGAATGATGATCTGCAATTACCATCAAGGCACCTGGGCCTGGTGCAAGCCCGTGAACACAGCAATCTTGAGACGTTTCTGGATAAAGTGGCGGCGTGGGTTGGCGAGCATCTTGATATCGCTGCAATGCGTCGCACGATGCGCCCATGGCCCGTGCGTCCGAAATCTAATGCGCCGGTTTTGATCCCGCCACTGGGGCAGCGGATTGCGGTTGCCAAGGATGATGCCTTCGCCTTTGCCTACCCTGCGACGATTGATGGGTGGCGTGCTGCTGGGGCCGAGATTAGTTTCTTTTCACCGCTGACCAATCAAGCGCCTGATGTTCGCGCTGATGCGATTTACCTGCCTGGTGGATATCCTGAACTTCACGCTGGAAGGCTGGCTGCAAACTGGGATTTCCTCGAAGGCTTACAACAGGCGGCGGATAAGTCGAAAGCGATCTTTGGAGAATGTGGCGGGTACATGGTGCTAGGGCATGGCCTGACGGATGCTGACGGCCGACGTCATCCAATGGCAGGTTTGTTGCCCCTAGAGACAAGCTTTGCCGCGCGTAAATTACATATTGGATATCGCCGTGCGGTATTGGCCAAGGCAGGGCCATTGGGGAGCGCGCGTAAACGTTTTCGAGGTCACGAATTCCATTTCGCGTCTGTAATCGAAGAAGGTCCGGGTCTACCCCTATTCAGATGCGAAGATGCGAGTGGGCGTGAACTTGGTCAAATGGGTCTGGCAGATCGCCGTGTCGTTGGTTCGTTCATTCATTTAATCGATCTAGAAGCGCCTGAAGGCACTTAATCATTGCACCAACGCGTGCGGCACATTAGCTAAAGTATGATGATCTAATTTAAGGCAGCAGTATGCTCGGTTTGGGCAAGAAAAAGAAAAAGTCAGATGAACCGCTCTTTTGGAAGCGGAAAGCCCTGCATGAAATGTCGAGCAAGGAGTGGGAATCTCTTTGTGACGGGTGTGGGAAGTGTTGCTTGAACAAGCTCGAACATGAAACGACTGGTGAAATTCTCTACACTGATGTCGCGTGTCGTTTGCTTGATCTCGGCACATGCCGATGCACCAGCTATGAAGACCGGCAACGGTTCGTGCCCGATTGCCGCAGGCTAACGCCGCAGAATGTTGGCACGATCCCCTGGTTACCTAAGACGTGTGCCTATCGACAACTATCAGAAGGCAAGGATCTGGAATGGTGGCACCCGCTTGTATCGGGCACCACAGATACGGTCTTGGCCGCAGGTATTTCTGTATACGGGCGGATTGTTTCCGAACGCGATACGGACGATTTTGAAAGTCATATAGTAAGCTGGCCTAAATAGCCCAGCCAATTAATGGAGGACGAACACTTGAGCAATTCACCTTATAAGGGCGTTTTTAGCGCTGTTGTCACCGCGTTAAACGAAGATAAGTCTCCAGACCTGGATACGATGGCAGCACATTGTAAGTATTTGCTGGCGAATGGCTGTGACGGCCTTGCGGTACTGGGGACAACGGGTGAAGCAAACTCATTTGGTCTTAAAGAACGAATTTCGATTATTGAAGGTTTGGTTGAGCGCGGTGTGCCGGGCGACGTCATGATGCCGGGTACGGGATGTTGTGCAGCTATCGATACGGTCAACTTGACGCAGGCTGCGTTGAATGCCGGCGCCAAGGGCGTGCTGATGTTGCCGCCGTTCTATTACAAAAATATGTCTGATAAAGGCTTGTTTGATGCGTTTGATGAAGTGATCGACAAGATCGCTGATGATCGCCTCAAGATTTACCTCTATCATTTCCCGCAAATGTCTGGCGTGCCGATCACTTACGGTTTGATCGAAATGCTGCTGAAAGCCTATCCAACAGTTGTTGTTGGCCAAAAGGATAGCTCGGGCGTGTTTGAAAACATGGCCGGTGTTGCGGAAGAGTTCCCAGGCTTCGCGAGCTTCTCTGGTGCTGACGATCTGATGTTGCCATTGCTCCGCAAAGGTGGCGCCGGGTGTATCACAGCGGCTGCCAACGTTTCATCAAGCTTGAACGGCGCTGTTTATAACGGCTGGGTTGCTGATGGTGACACACCAGAGGTCGAAGCTGCACATGAAAAGCTTTCAGCGGTTCGTGCGGCTGTTTCCGGATTCCCGCTGCCGCCAGCCCTGAAGGCACTTACGGCGCGCAACACGGGGAATGCTGGTTGGAATAACTTACGCTCACCATTCGTGCCATTGTCGGACAGTGACCGTGATGCATTGTTCGCTAAATTTGATGCCGCTGGCGCACCGATGCCAGCTGCGTCGTAAGGCCAGCGTTGGCGGCCCGTCAAACCGTAAAGGACTTAAGTTTAGAGCTCGACGGTCGTGATGTGCCAATATCGCTAAGGCGTAATCGCCAGGCACGCAGGATTATCCTGCGTATCGATCCGAAGACGGATGGGGTCAAATTAACGCTGCCATGGCATGCGTCGGAGTCAGAAGCTTTGGGTTTTCTCGAAGCTCAGAAAGACTGGCTCCGACGGCGTCTGGACAAACTCCCGGACCGGGTCGCGTTTGAAGACGGTGCGACGATTTCAATTATTGGCGTTGATCATACCATTCGTCATTGGCCGGACGCCCGGCGAGGTGTCTGGATTGAAGACGATAAGATTCATGTCTCAGGCGATGCTGAGCATCTGGCCCGAAGGCTGGGTGATTGGCTCCGCAAAGAAGCCAAGTCACGCCTGAAAACGCGCGCGGAAGAAAAAGCCGAAATTCTGGACGTAAAAATTGGCCGTGTCACCGTGCGTGATACCACATCGCGTTGGGGGTCATGTGCGCACGATGGCTCGCTCAACTTTTCATGGCGCATGATCATGACGCCTGAGTTCGTTTTTGATTTTATCGTCGCCCACGAGGTCGCACATATTATTGAGCGTAACCACGGCCCAAACTTTCATGCATTGGTCGGCACGATGACCGATAAAGCTGATCAAGCCGAAGCATGGCTCAATACTTATGGTTCAGCCCTGCACCGGGTGGGCTGAACATGCATCATCAAACACGTCTTACGATCAGCACGCATGGACAAGGTTTATATGAGATCACACGCGACGTTCAGGCCTTTTGTCAGAACAATGGAGTGAATACTGGAATGCTGACGATTTTTTGCCAGCACACCTCGGCGTCATTGACCACTCAAGAGAATGCCGATCCCGACGTCATTCTGGACCTCAATGATTTCTTCAAAAGATTAGTATCAGAAGACCCGTCGCACTATCGCCACACCGCCGAAGGGCCTGACGATATGCCAGCACATATTCGCAGTGCACTCACCGATGTTTCGTTATCGGTACCGGTCAGCGAGGGCCTGGCGATGCTTGGCACATGGCAGGGCGTGTATCTATTTGAGCACCGGACACGCCCGCATACGCGCCACGTTATCTTGCATGTGGACGGCAGTCAGATCTTATCGATAATAATAGCAGCTTGCTTGGTGACGATACCAAACGCGATGTAATGATATTGCCAGCCGCACTTGGCGACCGCCTCGCCAAAAGCCTTAAACTCGTCATCGCGCCATGTGGGATTGATCAGGTATTCATCAAAAACCAATACCGTGCCCGGCTTAATACGGGGAGCGAGCGCATCCAGTACGGTGACTGTCGAGGCATAGATATCGCAATCGATATTACAGAACCTTACGTCGCCCGGATGGGAGCCCAGAAATGTGCCTAAAGTATCTTCGAACAATCCTTCGTGCAGCGTTACATTTTCTGGCACAGCCGGGAGCGCGCCTTCGGTTGTGTAAACGCCTTCAGGTTCGCCGCCCCATGCGGACGGTAATCCGCGAAACGAATCGAACCCATGGATTGCCTGGCTGCAGTGTTGGGCAATATGACGTATCGACAAACCATGACGAACGCCAAATTCGAGTGCCAGTCCCTCTAATGTAGCTTTGCTGAGCGTGTGTTCTAACAAGGCAAAGGGATCATGAATGATTTCGGTATCCAGCATCGAATGACTTTTGACGTAGGTCCAACTGTCCAACCACGCATCCACGGTTTGATCATCGCCGGGCAATTTCTCAAACAACGACTGCGCATCGCTGCCAATCATTTCGGTGGCGACGGCATGGTAAAAGCGGGCCATATCCTGATCAGGATCAACGGCAATCGCTTGGCCGAGTGTATGAATGGCCGTGTCCAGGCCCGGGGGCAGCATCTCGGTCAGGCCCTTATTGCAAAAGGCATCCGCGTGGGCTGGGTTATGCTCAATGGCTTTTTCGTAACTCAATAATGCCGCGTCAAAGCGCCCGGATTCACGGTGCGCATTACCCAAATTGTAATGCGCGTCGGCGAATTTTGGATCGAGTTTGAGGGCTGTCTGGCAATGCGTAATGGCCTCATCAAATAAACCTAACTCAGACAACGTTGTTGCAAGGTTGGAATGGGCTTGCACGAGGTCAGGGGCGCATTTGAGGGCATCGCGGTAGGCGAGAACGGCGCTGGGCTTGTCGTCAGATGCACGAAGGGTATTCCCTAAGTTATAGTGATGATGCGCCGCTTGTGGATCGTGTTTGATCGCCGTCCTGAAGGCAAATGCCGCCTCGCCATAGCGTTCCATCGCTTGCAGGGCCGTACCTTTGTTGCCAAAAGCCTCCGCCGCATCTGGGGCGATGTGGATAACGCGTTCAATATAGATGAGCGCATCTTCCGGGCGGCCTTCTTGTAATCGCAACACAGATAATAAATGCAGGGCATCCAGGTTATCGGGCTGTTCCTCAATCACGCCTAAGTATCCTTGCTCGGCCTGCTCGTGATCACCCGCTTGGTGATGGGCGAGGGCTTGGCGGAGCGCAGGTGGCATATCGAGATCAATCATGGAATGAGTATACCCAAGGATTTCCGCATCGAAAACCTTGCCGTGGCGTCTCTATCAGTGATTATCTCTTCTCTTTGGTATAAATGATCTGACTATGGCAAAACGACGAACACGAAAATCAGAACAGCGCTTAGATGAAGTCCGCCGGGCATTGGCTGAGGGTCGTGCACAGGTTGCCTGGTCATCCGCGCGGAATCTGCTCGCCAGCAATAAACCGGATGCGCGCGTTCTTAGTCTCGCCGGTGCCGCGGCTTTTCAGATTGGTGATATAGAACAGGCGCGAGACTTGTTAACCGATGCCGTAAAGATGTCCCCTAAAGACCCTCTTATTCAGATGAATCTTGGGAATGTCTTGGGCCAATTATCTGATCAAAGCGGTGCATTCGCCGCTTATCAGGCATCGCATGATTTGGCACCTGATTATGCTGAACCTGCATTTAATGCGGGTGTGCTGTTTGCAGGTCAAGATGACCACATCAATGCTGCAATCTGGTTCGCCAAGGCGCTTGAACGTGACAACACTCATGTTGCAGCTTCGGTTGGACTTGGCGAAGCGTTCAAGAATGCGGGGAATCTCTCAGAATCAAAACGTGTGCTCGAGGCTCTTGTCTCAACAAGGCCGGAAGACCCTATTGCCCATACGAACCTGGCGGCAACGCTCAGTGCGTTAGGTGATGACGTGGCCGCAAAGGAGGTGGCTGCGCATGCTGTGAAGCTCGATCCGGGTCTGGCTGCGGCGCATTATAATTTGGGCGTTGCTGAACAGGCTATGGGTGAAGATGCTCTGGCGGCGGGGTGTTATCGATATGCTCTGGCGCTTGAGCCGGTGAATGCTGCCGCTGCGCTTAATCTTGGCGAGGCCTGCTTGAAGTCGGGTGACGTTGTGGCTGCAGAAACCGCCTTCAAACGTGCGCTCGAAATTGATCCAGGCTTTGCAATGGCGGCTGTTAACCTCGCTGATCTCAGTCTGCATGACGGGCGTCCTCAAGATGCGTTGGACGTTATCGATCAATTTCTTGAGCAAAATCCTGGGCAGCCAAGTGCACTCGCATTCAATGCGTTCGCACTCCGTGATGCAGGGGAGATAAAGAAAGCTCAGGAACTTGATAGCGCCGATCGGTTCATTTTTGATAATCCTGTCGTGCCCCCAAATGGGTATGAGGATATCGCCGCATTTAATAAGGCGTTAGCGGCCCACGTCATCGCTCATCCTTCATTGACGGTTGCGCCAAAAGCGCACGCGACAGTCGCTGGGCAGCATTCAGGGGAATTGCTGGGCGGTGAACTTGGGCCCATTAAAGATTTCAGCGATATTATAATGGCCGGTTTTAATACGTACCGGCGTCAGTTTATTGGCGAGCCTGCGCACCCGTTCCTGGATGGGTGTCCCAAGGATATGCGCCTTTCTATCTGGGGCGTTGTGATGCATAAGGCAGGCCATCAAGTGCCACACATACATCCTTCTGCATGGTTGTCTGGTGTGTATTACGTTGAGGTGCCTGAAAGCGTGACCGAAGACGATCCTACCCATGAAGGATGGATCGAGTTTGGGCATCCGCCTGAAGATATTCATGCACAACATACCCCCGACGTGGCATTAATGTGCCCGTCACCCGGCCGCATGATTTTATTTCCAAGTCATTTTTATCATAGAACGATCCCCTTAAAGACAGAGCGTCGACGTATATCGATCGCATTTGATATTGTGCCTTCGATATTAATTGAATAATGGATTTGGATGACGACGAGTTTATTCCACTGCCAGAAAAGTAATCGATAGAGTTTTCACATCCTTCGTCTTTAAATCTATTTTTGAATTCGGTATGGCCCGAACACCTCACCCTTATATTTAAACGGACCTTAAATAGACGATATAGAACTCGAAAAGTACGAACGTTTGGTGGCTGTACGCCGACTGCGTGTGTCTGATTACCCTGCCGTTTTTAGAGTTCAAACGGATGTCTTTAAAACCATTGAGCCCTTGAGCCGTCCACAATTCTTAAATCAGTTGCGTTCGTTCCCGGAAGGGCAGCTCGGCGTCGAAGTTGAGGGTGAACTTGTTGCGATTTGATCATCGTTGTTGATCTCTGGGCATGTCGCATCAAGTGCGCATGATTTTGATACGGTCACTGACGATGGCTATATCCGCAACCACCGCGAAGAAGGTGAATACCTTTAGGGATTGATATTGCCGTATCGCGGGAATATCAGGGATATAAACTGGCGTGGCGCCTTTACGAAGCCAGGAAGGAACTTGTTGTTGAACATAACCTTAAGGGGACCGTCATTGGGGGACGTATCCCTGATTATCAGGAACATTCGAATGAACTGAGCGCCGAAGAATATGTTGAAAAAGTGGCCCAGCGTGAACTGGATGATCCGGTACTGGTTGCCCAACTGGCGAACGGGTTTGAAATTATTCGTGTCATAAAAGATTATCTGACAGAAGACGAAGAGAGTTGCGGCAATGCGGTTCTGATGATCTGGCGAAACCCTGATTTCCGTGCAGACGAAGGGACTCAGAATCACCCCGGCACGGAACGGCTATGTGTTGTGCAGTATCAGATGCATAAAATATCAGCGTTCAAGGATTTCGCTCAGAAGTGCGAACATTTTGTGGGTACCGCATCCGAGTATCGATCAGACTTTTGTGTCTTTCCGGAACTATTGACGACACAGTTATTTTCAATGCCGCCATCAAAACGCCCTCAGGATGCCGCGCGCGCATTGAATGATTACACTGAGCAATATTTCGAGCTATTTAATGAGCTGTCGATCCGCTACAACGTTAACATTATTGGTGGCTCGCATCTGATCATTGAAGAAGAAAAACTTTATAACGTTGCGTAACTGTTCCGCCGGG
>CAWUWH010000008.1:0-13304 GCA_963926035.1 uncultured Rhodospirillales bacterium
ACCGTCGCGTAGACATTGCACCACTCGGGATGATGATCCATTTTCTCAGCCTTCATCGCGACACGGCTCATGAAGCCAAACGCTTGATTAAAATTTTTAAACTTATAAATGCGGCTAATCGCATCACGTCCTCCGACCTCGGACCATTTACTTAAATCGCTCAACGCAGCATGCCGCGCTTTGGCTTCCAACTTTTCTGCCATATTACCCTCCCATTATTATGAAATGAAAGTGCGGACACAGGCCCCTGCCGTCAAGAGTTGCCGCTCAGAAGCATCCAACAAGGCGTTAATTTCAGACAGAAAAGTCGCGCGTGTGTACGGTTTCAATAATCCCAAGTCCGCACCAAGTTTTTCACTGTTGCTCAAATAAAGCTCGTTGCCCGACATTGCGATGATGGAGGTTTCGGGCAGCAACTTTCGAAACGCTATAATCGCCGCAATGCCCTCCATACCATCCATGATGATATCACTGACAATCAAGTCCGGTTGGCCGCCTCGAATTGCAGCCAACGCCGCCTTGCCATCACCAACATCAATGACATGATGCCCTACATCGACAAGAATAGACTTGAGCATTTCCCGCAAATCCAGGTCATCTTCAACGAGCAATATATGTGTCATCGTGCCAAAATACATCACCCACAGAAATGATGCGACTAACATCACATCACGAATATGCGAGCAGGCACCCCCTTAACTGATAGAGAACGTCATTCGCCTACTTGCGTGGTGGAAGCTGGACAACTACCTTATGTTCGATTTCAGCGTGCTTGAACACGCGCATAAGAAAGGATGATCATGGACGTTGTTATTGGCCCAGCACTGGCACTGCTTTATCACCTCATCGAATTATATACATGGGTGCTCATTATCGGTGTTATCATGAGTTGGCTCATCACATTCAACGTGATTAATCTATCCAATCAGTTCGTGCGCATGATTTACGACGTGGTGACACGCCTTACAGAACCTTTGCTCAGCCGTATTCGAGCGATGCTGCCGGACCTTGGGGGCGTTGACATCTCTCCAGTTATCCTGATTTTGCTCCTGTGGTTTGCCAAAGACGTTATTGCGCGTCTTGCAGTTCGCATTGGCTGAGACGCCTTTTAAAGTTGTTCCAGAAGGACTTGAGGTCCAAATCTGCGTGATCCCGAACGCATCCCGTGTCTCCATTGGCGACGTCGTCGCTGATGCACAAGGAAACGGCGCACTTAAGCTCGCAGTTACCGCCGTTCCAGAGAAAGGTAAAGCCAACACTGCCGTCATAAAGTTACTGGCAAAATCGTGGCGTTTGCGGAAAACAGATTGTCAGGTTATTCGAGGACAGACAGAGCGTTACAAGACACTTTTCATTCTTGGTGACGGCAAAAATCTTAAAGCCACTCTTCAGCAGATAATTGACCATTCAATGTGAGGGATAAAAATAATGAGCGATGCTAAAATCATTGATGGAAAAGCTTTTGCAGCGGGTTTGCGCGAACGCGTCGGCGCCGAAGTTGCCAAGATCACTGACGCTCATGGCTTAAAGCCTAACCTTACAGTGATTTTGGTTGGTGAAGATCCTGCGAGCCAGGTGTATGTCCGCAACAAAGGCACTCAGACCGTTGAAGCTGGCATGGAATCCGTCACGCACCGTATTGATGCTGATACCCCCGAAGCCACGCTGTTATCGATGATTAAGACATTGAACGAAGATAAGGCCTGTAACGGCATTCTTGTTCAATTGCCGCTGCCGTCACATATCGACGAGAGCAAAGTCTTGGCGGCGATTGATCCGGACAAGGATGTCGACGGCTTTCATATACTCAACGTCGGCCGCTTATGGACCGGGCAAAGTGCCCTGGTTCCGTGCACGCCTTATGGTTGCCTGTTGATGCTAAAAGATCATTTTGGTTCATTGTCTGGCAAACGCGCGTTGGTATTGGGCCGGTCCAACATCGTTGGCAAACCCATGGCAGCACTTTTACTGAACGAAAGCTGCACCGTCAGCATCGCACATTCTAGAACCGAAGATTTAGAGGCCCGTTGCCGTGAAGCAGACATCCTTGTCGCAGCCGTCGGTCGCCCTAAAATGGTTAAAGGTGATTGGATCAAGCCAGGTGCCGTGGTCATCGATGTGGGTATCAACCGTGTCGATGCGCCTGAAAAAGGTGAAGGCAAAAAGAAGCTCGTTGGCGATGTTGATTTCGCTCAAGCGTCAAGCGTTGCCAGTGCGATTACCCCTGTGCCGGGTGGTGTTGGTCCAATGACGATTGCCTGCTTGCTTAGGAATACGCTGGTCGCTGCATGCCGCCAGAATGGGATCGATGCACCGGACATCTGATATCTCGGTTAGGCGTCTCGCTGGAATTATTCTTTACATTTTTATGACACTGCCTAACCTTGGCAGTGCTTTTCCAAGTGCGGCTAGGGTTCCGTCAGGCAACTGAGTCTGGCCCGAGCGCCGTTATGAGCCATTCAGGCAGACACCCAAAGGACAAAAACCAAGGGGGGTTGGACGAGCGTGCTAACGCACGTCTTACTGTTTAAAACTTGGATGATCATATGACTCTTTTTGCTTTCCTCCTCGTTTTCGCCGCCGCAGTTTGTCACGCAACCTGGAATCTTTACGTCAAACGTATCAACGGTGGTCCAGAACTCATTTGGCTGTTCTCCCTCGTCACCTGCATCCTTTATTTCCCTGCAGCTATTTATGTCTTCGCCACAGTAGAAACGCAGTGGGGCTGGGTGGAAATCGGTTTCATCGTCGGCAGTTCTCTGCTTCACATTGCCTACTTTCTTTGCTTACAAGCAGGATACCGTAGAGGCGATCTGTCGCTGGTCTATCCAACAGCCCGGTCTACGGGCCCCTTACTGTCGGTGACGTTCGCTGTCATCGTTCTTGGTGAAGCGATTTCAATTCAAGCCGCCCTTGGCGTCTTCATCATTATTGCGGGCGTAATCAATCTAACGGGTGGATTTAAGAAACGCTCAAGCAATCTCACGACATCACTTTTATTCGGGATCAGTACCGGCGTCTTTATCGGTGCTTACACAGTTTTGGACGCGCATGCCGTTGCGGTGATAATGATACCCCCACTGATCCTTGATTACGCATCCATATCAATCAGGTTATTGATCATGACGCCTATTGCGTTACGTCGCATGGAACTGGTCAAAGGGCACTGGCGAGATCATCGCGCAGCCGTGCTGGTCGTCGCGATCATTAGTCCTCTCGCCTATATTCTGGTCCTCTATGCGATGACATTCACACCTGTGATCTATGTCGCACCGCTTCGGGAAAGTAGCGTTGTCATGACCGTTTTGATGGGCAGTATTTGGCTGGGCGAGGGTGATTTAAAACGCCGTCTTTCGTGGGCTCTTGTCATCATGGGTGGTGTCGCACTGCTCGCAACGGGCTAACGATTGCCGTTCGCCAGCTTTTTACTCTCCGGATGTAAACGCAGCCGGGCCATCGCGACAATGCCTAAGGCGGGGCCAATGGCGAGCGGTGCCATGGCCCATTGCCACCCCACGAGACCGGCAAAAATCGGTAGCATGTGGATTGTCACAAGGGTCAGTAAAAAACCGGTACACGTCTGAACGGTCAGTATGCTCCCAACGTAGCGGGGGTCAGATAACTCGATCACGCAGGACGAAAATTGTGCTGAGTCAGCAACGACGGTGATGCCCCAAATAATACATATGACCATCATAGCGATCGGCGCGCCGCCAAAGACAAAGCCAACACCTGCTGCGCAACTGGCACTGATTGCCATCGCCCCAATCGTCAACGTTGTCCGGCCCATACGGTCCGCAAAGATACCGCCGCCCAATGATCCCAATGCGCCTGAGGCAATCACAGCAAAGGTGGTAAGACCGGCCCAGAAGACCGGATCCAATAGGCCGCTCTGGCTAAAGCTTTGCGTGAGGAACAATCCGATCCAGCCCCACATGGCATAAAGCTCCCACATGTGGCCAAGATAACCGAGATTGGCCAATCTAAGCGGCTTGTTCCGCCACGCTTCAAACACCGCTGTTGGATTGAAAGGGGCCGCTGGGGCGAGGTTTGGACCGGTTTTCGAAAATCGAATGAGGCATGCTGCGAGGATTGCTGAAACAGACGCAGCACCGAGTGTGAAACGCCAATCAATCCCGCCTGCAACATTGAATAGGTGCGGCAAGGCTGATCCCAGTGTTAGCGCGCCGACCAACAAGCCAACCAAAAACCCCGTATCTCCTTTCGCCCACGACGACGCCATTTTCATACCAACCGGATAAATCCCCGCCATACACACTCCGGTGATCATGCGAAGCACAATCGCACTTGTAGATGTCGGATCAACAACGAGGATCAATGCATTGGCCGATGCCGCAATAAGCGCAGAAACAGAAAAAAGCGTCGCCGGCTTGATCCGGTCAGAAAGGGTCAGGATCGCGCTGACCAACGTCCCTGCAATGAACCCAATGGCGACAGCGCTGGTATACAACGCTGCCAGTCCATCGCTGAGCGGAAACTCTGCCTTAAGGCTGGGAACGACCGCACTGGCGGAAAACCACAACGCTAATGCCAGGACCTCTGCTGTTACCAGCAGCATAATTGCGATGACTTTATCGCGGCGGGCAAATCCTATTGCGGTCATGATACCGCTTTAAAGCATTCCTGTAGACGCGCCAAGCTTGTCCATAATAGAACGGCACACTTGGCGTGACGCCCAATTAGGTGTAAACCCCGCGCCATGACAACATCTATACCCTTTGACCCACGCATTGAACTTATTGGCCTCAGCCGTGCTGAGCTTGCCGAAGAATTGGTGCGTCTTGATGAGAAACCTTTTCGTGCCAAGCAGCTTTGGCATTGGATTTACCATCAAGGTGAAACTGACTTTGCCAAGATGACAACCTTGGCCAAAGACTTCCGCACCAAGATTGCTGAAACCCATAAGGTTGGGCGTCCAAGCGTTGCCACCCTGCAAACGTCGACAGACGGTACGCGCAAATGGCTGTTCCGCCTGGACGACTTCAAAGACGTTGAAACCGTTTATATCCCAGAGAACGATCGCGGTGCGGTGTGTGTCTCAAGCCAGGTTGGTTGTACGCTTACGTGCAGTTTCTGCCATACGGGCACGCAACCATTGGTGCGCAACTTGACGTCTGGTGAAATCGTCGGGCAATTCATGGCGGCGCGCGATAGCTACAAAGAATGGCCAACCCCTCAGGACGGCACGCGAATGCTGTCCAACATCGTCATGATGGGCATGGGTGAGCCTTTGTTTAACTACGAAAACGTTGCCAAAGCGCTGACCATTGTCATGGATCATGAAGGTATTTCCCTGTCGAAACGACGGATTACCCTATCAACCTCAGGGGTTGTCCCTGAAATTGAACGCTGCGGTGAAGAACTTGGTGTGAACCTCGCCATCAGCCTGCATGCTGTACGCGATGATTTGCGCGACGAGTTGGTGCCTATCAATAAAAAGTGGCCCATACACAAATTGCTTGAAGCATGCCGCCGCTATCCAACATCGTCGAATGCACGGCGCATTACGTTTGAATATGTGATGATTAAAGGTGTTAACGATACCGACGCTGATGCCCACGAGCTGGTGAACCTGGTCCGAGGCATCCCGGCCAAAATCAACCTGATCCCTTTCAATCCATGGCCAGGCACTGCCTATGAGTGTTCATCAAATAACCGTATCCATAAATTTGCAGATATTGTGAATGCCGCTGGATATTCATCACCTGTGCGGCGACCACGAGGCCGCGATATCATGGCTGCCTGTGGCCAGTTGAAATCAGCCAGTGAGCGGGCCAATAAATTCAGTGACCGCGAGACCGCTGTAACGCCGTGAGTAACGACCATCAAATTACGATCGCGCCCTTTGACGGCACGATTACTGTCATTGCTGGTGACACGAATGTTGCAACATCCGAGCGGGCCTTTGTCTTGCGGGAAAGTGGCTATCCTCCAAGATACTACATTCCGCTAAGTGACGTGATCGCAAGTACTTGTCAGGGTTCAGACACAGCGACACATTGCCATTTTAAAGGTGATGCGACGTACTTTAATGTCGTGACTGACGATAGCGTTATTATTGATGCTGCGTGGTGCTACCGTGACCCGATCCCCGATGTCGCAGAGATCAAAAGCCATCTCTCATTCAATGAGAACCTTGTGACTGTTCAGTTCTCCTAATCTCTCAAGTGTTAAGAAAAACCCTCATTTACAGATAATTGGTCTGCTTCTTGCTCCGATATCTTCAGGTATATATGAAGAGGATAATGGTATGATCGACAAATCTGACACGACGAACGCTTACGGCGCAGCCGCTGCATTACCTTCATCGCAGGTTCCGGGCGGGAATTCTCAGCCTACGCTTGATGAAGGCCCCGCATGAAAGAGTGCTTTCCATCAAACGCTTGTCGGAATTCAGGACAAGGGGTTTCGCTCATACACAGATGAAACCCAGGGTAAGAAGATGGAAGAACTTCGCGAGAAAATCCTTGAAGCCGTGGGTTTTAATGAGGACGACCTAGATAACATGCCGTCCAGCCAACGCGAGCAAATTGAAAAGATGGTGGCCCTCGAAATCCAGAAATAGCTTTCTGCTGAAAACGCGATTGAGCAGAATGCTGCCTAAGGTGCTGTCCCTTCATGTGATATTGTGACACAGCTTCACACCGCGCCAAACGGTCTTGAAATGGGTGCTATCCTCATGCAGGAAATCAAAAATTTACCTAACCCAAAAGATGAAACTGGGTAATTTTGCCGAGTTTTCGGTATTTTTTACCATTTTCTGCACTCTGTCGCTTTAAACAATTCTAAACCTTGTCGTAGTCCGATGGTGCCCTGATCAATCAAATCATGGAGGTGCCACGTGCTATCAGATCCAAAGACGTTGTCTGCGATAATTGCAGGGCTTATCAATGAAAAGCCTAAGACGCAGCGCCCGTCCAAGCCATCTCGCACATATCCTTCTCGGTATGAAGGCTCTATGGGTGGCGAGCAATTGGCGGTGCTTTTATCGATGGGCCTAACCGACCGTGATCTTGATTATATGGGGCCGAAACAACGCGCCATGATCGAAGATGTTATCGACCTACACACAAGAAAGTCGGCTGCAGCCTAACCGCCTTCAGAATATTTATGCGCACGCTTAAGATGGCCGCTTTACGAAGCGGGCGCTGTGCCTATACTGCCCGCGCTGTTTCACATTTTTTCTTGAAGGCGCAAGCGTATGAGCAAAGATATCAAAAAAGTTGTGCTGGCCTATTCCGGCGGCCTCGATACCTCTGTTATTCTTAAGTGGCTTAAAGACGCCTACGATTGTGAAGTCGTTACCTTTACGGCTGACCTTGGTCAGGGCGAAGAGGTAGAACCAGCCCGCCAAAAAGCCGAAATGATGGGCATCAAGGAAATCTATATCGAAGACCTTCGCGAAGAATTCGTACGCGATTATGTCTTTCCAATGTTTCGCTCTGGCGCGCTTTATGAAGGCACCTACTTGCTGGGCACCTCTATTGCGCGGCCTTTGATCGCCAAGCGCCAGATTGAGATCGCACGTGAAACCGGTGCCGATGCCGTGTCTCACGGGGCGACCGGCAAAGGTAACGACCAGGTTCGTTTCGAGCTGGGCTATTACGCGCTTGAGCCGTCGATCAAAATTATCGCGCCATGGCGTGAGTGGGATCTCAATAGCCGTACCAAACTGATTGAGTATGCTGAACAAAACCAGATCCCTGTGCCTAAAGACAAACGGGGCGAAGCACCGTTCAGCCAGGACGCCAACCTTCTGCACATTTCATCTGAAGGTAAGGTTCTTGAGGACCCATGGGTTGAGCCAGATTACGATCTGATCTTGTCACGCATGGTGACACCGATGGCCGCGCCAGATACCCCTGAAGAAATTACCATTGATTTCGAAAAGGGTGATCCAGTTGCCATCAATGGTAAAAAGATGAGCCCTGCAACATTGCTGACCAAGCTTAATGAGCTCGGCGGTAGTAACGGTGTCGGTTGCACTGACATTGTTGAGAACCGCTTCATCGGCATGAAGTCTCGCGGTGTCTATGAGACCCCAGGTGGGACTGTATTATTCCATGCACACCGGGCCATGGAGAGCCTTACACTCGAGCGTGGCGCCATGCACACCAAAGACGAGATGATGCCGCGTTATGCCGAGATGGTGTACAACGGCTTCTGGTTTGCACCTGAACGTGAAATGCTTCAAGCCGCCATTGATCATGCCTCTGAGCGCGTCACCGGCACCGTTCGCCTGAAACTTTACAAGGGCAACGTCATTATCACGGGCCGCAAGTCACCATTCTCACTGTATGACGAAGCAATGGTGACGTTTGAAGAAGATGATGTCTATGATCAGCGCGATGCTGAAGGCTTCATTCGCTTGAACGCACTACGTCTGCGTCTATTAGGTCGAAAATAGATCAACACTGGTATTTTATTTCCACATAGGTTGACCGCTGCACCTATTCTCGCTAAGGATTTATTAACCATACTTATCGGGGGAGGCGTTTGGTGTCTGTGATCAAACTCGTTATCTATTTTATATCTGGCATGTTTATCGTTGGCGGGGCCGCCTGCCTTGGCATCTGCTTTTTGAGCGGTTCCATTCAGGCATTAGGCCGAGCTGTCATGTTTTTATGCTTCGGTGTCGCCGGCATTTTACTTGGCATCTATCTTGAGACAATTCTAAACGCATTCAAACAAGATAGGTATGCCGCCTAGATACAAAGCAGCTACTTTTTCGGCTTGTGAAATGCTTTCAGCGTAAGGTCACGCTCGATCCAATAACTATACAGCGCGACAGGTGCCAGGGTCAGATTAATACCCTTCATTGTAGCACTCCGGGCAACAGTGCTGGTCAGTACGTATGATGTGGCATCCGGGTTATTTTCACGCACGAAATTGACCATTTGATCTGGCCGGGTCTCAGTTTGTACATACGTGTTTGGCCAATCCAAATCATAGACGTGATCAGGCTTGCCGGTTTCAGGGTGCAACGTCAGCAGATCAACCTCGCCACCACGCCAACTCGCATAGTAGAGGTTTTCTATTGCCGTAGAACCAAGCCACTGGGACACAAGGGCCGTTTCAGCCAGACGCTGGAAGAACTGGTACGACGGTGGCACGGGCGCGAACAGCGCCGCGTACAAGCAGGGACCCGTCAGATACACTTTGAAGAAAACCTGACGCTGAAACTTCTTCCCATCCCGATCAACACGATTGATGCGGCGAATAAGAAAAGCCTGTTCAAGATAATCGAGATGTTTCCGCAACGTGTTTTTGGCGATGTTGGTTGCCTTGGCAAGATCATCCATCGAGATCTCACGCCCCTTATTAAACGCAAGCAGACCAAACATTCGATTGAGTTCCTGAGTGTCATTCACACCAGACAGAGATGCTAAGTCTTTGTGAAGCAAGCGGTCTGCGACCCCAACACGTACGAACGCCGGGGCAGGCACGCCATCTTTGCCCGATAAAATGCCTTCTAAAAAGCCACCAAAGTTAACGTATCGATGAAACTCCTGGTTCAACACCGGGAGTGCATTTGGCTCGAGCGTCATGGCCCCTGTATTTTTCTCGGCATTCAAAGATGCAACAAACAATTTTTCCTCGGATCCACGGAACCGTGAAAACTCAAGAAACGTCAGCGGTGGCAAAATGAAGACTTCCATCCGGTCTTCCATAACCTTGGTGCCACTGACAATCGCAGGTACCCCAGATGATACAGTACCAACGATCTTTGCCTTGGGGCGCAACTTGGCAAGTTTCAGGAGAGATTTTTCCCAGTCTTTTGCCTACTGGACTTCATCAAAGAAAACATAGATTTTAGCATCAGGGCCATGGTGATACCTGCGGCAAAACATCTCGAACAAGATTGTGATATCAGCAGCGGTATAACTTGGGGTGGTCAACGAGTAATACAGAACGTTTGTCGGCTTTACGCCGGTTTCGATCAACTGAGCCACAAGCTGGCGCATCATCACCGTTTTACCCGCGCGCAACGGTCCAGCAAGGGCAAGAGCATTGCCAATGCCTGTATTCATCACACTTTCGTGGAATGCCGGGAAGAAAACACGTTTAGGGGGATTCTTAAAAGCGACACGCGTCAAAACTTTAAACTCCCACTACGGATTATCGAAGGCCAATCTGTGAAACAAACCATTGTCGGTTATGGTATGCATAGGTCCTCGTTTTCATACCCCCGACGGCAACACTCAAAAAGCATCGTTTTTCAACACCCTGACCAGAAATCTAAACATGATTAATCTGCTGATTTTATATTTATTAGATCGAAGATTAGACCTTAATTTTTCATCAAAACCGCAACGCGCGCCTGTAATTCTGGCAATATCTCGGCCTCGAACCACGGATTTTTCTTCATCCATCCTGTCGTACGCCAGCTTGGATGCGGGGTTGGAAGGGTGTCAGGTCCATACTCACGCCATGCGCGAACCGTTTCCGTCATGGTCCGCTGCCGCCTCTCAGCCAAATGATATGCCTGCGCATGCATCCCAACCAATAGCGTCAATCGAACGTTCTTAAGGTGAGCTTGAAGTGCTTTGTGCCAAAGCGGGGCACATTCTGGCCTAGGTGGGTGATCACCCCCCTTTGGATCACGCCCCGGATAGCAAAACCCGGTCGGTACAATAGCCACACGCGCATCATCATAAAATGTTTCAGCATCGAGATTAAGCCAATCTCTCAGCAGATCACCAGAAGGATCATCCCAGGGCACGCCAGATTGATGCACCTTCGTCCCTGGCGCCTGACCAATGATCAAAAGCTTGGCTGATGACGAGGCCCTCACAATAGGCCTGGGCCCAAGCGGCAGGTCCGCTTTGCAGACGTCACAGCTGCGAATACGTTGCAATAGACCCTCGAGAGTTTCCATCGATTTTACCATGCTCCTTCAATAGCATATGATCATGCCAATCAGAACTTAGGAAACTGAAAGAAAACAACAATATGCTCAATGCCTTGTTGGATAAGATGAGATCAATTCACAGTTTCATCGAAGCTCAAAGTGCGCGCACAATCACAGCCATTGCCGCTGTAATTGGCTTAACTACTATTGCGATGGCATTTCTTTTATCGAGCGTGGATCAAAATGCAGTCGTGTTGACTGAGACCGAAATCGCGGCACTGCCGCCTTTATCCGCTACTGATATTCATCGTGCGTTAGACTACGACCTTGCAACCGTCGCGTCTGAGAAAGCTGCCCCCAACATAATTATTGATCGCGTTGGCGTGGATCTTCGCCGGATTCCAGACATCAAAGAGAAGAAAGAAACTTTCTTCAAAATTATGTTGCCGATCATCGCCCGCGAAAACGACAAAATCCGTGCCGAGCGAGAGATTATTTTGGCAACCCCTAAAGCAGCACCGAAATTTCTTTATCAGAAATATGATGCAGATGTAAACGACGCTGACGAACTTTTGCGTCGCATAGACGTGGTGCCAGCATCATTGATTTTATCACAGGCCGCACTTGAAAGCGGATGGGCATCTTCAAGATTCGCCGTCAAAGGTAATAATTATTTCGGGATGCGCACCTATAACATGGATGCGCCCGGGATGGATCCTCATCAAGCCGAAGGATTCAAAGTGATGATTTTTAAAGATATATCGACAAGTGTCCGCGCCTATATCAAAAATTTAAACACCCATAGTGCCTATAAAAGTTTCCGCAAAGCGCGTGCTAAAATGCGCGCGCAAGCCAACATCCCGAGTGGGCGAAAACTCACTAATTTTCTCACCACATATTCTGAAATTCCAGAAAAGTACGGTGCCCGGCTCAGGTCTATGATGGATAGGGATAAGCTTGATCGATTTGATGGCGTACGACTTGCTGAAGATTGAGCCACACCTTTAACAGGACGATAGCAAACCTTTAACAAAATCCGCCGCAGGATAAACATTACCCAACATCCCGATAGATAAAAACAGTACGGTATTCATCAAAGCATGTTCAATCCGCTCCATCTCTAACGACATCTCGCCGAACCAGACGACCTGCGGACGGAGAGTGCCCTTGCCATCACACGAACGGCAGACACTTGAAATCGAAAGATCCTTTGTGCACGCGGCAATAGCGCCACATCCGTTGCATATAGATTTCAAAAGCTCGCCATGCATATGGATAATACCCTGCGCGCCGCCTCACTCGTGTAAATTATCAATATTCTGAGTAACGATAAGCACCTTGCCAGTTCATTCGCGCTCTAACAATGCCAACGCCTGATAGGCTGCATTCGGCTTAATGTTTGGACCAAGCAAACCTTGTCGGCGCGCATTATAGAACGCGTGAACACGGTCCGGGTCATGAGCGAACGCATCCGGCGTCGCAACGTCTTCAATACGAACCTTGGACCAGATGCCGTCTGTATCTCGAAACGTATCCAAACCAGATTCCTTTGAGATGCCTGCGCCCGTCAACACGACAATCGGCGCATCTTTATCAATACTTTTCATTCGCGTCTCTTGCTCATCATCGCCAGCACATCAATAATCCACCAACTCATCTTATAAGGAATCAGTATGATACGTGTCTTGTTTGTTTGTCTCGGAAATATCTGTCGTTCACCAACCGCAGAAGGCGTTTTTCGAAATCTGGTTGAGCGTGAGGGGTTGTCCGGCCACATCAAAATAGATTCCTGTGGAACAAGTGCCTGGCACATTGGCGGCCCGCCCGATGATCGCGCGCGTGCCGAAGCAAAATCACGAGGCATTTCTTTGGAAGACCTCCGCGCGCGTCAAATAGCACCCGGCGACTTTGAAACTTTTGATTATGTCATCGGCATGGACGATAAAAACATTGAGACACTGACAGCCCAATGCCCGAAAGAAAATATAGACAAGGTGCGCCTGTTCCTGAGCTTTGCACCAACGCTCAATACACGCGAAGTACCTGATCCATATTACGGCGGCCCAGACGGTTTTGGTGATGTCTTCGATATGATCGACACCGCATCTGAGGGTTTGCTCGCAGACATTCGCACACATCATTTCAACTCACTTAACTGACCGGATACTTAATGCTTCTTATTTTTGATTGTGATGGCGTGTTGGTAGATAGCGAAGTTATCTCTAACCGTGTACTGGCGGCGCATCTAAGCCGCCACGGCTATCCTGTTACCAGCGTCGAATGCCACGACCAATTTCTAGGCAGAACGATCCCCGGCGTCATCGACTTGGTGAAATCGGAGGGCATCGATTTGCCCGACGATTTCGAAGCCACACTCAGAGACAGAGACATCAAAGCGTTTGCCGAAGAATTAAAACCCGTGGTGGGCATG
>CAWUWH010000009.1:0-4315 GCA_963926035.1 uncultured Rhodospirillales bacterium
AAGCCGGAACGCTGGAACAACATGCCCGTTCTGGCAATAAAAGCATCACGGTCATCACCGCGAAGACGTGCCGTATCTTCACCTTGAATAAGCACTTCCCCCGCATCCATCGGCACAAGTCCCAATAGACATTTCAAGAGTAACGTCTTGCCTGAACCAGACGTCCCAATCAGGACCATCGACTGACCTTCGGCGACAGTAAGATTAATATCCGTCAGCACATGATTGTCGGCGAAACTTTTCTTTAAGCCCCGCACTTCCAGGAATGGCGTGTCTGTCATGAATGAATATTCCATGAAGACGGGTCCGGCTGCATGTCATACCATGTTGTTTCACGCTCATATGCACGACCAACACGGTACAATGTCGCTTCGTCAAACGGCCTTCCGATAAACTGGATCGAAGAGGGCAGACCCGACTTTGTAAATCCAGATGGCACACTCAAACCCGGCAATCCCAAAAAATTCACCGGACGTGAGCAATGACCAACTTTGGACAAAAGCTCGCCTGCCCCTGGCCCAGCACGGACATCAGATTCTTTGATTGTCGGCACATCCATGATCATCATCGGCGTCATTAAAACGTCCACATGACTAAATACCATGTCGTTAAATGCAGCCAATAATTCAATGCGTAAGTTCAAAGCCTGTATATAGCGCGTCGCGGGCGTTGATAATCCGCCTGCAAGCCGTCCAAACGTTTGTGCGCCATACTCGCCACGTCGCGTCTCTAGCCAGTTTTGATGTAATGCAGCACCTTCAGTTGCTGTAATTAAACTGGTGAGTGAATTTGTATGCTCTATCACATCAGGCAATTCCACATCGATGATATCAGCACCAGATGCTTTCAAAACATCAACAGCTGCCTGGAATCGGTCTCCAAGTTCAGGCGTGATCCCATCCTTAAAATGGCTGGTAGGCAGGCCAATTTTCAAGCCCTTCACGCCTGCATTGATATCACCCAAATAATCTCCAACTGGGATATTTGCGGACGATGCGTCATCGTTGTCATGGCCAGCGAGAACAGATAGCATCAATGCGTTGTCAGTCACGGTTCGCGTTAAAGGTCCAATGGTATCCAATGTATGCGATAGCGGCATTGCGCCGTATCGACTGACCCGGCCCATTGTGACTTTTATACCAACGACACCACAGCATGCAGCCGGCAATCTCACAGAACCACCCGTATCCGAGCCAAGCGCACCAAACGTTGCGCGTGCAGCAACCATCGCACCCGATCCACTAGAAGACCCACCGGTCATATGATCAGGGTTCCAGGGATTACGAACATCGCCTGTAATTTCATTGTGACCCGTCACACCAAAGGCAAACTCAGCCATATTCAGGCGCGCAACATCCAAAGCCCCAGCGTGGTCTAAATTCTTTAACGCGCCGGAAAGAGTTTTTGGTAAAAATCCTCTGCGTACTTTTGAGCCACATTCAGTCAAGCGTCCAGGACGATAAAACATATCCTTATGGGCAAGGGGCACCCCTGAAAGAGCACCTGAGCCAATAGCACCATCCGCAGCTAAAGCCTGACGATGTGCGTCTTCTATATCTATGCCTGCGAGTGCGTTAAGCTTAGTGCCAAAATCTTGCAAACGAGCGCAAGACGCCTCCGTCACTTCAACCGAAGAAATTTCACAGGCGGCAAGCGCTGCCGTGATCTCTGTTAAAGATGCATCGCACGGGTTCGTTGGTAATTTTGTCACGATTTCTTATACTCATGTGACAAATCGCGAAGCATTTTATAATAGCGTGCAGGTTCAGTATCGAATACCTGGCCACTACCAGCCGCTTTAATAATATCACCAATTGGCTTGCTGGCCCGCGCAGGATTTAAGACATCGCTAGCGCCCAGGTTCGTTGCTTGAACGGTTTTCAGCCAATGAGCGAGCGCATCATCATCTGCAGTCATGGCTTTCTCATCCAATTCCCGTTTACATATTGAATATATTCACCTGACTCAGCACGTTGGGCGGCTTTTTCAGCAGCAAGAGTTTCAACCGCATCAAGAGGTATCCCGTTCATACGTGCGATATCACGATAGAGCTGTCGTCTTTTCAAATTCGTGTCATCCACGAGTCTGGCAATGCCTCGCCCACTTTTGACAATACCAATATAGCCGTCAGTACGCTCACCGACGAAACCTTGCGCCTGAGCTTGTTGTAGTGTCGTTGATTGCGCGAGCGCAGGCATCGACATCGAAAAGCTAAAGATCGCTATAAGAAATATTAAACTTCTGAGATTTGTTTTCATCGCACGCACATCCCTAGAAAAGGCCTGGATTGTTCAATAACGCTTGATCGATATCTTTCTCAACCTTAACGCGCACTTCATTCTCAATCTTAACATTAAGATTGATTACAATTGGCTTGTCTGGCGCTTGCATTTGAACCTGCGGTGTACAGGCAATGGTGAGGAAAGGTATCATCACCGCGGTGAGTACAGCTGAATAATTACGGTACGAAATAGGCCGTTCTCCGTCTGTTTGCTCCTCCTACGGCTTCCCGGAGGGACCCTGCACACGGTTCCGAATGGTTTCCGAAAGGTCTTTTAACACGCTAGCGCTTTGCATCAAATCCCGCAAGGCACCATGAAGGTTAACATTCAATTCAATCTTCTTTCCATCGTATAAATCCGGGTTCGCCCCTTTGATTTTAGCCGTCGCTGTAATATCTCCTGATAAGGGCCCATCCAGTGACACGTCGATATCAGAATATTGAAAATTGGCTAAAGATTTTGCCACTAATTCAGCCATTTCACCACTTTGCTTTAACGACTTCACGGCTTCTTCAGAGCGGAATCTAAGCACATCTGGGGTATTCGTCCATATCCGCGCGTTATCAATGATTGGCCCGGTATCAGTTATTCGAATTGGAACACTTCCTTCAAGACGCCCCTCCGCCTCCAAATTTTCAATATCAATCGATCGGGGCAATTTCCTTGGCATCTAGTGATTTAATCGTCGCCACAAACGATGTTGGGATATTTACATCTCGAAAGCTAATAGTCCCACCTGCCAATGGCCAAGTTACAGATAATATATTTAGAGAACCGTTACTTGGTAAATCAAACCGCACATCACCAGACCGAAGTGGCAGACCCGCATCAACCGAACCTATCTTCTGCGTTTGTTCGCCCTTAGATTTTAATTCTAAAAGGTCATCGAAAAGGATCATTCCATTAATGCCCAAGAATGCAGCTGGAGTGGTCCCAAAATCAAGATCAGCTAAACCAATAGATCCAGTTGACGTCATGCGTGCGCCAGACCAATTAACCCGAGCGTCAGCTGTAACCGCACCAGAGACATCTGCCACATGGCCACGAAGTAAAGGTATCAAATCTTGCGGTTGGGCTTTGCCCGGAAGGATTGTCCATCTCGGCAACTTGATTTCAAAATGGCCTCAATCATTTTGGAACCGGTGGCGCGCGTCAATCTGAGCTTCTGGTCCGTCAACAAACCCAATATACCCTTTAAAATCGACTGAGCCCGATCGATGCTCAGCTAACCCGCGCACCGCAATCGGCGTAAATCGCAGGGGCCGGCGATGATCAACCAACTTGCCTTTGGTCAGGTTGAGTTTTGCACTAAGTATTTTCTCGCGGCCCTCAACACTTAAAACACCGTCCAAGCCAGCAATAGCAATATCAGGTCCTTCAATTCGAATATCACCACTTTTGGTAACGTCTTAGCCCACCACGTCCCTCACGTAACATCAAAACTTCCAGTCCCTGCAAAACTTGGCGACGTGCCAGACAATGGATATTCTCCAACGCCTTTGAGCGCAAATTCAGTTGCTTTGAGGAGGCTTGCAAAATCAATACGCTTAAGGCCACTAGGATCCATGATTGCATGAACCAATGGAGCGCCGTTTTCATCGGGGCAAAGTGAGATCGGCCCTGGCCGCAAGATGGCATCATTGATTATCAGTTGTGTCGCACGAACATTTACACAGCCTTGAGGATAAACCCGAATACCTTCCTTACCGTATCCAATCTGACTTTCCAGAGATATAAATCCGCCATTTATTTTATAGCCCGGCAGAACTTCACCAGACAGACTTGCATCCAGACCAACCATTAAAGAAGGATTTGATGCTGTCCCCGATAGCCGTAACGTCACAGATTCTGTTGCAAACCCAAACTTTTGCAATCGCATCTGCCAGGGATCAAACCGAATAGCGAAATCTTCAAAAACAACCCCATCAGTCGTTGATGGCCATGTTATGCCTCCGGCATCACCAGAGAACGGTAACCAGTCGGCGAACACCCCGTCATAACCCATAGCTATGCGTAATGGGTCCGTTCGATTT
>CAWUWH010000010.1:0-3513 GCA_963926035.1 uncultured Rhodospirillales bacterium
AAAAACTTGTTAAGGCAGCGCCTAAGCCCCAGATAGATGCACCAACAACATCACCTGAAGCTAAGAAAAATATCCCAGTGGGTGGGATATTTGATTCGTTAGAGCCGTTAACGACTTTTGATGCCAATATTCTGGCAAACGTTGGAACTCTGAAATCATCTGGTGTGACGCTTCGTGATGTTGCTGCAGATTTGAGTCTTGTTCAGGGTGATCTGACAATTCGAAAATTTAGAATTGGAGATATGCTTTCGTCATCAACATCTATTACGGGCTCAATTCTGGATTTGGGAGGCAGCCCAAAAGCGAAAAAACTGTCACTTAGTACAGATATTCGTGATGCGAGTGTTGTGGCGGGATTTGTTGGTGCCGCATTGCCGGTGCCGGCGAAATCTCTTGGCAAAGTCAGTTTAAAAACGCAAGTCGACGGCGCTTTGCTTACACCGCAGATCAAATCAGAAGTATCAGCAATGGCGGCAACGATGAATGCTGATGGCCAACTCAGGTTCCTTGATCCTGTTAATATGTTCGATCTGGGTGTTCGTATTCGTCATGACGATACAGCTTCTTTGTTACGGCGGTTGGGCAGTGGATATCAGCCTGCCGGTAAGATTGGCGGCTTGGACATCACCACATCTCTTAAAGGCGGCGTGAGCGCATTCTCGTTCTCAAAGCTGGTTGCTGCCATCGGTGCGGCAAAACTTAATGGTGAGGGTACCGTTGCACTTGATGGTGCGCGACCAAAAATTGTAACGACGCTGAGTATAGGTAATGTTGTTGTCGATCCATTCTTGCCAGCTCAAAAATCGGCATCTTTATCACCAACAACACCGGCGCGGGTTATTCCGGCAAAATTTTGGGTGCCTGAAAATGGTCAACTTGATTTCAAACACCTGATTGCGAGTGTCTCCAAGCGCTGGTCCCCTGAACCTGTAGACCTGACGGCGTTAAGATCTGTTGATGCCGATGTCACATTGACCTCGTCGCGTGTTTCTTATCACGAATATAATCTGGAAGGCGCAAAGTTACTGAGCACACTTAATAATGGTGTGTTGAATATGAGCGAATTTTCAGGCGTCGTATTCGGTGGCTCCGTGATGTCGAATGCGAGTGTCAACGCATCCGGCGATAAGCCGAAACTGGCTGGCCTCGTAACTGTTGCTAATATGGATATCGGCGCGGCATCTAAGGCCGCAGGTATTTCTGGTACGACGGGCACACTCACGACGCGGATCGATGTGCTGACGGCGGGGCGCACTGTTGCCGATTGGGTTGGCTCTCTTAAAGGCGCAGGTGCCATCGAAATTAAAGGCATCAAAGGTCAATCATCTTTGGCAGATATGCCCGTTATTGGTTTGGCACTTGGCCCGTTGTTGCAGGTTTTTGAAGTCCTGAACAGTGGACTAGGCTCGCTGATTGGAGCAGGTGCAAAAACGGGGATCGGTGAGACCGATGTGACCAGTACGTTCACAATTGCGAGCGGCACGATCAATACGAAAGATACAAAGATCATCTCGAATATCTATAAAGGTGATATTACGGGCGATATAAACCTGCCACTCTGGAGCATGAATGTTGGCGGCAATATATCTGTTGATCAGGGGATTCTCGGCACTGTTCTTGCCAACGTAGCGCGCATCCCCAGCAAGATTCCGTTTCAGGTAACCGGTGATATAGATAAGCCGAACGTTAAAATTCAATCTTTCAGTGGTGCGAGCAGTGCTGGCGGAAGCGGTATAAAAATTCCGGGGCTGGATAAACTTGAAAAGAAAATTCCAGGTGTTGGCGGGTTGTTGCAAGGTATCCTGGGCGGCGGTACAAAGTCGCAGCCAACAACGCCTGAACCGCAGCCACAAAGTGGCAACGAGCCTCCAGCGCAACAACCGCAACCTCAGCAGCAGCAATTGAACCCAACAGATTTACTTCTTAAGTTGTTTCAGTAATGACCAGATTGCGTTAACACGAACACGCGGAGCGCGCTGGATAGGTTGCCGGTGCGCTCGGTGTCGATGTCTCGAATGAGTGCGCTGACACTTACCCCGCGTGATGCCGCAATCTCGCTCAACCGTTGCCAGAATGCATCTTCCATCGACACACTTGTCTGGTGCCCTGCGATGCTGACAGATCGTTTGCGAATTTTTGTTGGGTCGTCGTTCATCTGGCTTTAGGCGGGAAGTTAACTTCAATCTTAAGGCCAAACGGTGCGTTGAAGAATATTTGCCGGTCACCTGTCCCTGGCACAGTACGCACATCAAATTTAATTTCATGCGCATCAAGCCTTGCCGTCAACACATCTAAATCCTGGCCTCGAAAGGCGACATGATCCAACGGTCCAGTGCCACCTGTATCAGGTTTGCTCACGACAATATGGACGATGGCAGTACCATCTTTCTCACCATACATCCATGACCCGGCGCTCCCAAAATAAGGGCGATGACCATCGTGTAGGCTGATGACATCAGCAAAAAATGATACGGTTGCGTCCAGGTCTTCCGTAACGACATTGATATGATCGAGTTGCATGATGGTATTCTCCTTATATAAAAAACTTTACGCCGCCCGGTGTTCGAAGCCAATAGACGAGCAGGGTTATTGTGTCTTCATGAATCCGCAAATGGTATCAATCGCGTCTGCTATATTTTTCTCTTCAGTGAAGCCAGATTTCTTGCGCGGCTTAAGGCCATGATCACCATCCGGCGACCAATGCACTTGAATATTTTTTGAAATCCCAAAGCCTGGCACATCATCTTTCGTGCCAAATGGATCGCGCTCGCCTTGGCAGAATAATGCAGGTGTCTTCAGCTCGATAAGATGTTCGGTTCTTAGTTTCTCTGGCTTGCCGGGAGGATGGAAAGGATATCCTAAACATACGACGCCTCGCACCTTGGCATCATCAGCAACCATACTGGCAATGCGCCCGCCCATCGATTTCCCACCAACCACCAGCGTTTCTGGACCGAGGTCGGCGATAACGGCATTCCATGTATCCAGCAGGATTGGCAATCTGTTAGGTGGTTTCTTCTTTCCAGTTTCCCGGCGGTCCGCCATGTATGGGAACTCAAAACGAACGACACGAAAGCCGCTCTGCGCCACGCCTGATGCTATCCAATTCATGAAATTGCTGTCCATGGGTGCACCGGCACCATGGGCTAAAACAAGTGTCAGGGGCGCGCTATCCGGTCCATCAATAATATAATTTGGCGTGGTCATTTTGACGTAGAGTCGGTCTTTTCAATGCGGAAGATAGATCCATCAATGCCGGTTACAGTCACATGCACGCCTGCGGGCATATCGTCGCCACTGACTTGCCAGGTTGAATCATCTACGGTGATCTTGCCGATACCATCAACGATGGGCTCACTGAGTGTAAAACGCCGTCCGACATACTGTTCGCCACGTCGGTTAAGTGTTGGATGCTCAGACACTGTTGGGTGCCGTTTCATCCATAGACGTCCACCGGCAACACTGACAATGGAAAGGCCCGCGAATAAAAGAAACTGATATTGCCACGCAAGG
>CAWUWH010000011.1:0-17079 GCA_963926035.1 uncultured Rhodospirillales bacterium
TTCATCCCGATGATTGAAACGGCTGATGCGTATTTCCGTGCGCACGAAGTTGCCCGCGCGAGTTCTCGAAATGTTGGCATGAATTTGGGCGGCGAAGATTTTGCCTTAGACACGGATATGACCCCGGATGCAGAAACCTTAATGCTGCCAAAGCAAACCATCATGATTGCAGCCAAATCCGCAAAAATTATGGCCATGGGGTTCATCGGCACTGTTGCAGACTACACGGATATTGAAGGCTTTCGCGCCAATGTACGCCGATCACGTAAATTCGGTTTCCAAGCGGCCAGTGTTATCCATCCAAGCGGTATCCCGATATTGAATAAAGAATTCACCCCCACCGCCCAAGAAGTTGAACAGGCCGAAAAAATCATCTCGGCCTATGACGATGCCGTAAAAAATGGCATTGGGGCCATTCGTGTCGACGGCAAAATGATAGACGTCCCCGTGGTCATCAGAGCTGAGAGACTTCTCAGCCGCTATCATGCGATTAAGGCCAAGGGAAACTTTTAAGCTAACATCGAAATCTAAAGATCATCACATCAAGGAAAGAAGATTATGACATTACAAACGCGCGCATTGAAAAATACATTTGGCCATGAAGTCCTTGATGTGGATTTAGCTAATCTCGATGCCAAGACGTTCGACGAGATTTACAAGTTATGGCAAGAAGAGCCGTTGCTTTTATTTCGCCGCCAAAGCCTAACCGAGCGCGAACAGGTCGAATACAGCAAACGTTTCGGCGATCTGGATATTCTGGTCCGGGACGACATGTTGTCACCCATCCATCCAGAAATTATCTATATCACGGCGCTAAAGCGACCAGATGGCACGCCGATGGGCGGCCTTGGAACGTACGAGGTCTATTGGCACCATGATCAAATTTACCGCGAACGCCCTGCCAGTGGCTCAATATTTTATGCCATCGAAGTGCCAGAAAATGGCGGACAGACATCGTTTTGTAACACCAAGCTTGGTTACGACACGATGCCGGATAATCTTAGAAATCAATTGGAAGGCCGCCGCGCCACGGCCAAGTACGGTATGAAAGCAGAGTCCTCGACACAACGGGACTTTAAGGGTGATCCCGAGACAATGAAGAAGATTAACGACAGGACGCCGCCTGCGACACACGACATCATTCTTGAAAACCCTGCCACCGGGCAGAAATCGATCTACCTCGATCCCAACAAGACACTCGTTATCGAAGACTTGAACGAGGAAGAGAGCAAAGAGCTCATCGGAGCCGCAAGCCAGCACATGCTACAAGATGATTTCATCTATCAACATTCTTGGCGCAATGGCGATGTAATTATGTGGGACAACGCGCGCCTGTGGCACCGCCGGGAACCCTTCGACGCCAACCTCCCCCGTTTCGCAAGGCGCACAACAATCTTCCTCCGCCCAGAAGACTTTGCAGTGCCAGAACCTGATTTGGGGTAACGCTTAGTTACTTTCGTCGGCGTTCGACGGCTGATCGATGAATTGCAGGTCAGCGAAGCGTTTATATATATCGTTGCTTAGGCGCAATTCTTCGTGTGTGCCGGTGGCTTCAATACCACCGTCGACGATGACCGCGATACGCGTGGCATTGAGCACCGTTGCCAACCTGTGCGCGATGACCAGTGTCGTACGACCCTGCATGAGATGGCTGAGCGCTATTTGAACCAAACGCTCATTCTCAGCATCCAGTGCAGAGGTCGCTTCATCCAAAAGTAAAAATGCCGGGTTCTTGAGGATGGCACGGGCAATGGATAGGCGTTGCTTTTGACCACCCGACAAACGGATACCTTTTTCACCAAGAAATGTTTTGTAGCCATCAGGTAAGGAACAGATGTAATCATCCAGCACAGCTTCTTTGCAGGCGGCGATCACCTCTTCATCCGTCGCATCGGGTCTGCCGTAACGAATATTTTCCATCGCGTCGGTGCCGAATATGAACGGATCTTGTGGCACCAAAGCAATTTCCCTGCGCAGGGCGATTGGATCAACCTCTGAGATATTCTTGCCGTTAATACAGATCTTTCCTGTGTCCGGATCGTAAAAGCGCAACAGCAATTGGAACACCGTGGATTTTCCAGCCCCGGACGGGCCAACCAAAGCAACCGTCTCACCTTTGTTCACCGACAATGCGAAGTCGCTAAGTGCGGCTTTATCCGGTCTTGATTCGTAATGAAAAGTGATATCTTCAAAGGCGATCTGACCGTCATTTTCCGATGACGGGTCGTTCAGCGAGACAGGGTTTTCCGGCGCAAAGATGCTTGGCTGCACGTTGATCAATTCCATCAATCGCTCGGTCGCACCGGCGGCGCGCTGCACATCCCCATATACCTCAGAGACAACTCCCGCCGCGACGGCGACCATGACGGCATAGAACAAGAACGCGCCAAGTTCACCGCCCGTAGAGTTCCCCATTATAACGTCGTTACCGCCGACCCAAAGCACAGAACCCAATCCCACAAAGACAACCACTGTCACAGTAGCGCTCAACGTGCTTCGCAATCGTGCTCGACGCAGCGCGGTTTTAAAGGCGCCTTCTACTTCTTGATCGAAGCGCGCTAAATTGGTTTTTTCCTGGGTAAAGGCTTTGACGGTTCGAATTGCATTAATACTTTCCTCGGCAAACGCACCAACATCCGCGACCCGTGCCTGACTTTCTTTTGATAAGACACGCACTTTCCTGCCGATATAAATGACAGGCACAATGATGATTGGAACAAGAACGACGGCGACTGTTGCAAGTTTTGCGTTAGCTACAAACATCATGACAAGGCCGCCAAACAAGACGATCGTGTTGCGCAATGCGAGAGAGAAGCTGGAACCGATCACCGTCTGCAGCAACGTTGTGTCCGTGGTCAGCCTGGATAGCAATTCACCGGTGCGCGTTGTCTCAAAGAAAGCGATATCTAGTTCAATAATACGCTCGAAGACATTGTGCCGTAGATCGGCGACCACGCGCTCACCCAGCCAAGTCATCAAATAGAACCGCATGAAACTGCCAAAAGCAATCGCTCCACCGATTCCAAACAAAAAAAGCAAAGCCGTCGTTAACACGCTCGGATCGTTGCCTGAGAAACCTTCATCAATAAGGAATCTCAACCCTTGGCCGATAGCCAATGTTGAACCTGCTGTAAACAGCAACGCCACCATAGCGCCCACAACCTGCAGCTTGTATGGCTTGAGCATTGAAAAGATACGCTGCAAGGTTTTAAGCTTCACGGGGACCTTGGGAGGGATAGCATGCTGATCTTGTGTGATGGTTTTGCTCATTACTAAGGGTTATTCTGTTTATTTTGGACGTAGGTCACAGCCTACAACGTGTGATACCTCAATCAATCACGCCAAGGGCATTTAATCCATGAACAATTCTATGGTTATTAAAAAAGATTGGCAGAACTAGTCAGAAAATAGTGCGCCCGGGTTCATGATCCCGTTTGAATCAAGGGCTGCTTTGATGCTCTTCATGGCGTTGAACTTTCCGGGCAAGCAGTACATTTCCAAATCAGATGTCTTAAGGCGACCAATCCCGTGCTCTGCACTGATCGTGCCGCCGCAGTCATGGGTCACTTCGTTGATCGCCATGCGCACAGCCTCGCGGCTTTCGGGGTGGCTAGCTAAGAAGTCTTTCTTGGTTGTTCCAGCCGGCGAGAACACATTCAGATGGATGTTTCCGTCCCCGATGTGACCGTAACTATTAACCCTCAACCCATCATGGATCGCCAGAATAGCCGCATCCGATTTGGCGACGAACGCATTGATCTGACTGATCGGCACAGAAGTATCACTATTGCAGATAGCCCCCGTCAGACGATTTGCTTCTGGTGTCCGTTCACGAAGACGCCACAAGGCTTCGCGTTGAGCATCAGATTGCGCAACGACGGCGTCCAAAACCAACTCGCTCTCAAAGCCCGCCGCCAATGTTTCTTCAAGCTCATCCTTGATACCGGCATGTCCCGAAATTTCGATCAAGACATACCAGCCATAAGATTGTTCGAACGGAACGACGTCGTCAGGAAAATGCTCGGCCAGCAAGTTCATACCAAAATCACACAGCAACTCGAAGCCACTTACGGTGTCACCAAGCGCGCCTTTGACCGTATGCAGCAAGGTCACGGCAGCAGCAGGATTACTTACCGCGCAAAACGCTGTGATCGTTTCCGGGTTTTTCGGCATCAGCTTTAAGGATGCTGCAGTGATAACCCCAAGCGTACCTTCGCTACCGATCAATAAATGCCTGAGATCATTACCCGTGTTGTTTTTGCGCAGCGGGTTGAGCTCTTGCAGGACCGATCCGTCCGCCATCACAGCTTCGATGCCGATGCAAAGATCGCGTGCGTTACCGTAGCGTAATACCTGAATGCCACCTGCATTCGTCGCGAGATTACCGCCAATCCGACAACTATCTTGAGACGCCATGCTGAGAGGAAATATTTTACCCACGTCCTCGGCGGCCCGGTGAATATCAGAAAGGATACAGCCCGCTTCGGCGACAAGAATTTCGTCTTCTAACGAAACCTCGCGGACTTTGTTCATGCGTTCAAGCGACAGGATAATCAGCCCATCGCTATCCGGCGAAAATTGACCCGCAACAACACCGGTGCCACCGCTATAAGGCACGATACCGACTTTTGCTGCCTGGCAAATCTTGACGAGCTCGACCACTTGTTCCGTGGAATCTGGCAAGGCGATCAAGGCGCTTTGACCGGTGAACCGATCACGCGGATCTTCATAAAAGCGTGCTGCGTCGTCAGAGGGTTTCCAGCCAGAAGGGCCAAGAACTTTTTTCAACTTATCCAGCGTGGCTGTGTCGGGTGCTACAAGGTTCTCCATAGGTTTACTCCGCTGAAATACATGCGCCCTTCTTTACGTCGAGCATATTGGTCATGCCGACTTGCGCCAGGGTTATGCTGACTTCGTCTGTGAGGACGTGGAACATCTGCTTTAGACCGCGTTCACCATTGGCCGCAATGGAAAACTGAAACGGACGGCCAAAGAACACATAATCTGCACCAACGGCATAAGCTTTGATGACGTCCTCGCCACTGCGGAGACCTGTATCATAAAACAGTGGAAACTTCTTACCGACGGCTTTGCGGATACGTTTAAGCGCATTGATTGGCGGCGGTGCACTATCTAGTTGGCGCCCGCCGTGACTCGACACGAGTATCCCATCGACACCAGCGTCTTTCATCTTGCAGGCATCTTCCGCATTTAAGACACCCTTGATCACAAGCTTGCCTTTCCACGCAGACCTCATCCGATCGAGAAGATCCCAATCAGCACCGGCGCGACTAGCATGACGATCAAACTTTTTGTGTTCGCCGCCAAAATTCGCAAGCTCCGGCTTACCATGATAAAGGCTCGACAATGACCATTCTGGATGCAGCGCAAAGTCGATGAACTGTGGCACGCCAATATGAAACGGCATTTTAAATCCGCGACGTAACTCGCGGGGGCGGCGGCCGACTTCAGGTACATCAACCGTCCAGATCAGCGTTTCGTATCCGGCCACTTCTGCGCGGTTGATCAGAGATAGCGAAGACGTCTCGTCACCACTGAAATATAGCTGAAACCAGGCCTGCCCTTCGCTGACTTCGATCATTTTTTCCAGCGAGGTAGATGCCGCCGTCGAAACACCAACGGGGATTTTCTTATCCGCTGCCATACGTGCCAGCATGAGGTCCGCACCCGGACGCGATAAATTACCCATACCCATAGGGCTGATGCCGAATGGTAATCCAGCGTCTTTGCCAAACAACGGAACACTGAGGGAGCGATGCTCAACATTGTTCAAAACACGCGGCTCAAGATGGATATTCTGTAGTGTTTGGCGATTTAGTTTTTCGCCAAATTCGTTACCCGCAGCCCCATCGATATAATCGAAGACCATCCACGGCAGATACCTTTTCGCAAGGCGTCTGGCATCTTCGCTTGAATGGATATCAGAGTTGAAAAACATTGAGCTTTTCCTCAGATTAGGGGAGCGGCTCGCGTGCGGCGATCCATACGTTTAAAGAAAACCTACGTACGGACGGCCTGACACGCGATCTGCATTGTCACGCCGGGAAACCCGGCCATGACAGATTACCCGTTACGAACCTTAAGCTCGTTCATGAAGCGATCTCGGATAGATACCGGGTCCATGGTGATGACTGGCACTGGGATATTCCCAGACTCGCACTTACAAACGATGATGGTCATCTTGTTGCTGGCTAATGCTGCCTTGAGTGTTTCTGCCGCATCTTCAGCCTGGCACTCGACAACGTTCTCACAGCCACATGCTGTAGCAACGGCTGAGAGTGATGTCTTCTTACCAGCATACGTTGGCTGATCACCTGTGGAACCATAGCTGCCGTTATCAATGATGAGCAGAATAAAGTTATCAGCAACATTGTTGGCAATCGTTGGCAACGTACCAAAGTTGGTCAGAACCGACCCATCACCATCAATAGAAATGACTTTCTGGTTTTGTGCCAAAGCAACGCCGAGACCAATCGAGGATGACAGTCCCATGGTACCGAGCATGTAGAAGTTCGTCGGCTGATCATCCATCATATGAAGTTCTTGGCTTGGAAGGCCAATGTTGCACACGACGAATTCGTCAGAAATTACAGGGAGCAGGCTTTTGAGTACTTCGGAGCGGATCATTCTTTTTCTCCTTTCCAGAAAGTCGCATCGGTCAGGATGGCAACTGGCTTGTTGCACATGAATGTGTATTTCAGAATGTTATCGAGCTCGTCCGCATCTGATTCCTTGTGGAAGTGATAGGTCGGGATCAGGAATTGCGTCAAAAGTGCCTTAGTGTGAACAGCCATTTCGACTTGGCATGCTACGGGCTCACCAAGTTCACCGCGATAACTGATCAGCATCGGCAATGGCATACGATAGAACTGTGTCAGCGTGGCGAGCGTATTCAACGTTACGCCCAAAGCTGTGTTCTGCATGATGATAGCTGGGCGTTTGCCGCCCATGAAAGCACCAGCACAAAGACCCATTCCCTCATCTTCTTTATTCGACGGAATATGAAAGATCTCCGGGCTATTTTCGATTTCATCGATAACACCGGCTAGCTGCTTACACGGCACTGTGGTGACGAACGAAATATCGTTCTTCACAAAGTCCGCCACGATACGTTTGTTTACTGACACTGAATTCTCCCAAAAAAGATTGTAACTAGAACCTAACTAAAGCTATGCATTCGTCAAATCATATAATTTTTACACACATTAAAGATATTCTTTAATGTCATTGTTTAGACAGATTTTACAGGAATCGTTCCCAAGAGCTCCTTCAGCAACTGATCTACCAACAGAAACTTTGGGCAATCTGCACGGGTTAAAATACCGAGCTTCCGTGAAATCGATTTACCCCCTAATGGAATCGCCCTCATCGCTGCGAATGCTGCACCCGGAACACAAATATTGGGCACGAGGGAAACACCAAGATTGTGGGACACCATGTTTACGACTGTATCCAGTGATTCCAATTCCATCGTACCGCGGACAGGAATATTGTTTTCCGACAGCCATGCCTCGGCCAAAACCCCAACAGCGCCGCGGCGCGTATGACGTATATATGGCTGTTCACGAAGGAGTTGCAGCGGATCATCACCGCTTAACTGTGGTGATGCGAGCAAAACCATCTCTTCTTCAGCCAACGGCTGCCAGTTCATATTGGCGCTAGGCTTATCTTTTAAACTGAGTATCGCGACATCTAACGCGCCGCGCTCCACCTGATCTGTCAGATCATCAGAGAGACCTGTTACCACGTGCACATGCAGGTTTGGATGGGCGGCGACAAGTCGCTTGATCGCCATCGGCACCATGATTGAGGTTGTTGAGGGCACGGCACCCAACGTCAGTTGGCCAAAATGTGCAGCACCACCAACAAGATCATCAAGCATGGTCTCGTAAGCATGGACAATACCCCGTGCTTTTGGGACCAACGCTTTCCCGAGTTGATTGAGCGTCAGCGTTCTTTGTGACCTGTCGAACAACGTGACGTTGAGGTTCTCTTCAAGGCGCTTCATTTGTTGGCCAACAGCAGCTTGGGAAATACATATCTCGTCTGCGGCAGCACTGAAACTCCCGCGCTCCGAGATCGCAATCAACGTCTTCAACAGTGTAATAGACAAGACGCTCCCCCTAAGCTTTCGCAGTAATGGTCACTGCCAGAACAGATGATTGCGAAATTGACAGCACCTTACAAGAGAGGTCAGCCTTACAATGATGAAGATTTACCCAGCCACGTTAGCCAATACCGATGATATTGTTGCACTGAACGAGACGTTTGTCACAGTGACTAGCCCGATGGATGCGTCCCGATTTAAGCATTTATTTGATATCTCGAGCCTTTGTCTTGTAGCAGAAAACGAGGGCAAGATCGTCGGCTTTATGTTGGCCATGATCCAGGGCGACGCCTATGAGAACGACAACTTTCAATGGTTTAATGACCGGTTAAATCGCTATATCTATATTGATCGTATCGTCATATCAGAGGATGGTCGCGGTCACGGGATTGGCAGTCAGCTGTACGCTTACGTGATTGACTGGGCACAGCAGCAAGGCCTTTTGCAAATCTCCGCCGAGATGGACCACATGCCGCCAAATGAAGACTCGCTAAAATTTCATCAAGAAAGAGGGTTCGTCGCCATTGGCTCGCGCGTGCTCGATAGCGGCAAGACGGTTTCAATGCAGGTAAAAAACTTCTGACTTTAGCGAAGCATCATGACCTCTCCAGACCCTTTATAAAGCTTCTAATTTAGTATTTGTGTACTTTCACATATAACGTATGGGGTTCGTGATGTATTCTAGGGGGATTTATGAAGAAAATACTCGCAGTTCTTGCCGCTTTTGTTGTCTCTGCATGTGCAAGCCAGCCTGACTAATTTCATACAGCACAAGTTTCTGATCTGCATTACCAGAGTTATGATTGTGATCAACTTCGAGCAGAAGCTAGTCGGGTTTCAGACCATGCGACAGATTTACATCGGGCGTTGAAGGAAACGGCTGATGCAGATGCAGCTCAGGTCGGTGTTGGGCTGATATTGTTCTGGCCTGCTTTATTCTTGGTAGAAGGTGGCGACGGGGCAGAAGCACAGGAGTATTCCCGCCTAAAAGGTGAGAAAGAAGCGATTGAACGCGAGTCGATACAAAAAAAATGCGCCGTCAATTTCACATCTGCACCGACCTTACAGGTTACGACAAATTCTCAAGCTCAAGTGGCTTACGACGAGCTAGAAGTCCCAAAGCCAGGTGACGGAATTGACGGACGCCTGCTGTTTGATTTGTTTAAAGGGAATATGGCAGAAGGGACAATTGATCAATGTTATCCTGGGTCCATAAAATCTGGCTCAAGTAAAATACAGATTCAATTTCGCGATTTAGATAAAGCCAGTTTTAGCATCACATGCGTGCCCATGAGCAGCTCGTGGTATGTTAGCGAACAGTTTGACGCGAAATGGAAAATCAAAGAAAATGAACTGTGTTTCTATGATGTTCCAAGGAATGAATCTTCATTCTCAAATGACTGCAACCCCGTCAGCCTCAATAAACTTTTTTATGGGTTTAAACGGTCAGGCGAAGGATCACTTGAGTTTAATATGAAAGGGTCAGGTTTGCCTTCATCAACTTCTGAACAGATTGAACGGGCTGTTTCGAGAATTAAAACATCGAGCTAAGTTTCTGCGTTTGCTTTCATCGCCCTTAATGGGAGCACGCTCCTCTCAATCATGCCACTTTCGCATGCACTGCGGATGCATGGAATGCTTCGCGTATGGCTTGGGCCATGCCTAATCTTGCATCGCACTTGTTCTGCGTGCGTTGCCGAAGAACCATGTTCGTCCCTTGAAGGCGTGGGAAACCCTCTTCCGGGGTGAGTTCTCGGCAACCATCAGGGATTTGGCTCTGCGCTAGTATCGCCACAGCAATACCAGATGACGCTGCTGCCTTAAGGCCAAAAGGGCTATTACTCACATACGCAATGCGATAATCCTTCTGTCTCTGGTCGAGCCCACCAAGTGCCCACTCCCGCCACCAACATCCTTTTTCATAGATCGCAACCGGCAATGGCCTACATTCGTGTTGGAAATGTTCGTCCGATGTAATCCAGACCACGGGATCATTGAAAAGAACCTCACCTCCCACTTTATCCACTTCCTCATGGACCACGACCAAGTCCAGGTCGCCCTTGTCGAGTCCAGTATTAAGCTCAGATGACGGACTACAACGAACGATTACCTCGACCTTTGGATGTATCTTGCAAAATCGCGACAGGACTTTAGGCAGAACCGTCCCGCCATATTCCTCGGGTATGCCGACACGGACACATCCATCAAGAGGTTCTGAGTGCAATGACGCTGAAGCCTGATCCAGCAGTAAGATGATGCGTCTCGCATCCTTGACGAGCTTTTCGCCCGCGATCGTGAGCACCACGCCACGAGGACCACGTTCAAACAATCGCTCATCAACAATTTCTTCCAACTTCTTCATTTGAACGCTCACCGCAGACTGCGTACGCCCAACAACTTTAGAGGCGCGCGTGAAGTTACTGGTCTCGGCAATGGCGACGAGTGTGCGCAGAAGATCACTCTCTAAGTTGGGGATCATGAAGACATCCATTGAAACACTAAGTCATAATTTAAATTCATACCTTAGATGTTAATTACTCATTTCATGAATGTCTAGTGCTGGCCCATATTCATAACCAACAGAGAATAACTGCACCTGCAACGTGTGTCGTTTTGGCATCCGGCTTGTGCACGAAAGAAAATGAAAAATGACGAGCATTAACGATATTGAACGCCGCGTAAGCAAGCTACTGATTTTAATGGGCATCGTAATACTGGCAGCCATTGTCCTGCTTACACTCAATAACCTTGTCCTCCGTGACACCACAGGAATGTCTGAGTTCAGGCCAGCCATCGTAGACACCAGAGGGAACAAAATTACAGGCCCTCCTGCGATGATCGTATCACCAGCGATAAAGGGAGAGACCCAATAAGTAACTTTGCAAAGGGGCTGAAGTGGCTTGAACAATTAACAAAACAAGACACTTCAAGCGACCCTTTTTTACATCGAAAATAAAATCAGAACTTGAGTTCTGGAAGCGATGCTGGCCATATGAGCCCTTGAAAAGAGACGCACACTAAGGTGAAAACATAACTGCGTCTTACCCGTTTTTTCGCGTTAAGGAGTTCCTATGTCAAAGTCCAAACCTCTACTCATTGATCGCCATCCTGGGCGCTCGGCTCAAACCATCGGTATGGCAAAGGAACTCGGCACCAGCCCGGATTTAATACATGAGCCAACAGTCGGCGTCGTGGGAACCAAGGGCGATAGCCAATGCTATTTGGGCGTCACAGACAAAGTTAATGCGATTCACGCCCGACTTAGGGATAGCATTGGAACCGAGCCTGGCCAACTGAAGCTGCGTCTCGTTGAACCTCAATACACAGTCGCCACTTCGGATGGCATTCGAAATGGTACGCGCGAAATGCGCTACTCGCTCATTGGTCGTGAAGTCACCAATGACGCGCTTTGCGAACATCTTGAAGCCAGTGGCCTTGCTGGAACCATCGCGGTTGTTGCCTGCGACAAACCCCCTGTAGGCACGCTTGCTGCGCTGCTTGAGCACAATGAGCCGGCAATCATCATGTCTGACGGCGCCATTCATCCTGGCATTGATCCAAAAACTGGCGGCGCAATCGATATTGTCAGTGCATATGAAGTCGCCGGCCATCCTGACCCTGAATACCGCCATCACATTGCATGCAATGCGTGCCCTGGCATTGGAAGTTGTGGCGGCATGTTCACGTACAACACCATGCAAACATTTATCGGCGTCGCAGGTATGCAACCGCTGCATATGGTATCACCCGCTTCGGATGACCCAAGACGCCTCAATGAATTTCCTGACGAACTTGTCCATCATTTAGCAAAAATGATTGAGGCAGACCTAAAGCCACGCGATATCGTTGTTCGCGACTCTTTACGCAATGCCTTGATCGTTGCATTGGCCGTTGGTGGTTCTACCAACGTCGTTTTACATGTGCCTGAGATTGCGCGCGCTGCCGGATATGAAAACTTCTGGAAAGATGTCATGACGCCAGAAGAGTTCAATCACTTCTCGCAGTATGTCGTACCTGTCCTCACAGACGCTCGGCCGTATGGCAAATATTCGATGGTCGATATTGATAAAGTTGGGGGCGTTCAAGTGATCGTGCGCGAACTTCTTGAGATGGGCCTACTGAATGGTGACGTCATGACCTGCACGGGCGAAACGCTCAGTGAACAGGTCGAACGCCTCAATACACCAGGTCCGGACGGCACAGTGATCTACACCGTTGAAACGCCCTACAAACCAACCGGTGGATTGCGCTTACTTGGTGGCAACTTGTCACCAGATTTTTCTGCTATCTTAAAACTTGCGGGTGTTGAGGGCGGCCTGGGCGATAATCTTTTCCGCGGTAAAGCGCGCATTTTCAATGGACAAAGCGACCTTCTAAAGGCCCTTGACGATACACCTTATAGCTTCGAAAACAACGACATGGTCATTGTTCGCTATGAAGGCCCAAGTGGTGCACCAGGTATGCCAGAAATGCTCGACCCGACGGCCCGCATCACAACCATTTGTCGCGATAAAGGCATCGTGATTGCCTTAATGACAGATGCGCGTTTCTCTGGCGGTTCTGTTGGGCTGGTCATTGGGCATGTGGGGCCTGAAGCGGCACTGGGTGGCCCAATCGCATTTATCCATGATGGGGATGAGATTATCGCAGACCTGAATACCAACGAGCTGAATTGCGCAGCACTTGATGATCCAGATACGCTTGCTAAGCGCAAAGCGGTTTGGGAGAAAGAAGTTGCGGACAATGGCGGCACTCATCCGTTTTGTGGGGACGCTGACACGCGCCTTTTACACCGTGCGCGTCATTCTGCGGTACCAGCATCACGTGGCGGCGGCATTCATCCAAATCGAGAGGTTTGGGTCAAAGAACCAAGAGAGGCAGAACGTTCCGGCTTTACGCCATCGAATAAAACGCGACCAAATACGACGAAAGCATTCTGATTTCAATTCGTGGTGGTTTTCTAATATCTACTTAAACCGTAATGTCGGGGCCCCGATATGCCCCTGACACTGCATTTCTACGACACAAACTCACCGAATATAAAGCATTACAGGCCTATTTCTCTCTATTGGCATCATTTAGCGATTAAGAATTCTTAACTTTCTGAAGGTTTCCGGCACATTGAACCTTGAAGATGCGTATTCTTAGATCATAATATTTGATATGATATGTACAAGAAAATCAAAAAATGCTCGATTTTGGAATCATGCATCTGAATATACTAACATCTTGCCGCTGCCATATTCTATGTGCAGCAAAACTTTCAAGGGAGAATAAGAATGAATGAACTAACCAGACGATCCGTACTTAAGGCCTTAGGCGGCGCCGCAGGTGCGACAGCTTTGGGACCTTTAATTGGTACGGCTAATCAAGCTCTAGCTGCTAAAAAAATCTATCAATGGGGTTCCTCCAGCCTAGGTTCCACAGGTTATCAGATCATTACTGTGCTATCTGCTGCCGCATCAAAATTTACCGATGCCCGCCATTCTTCTCTCTCCACGGCTGGTGGCGCCGAGAACATGTCTTTGCTTGGTGAAAAAGTCATTGATTTTGGTCAGACAACAACCACGGACTGGTACCCAGCGATTAACGGCAAAGGCCGCTATGAGGGCAAGCCTGTCGATGCGGTACAAATGTTCTCTTACACCATTTGGCAGTGCACACCTATGGTGCGCGCAGATTCTGGTATTAACTCGATTGAAGACCTTGTGGGCAAGCGGATCATGCCTGCATCTGCTGGTGGCGCGACAACAGGTCTATGGAAGACATTGTTTCAAGCAGCTGGCATCGAAGATAAGGTTGATTGGACATATGGTTCTTGGAAAGAGTCATATGACGCACTCGCATCTGGCGCCGTCGATTGTATTCCATCATTGCTGACGTCTGGAAATCCTTCTGGCCTCATGCAACGCCTCGAGACAACGCACAAGCTTAAGGTACTACCGTTGTCACCGGAATTGATCGAAAAAGCAGTTGCATTAAACCCTGGCGTTAAAAGTGCGACCCTTACATCTGAGAACTGGAAGACACTTAAAGAGCCAACGCTTATGCTCTCTTTTGGTGGTGTTTTGGCAACACGTCCAGACATCTCTGAAGACGTCGTTTATGAAATCACAAAAGCTGTCTACGAAAATGCTGCATTTGTGCGTAAGCGCGGTGGCATCAAGCTCAAAGACATTGATTTGGATTTCGCGACAAAAATCCTTATGCCTGCCTACCCTGTTCATGCAGGTGCAGCGAAGTACTTCAAAGAAAAAGGCGTGTGGCGTGACGAGTTAAAAACACACATCTAAAAGTTACATTTATCGGCTTAACTCTTTGGTCGAGTGATAACTCACTCGGCCAAAGGGCAGTCTGACTATAATATTTTTGAAGGTAATAATGTCCGATCAACAGGAAGCCTCCTTTCGTAAAAGCGTATTTGCAATTGCAGCTGCGGATAATTCACGGTCTTTTAGCGCAACATTTTTATTGCTTCTCGCCGCAGTCGCGATGGTCAGCATACACATATACCAGCTGCTCAATTTCTCGCTGACATCCGGTGAATTTCGCAATCTACATTTGGCGTTTGCAGTCATTATCGGCTTCCTGGCGATTCTTGAAGGGGTTAGCCCTAAAAAGAAGACCCGCCGTGGCGTCTTTTGGGCGCTCGCAATACTCGCCGTATTATTGGCGATTTATATTCACGTTGAGTACCGCGCACTCACTGAAGTGCGAAGTTTCGCCCCAAGTTCATCCGATCTAACGGTTGCAGTCCTTTTACTCGCAACGACGTTAATTCTATCTGGATTTCAGTGGGGCTGGACGATACCAACGATGGCAGTCATTGGCTTGGCATACGGGTATTGGGGCGAATATATGCCCGGAGATATCTTCTTTCATGCCGGCATCGCGCCGACCCGCCTGATTGGCTATACCTCGATACCATATTTCCAAGGGCTACTTGGTGGACTGACAAGTCTATCTGCAAACACAATATTTATGTTCATGATGTTTGGCGGCGCGCTGAAAGCAACTGGCGCCATTGATTTTATTGTTCGGATCGGGTTCTCCGTTGGTCGCCACTCGAAGGCTGGCCCTGCGCTCGTGGCTGTTGTTTCCAGTGGATTGATGGGGACAGTATCCGGCTCGACTGTTGCTAATGTTGCCTCTACAGGTGCGCTCACAATCCCATTAATGAAGCGCTATGGCTTTAAGCCAGAATTCGCAGGTGCCGTTGAAGCCGTATCATCGACGGGTGGTCAGTTGATGCCACCTGTAATGGGCCTCGCTGCATTTCTGATCGTTGGCATGACCGGCGTTTCTTACAACAGCGTGATGGTCGCGGCGATTGCCCCAGCGCTTATCTACTACGCATTTTTAATGCTGGCAGTACACCTTCGCGCTTCAAACATGGGATTGGACGCACGAACGTCCCCCGAACTTGAACAGACCACGAGCTTAAAAGAAGCGGCTTTGCAACAGTGGCACCTCGTCGTTGCAATCGCTGTCTTGGTATATCTTTTGGTGACCGGCATACCGGCTGGCACATCAGCACTTACTGCCGTCCTGTTGCTCTTGGGGCTTGATGCCGTTGTGACAGTCGTACGAGGGCGCGCGAGCAAGTCAGCACTTATTGAGGCTGGGTCCCGTATCCTGAATGGTTTTGTCGAAGGTGCGCGCGCAGGCGCAATGGTCGCAACGGTCATTGCAGTTATCGGTGTTTTGATCGAAGTTCTGACGGTCACCGGGTTCGCTCAAAAATTATCATTTGCGATGCTCGATCTATCCGATGGAAGCTTGTTTTCACTTTCAATTGTTGTTGCTGCATCTTGCCTCGTCTTTGGACTTGGTCTGCCAACATCTGCAGCTTATTTCATCGTTGCCCTGTTCGGTGCACCTGCCCTCATAGAGTTAGGCGTTCCCCTGCTTGCGGCGCATTTGTTTGTGTTCTATTTCGCGAACCTTTCAGCTGTAACGCCGCCGGTTGCTGTGGCGGCCCTCGTCGGGGCTAATATCGCCAAGGCAAGCTTTTGGGGGACATCATTCTCTGCTGTCCGCTTGGCATTACCCGGATTCCTTTTGCCGTTTCTTTTCCTTTTCGAACCAGAAATCCTTGGGCTATCTGGCGGTCTCGGCGATCAGATTCTCGCCATCATACAAGTGTTAATTGCGACAGCTGCATTAAACTTTGCCTTGGAAGGGCGGATCTTTGAGCGAGTCACAATTATTGAACGCATGATTTTAGCCGTAGCCGCTTTGGGTCTTCTGTATTGGAACCCATGGGTTGAAGTGGTTTCACTCAGCGTGATTCTTGCTATTGCGTTCTGGAATTGGATCCAGAAAAAACGTGCGCACACTGATCTGGAGAATGGTGCTGCCTGATATTGCGTTAGCCCATTAACAAGTGGGGATTTTTCACCAAATGCAGTCAAAGCCCTGATACCCAAAAAGCCCCGGGAAACCAGGGCTTTTGAGCGTCCATTAGGACGATAATTGGCGGAGGAGATGGGAACCGAACAAAATATTTATAAGTCTTTCTCATGAACAAAAAAATGCCAAAATCCATTATAATTTGGCGTACACAGTATGTTTCCATCATTCATCATTATTCAATAGCATTTAATGCCATATACATTAAACTGGTGACAGCAGTGGTGACATGAGTTTTAAAATGCCTAGATTGAACAGGAAAAGCCTGATTTAATTATTATACTGCCTTGGAATTTTCGAGATGAAATCGCTGCATACCTGGAGCCGGCGCGAGCATGGGGTGCCAAGTTCGTTGTCGCGACGCCAAAAATTAGCATTTTTTAATCAATGCCAGCACACAATACGGCTGCACTTCCCTGAGGCAGAAATCACTCTAAATAACAAAATTTACGACTGATTACGAAGAATAGGCTCAAAGCCAAGAAACATTTCATAATTCAACATACGCCAACCCCTCGGTCAATCCTATGAGTGCATCC
>CAWUWH010000012.1:0-3298 GCA_963926035.1 uncultured Rhodospirillales bacterium
GCGCACAAGGCTTGTGTGGCTTCGGTGTAGGTCTCGACAAGTTCATCAAAATAGACGTTACGGAATCCAGGGTCATTTACATCGGGCGAAATTGATGCCGTGCGGCTGGTTGGGCCCAAAGCACCTGCGACGAGGCGTGGACGATAAGGGTCTTTCTCGGTGGCAGCGTCGGCGGCTTCGCGTGCGAGACGCGCAGCCTGATAGTTTAACTCGTAAGATAAGTCTTCCATGCCGTAATCAGCTTGCGATACACGGTTCGAGTTAAAAGTATTCGTGGCAACAATATCCGCGCCAGCTTCAATAAAACCTGTGTGAATATCTCGAATAACGTCTGGGCGTGTCAGCGTTAAAAGATCGTTGTTCCCTTTGAGGTCGCTCAACCAATCTGCGAAGCGTGCGCCGCGGAAATCTTCTTCTTCTAATGTGCGGGCCTGGATCATTGTCCCCATGGCGCCATCGAGAATCAGAATACGGTCTTCCAATAACTTTGAGACTTCATCGGTACGGTCGCCTGCAGGCACAGGTGGCATGCTATCCATGGATGCCGGTTTTGCGTCGCCCTTAGGAGCGTCAGCTGGGCGTTCGGATGGTGATGTATGATCGTGGTGAGAGCAGCTCATTTTCGTCTCTTTTACTTGTTATTATTGGGAGGCTGCGGGCGCGCGAACACCCATGACATGACAAATTGCATAGCAAAGATCAGCCTTGTTCATCGTATAGAAATGAAAGGCGTTAATTCCATTCGCATGGAGAACACGGCACTGTTCGGCGGCAACACTGGCGGCGACAAGCTTTCGGGATTCAGGATCTTCATCAAGTCCTTCAAACAAAGTATGCATCCAGTAAGGTACATTTGTTCCACACATTTTTGCGAACTTAGCTGTTTGTGTAAAATTGGTAACGGGCAGAATACCCGGAACGATAGGAATTGTGATCCCAGCAGCGCGTGCGCGATCGAGGAATCGGAGGAATACCTCTGGATCAAAAAAGAATTGAGTGATGGCGCGGTTGGCGCCCGCATCGATTTTTTCCTTCAGGTTGTCTAAGTCCGCCTCAGCGCTTTGGGCTTCTGGGTGGCTTTCAGGATAAGCGGCAACCGAGATTTCAAAATCACCAATATTCTTAAGGCCTGTTACCAAGTCAGATGCATAGTCATAACCACCTGGGTGAGGCACGTACTGGCTGGCGTCTGCAGGGGGGTCACCCCTTAATGCGACGATATGACGGACTCCGGTGTCCCAGTAACTTTGTGCAACAGCATCAACTTCTTCTCGGGTTGCGCCGACGCATGTTAAGTGGGCGGCTGGCGGCATGGCCGTTTCATTGGCAATGCGGGTCACTGTATTATGTGTACGTTCTCGGGTTGTGCCGCCCGCACCGTATGTCACAGAAACGTATGCAGGGTTCAAAGGCTCAAGGCGCTTTATTGCATTCCAAAGTGTTTCAGCTGCAGCATCGCTTTTTGGGGGAAAAAACTCGAACGATACAGAGACATCGTCTGGCAATGGGGCTGCGATCATCATCGCTGGCGATGGCGGGCGTCCGCCACGAGAGACGTTCATGATCCGTGGGTCTTTTTCTGTCGGTAATACGCGATGGATCATGGTGTCAGGTCCTTTGATTGAGCAGCGTCAGATTTCGATGCCGCCCATATAGAGACGGTCAATGGGTCACCAGCGAGGTGTGTAATTTGATTAAGTTCCAAAGATGCGGCACGAAGCTCAATTTCAATATCCTGAACCGCAAACCCTAATCGGCGGTGCTGGTGCGCAGTCCGGAGTTCTTCGGCTGCATGCGGTGCAAAATCAGCTATCAGGAGTGTGCCGCCAGGACGTAATACGCGGGCGGCCTCAATGACGGCACCCTTTATATCATCGACAAAGTGCAGGACCTGATGAATGAGAATGATATCAAATGTGTCTGCGTCGAAAGGCAGTGAGTACAAGTCACCCTGACGTACATGGCAGTGATGTGCGTCTGCTGCTTCGAGTGAGGCGCGGGCAACGGCCAACATTTCACGGGACGCATCAATGCCTTCACCTTGCTCGATGTGCTTTGCGAAATACAGCAGCATCTCACCGGTGCCGGTACCGATATCTAAAAACGTGTGGCTTGGCTTTTCTTGCACGAGTTGTTCAAGGGCTGCGTTAACGTCACGCTGATCGATGTGCATGGCACGGATTTCATTCCAGATCGCAGCGTTTTCACCAAAATACGTATCTGCAGCTTCAGCGCGTTCTTTCTTAACTATTGTGAGGCGTTCGTGATCTCGGGACAGCGTGATGTCATTATCTGGAATGTCTGCGATAAGGGCGTCGACAATACTGTTCACAGCACCTTCGGCGCTAATCCGATAGAATACCCAACTTCCTTCTGGAATGCGGATCAGTGCACCTGCATCCGTTAATAGCTTCAGGTGTCGGGATACGCGTGGCTGACTTTGCCCGAGTATCCTTACGAATTCACTTACCGCAAGATCACCGCCGCTTCTGCAAAGCGCTATAATACGGAGCCGTGTGGGCTCGGCTAAGGCCTTGAGGAGCAGGATCGTGCGGTTCATTACAATGTACTTTCATGATTAAGTTAAAATAAAAGATATAAAGATATCTTTATGTCAAGAAAATACTCATGCATCGATCATATTTTTATGTTTCTTCGGCTATTCATCATGGAAGAAACAATTCCACGTGAGCTTGTTGCTGAGATGACAGATACGCAAGATAAAGTGTTCAGTGACTTGTAAGCTTTTGTATAAACGATTCTGATGAATGTGATGATGGCGTTTTTACATGGTATTATCGTTGCTCTGAACGTACCGTATGGGCGCATTGGTTATTGCGGTGGAACAATTTATCGACTAAAAAAGAAGTCTATGGAAGGCTTGAGAACAAGAATGATGAAACGATCATACATATTATTTATCGCATTGTTATTCTTTGCGCCATCGTCAAAAGCCGTAATGGCTGAGAGCCTTGAAGAAGGCTCTAGTGAATTCATTCGGGCACTCGAGCAAGAAGCTGTGCAATCGCTGACAGATAAAACAAAAGAACGTCCTGTTCGCGTTGCGGCTTTTAGAAAATTATTTGAAGAGAAATTTGCAGTGATGCAGATTGGTCGTTGGACACTAGGCCGGAACTGGCGCCGTGCAAACGAATATGAGCAACGTGAGTTCTTAGAGCTATTTGAAGACCTTATAGTCACGATGTACGTTGATCGCTTTGAGTCATACACTGGTGAGAAGCTTAAAATCGTAAAGACCACAACTGTCGATGAAAATCGCGCAACAGTTTATACTGAG
>CAWUWH010000013.1:0-3727 GCA_963926035.1 uncultured Rhodospirillales bacterium
TGATGGTTGTTTGGGGACGATACTTTTTTCATACGGTGGTGACGTTCATCGTCTATGTCGCGGCGAAACGTTCCTTGAGTTTCTTGCACTCACGTCGCCCAAAGCTGCAACTTATCCGCGCTGGTGCTTTGTTTATTGCGACAAGCTGTTTTTACGTTGCGATCACCAAGATGCAATTGGCTGATGCGGCAGCCATTCAATTTCTTGCACCCGTACTTGTGACGGCATTTTCTGGCTTATTCTTAGGAGAACGGGTGGGCTTCAGGCGTTGGTCGGCAGTTGCCGTTGCTTTTGCCGGCGTCATCGTGGTGGCGCGACCGGGATCAGGTGCAATAGGTGTATGGGGGCTGTTGCCGTTGGTGACAACTATGCTGCTTGCAATTTATTTGATTTTGACACGGATGGTCCGGATTGGTGAAAACCCGGATGCGACGATCTTTTATACAACGGCAGTCGGCGCAGTTGTCTTGAGCACTGCCGTGATGAGCGACTGGCAAGCGTTGAATGATTTTCAGTGGGGTTTAATGCTTCTGATGGGAAGTGCGGGTGCTCTTGGGCATTTCCTTTTAGTTAGAGCATTCCATGAAGCCGAGGCATCTGTCTTGGCCCCGTTTACTTATAGCCAGGTCGTGGGTGCTATTATTTGGGGATATATTGTCTTTGATGATGTGCCCAGTCCTTGGACGTTCCTTGGCACATCGTTGATTATGGGCAGTGGTATATACGTATGGTACCGGGAAATGACAATTTCCGGGCGCGCGTCATAAAATCTAATCTCAGGTGATCCTTGCGAAAGCCGGGACGGGCACGTAAAACCCGGGCCATGGCTCCACCACTTCTGACACTTACAAATATCGGCTTAACGTTTGGCGGCACCCCGTTGCTTGAGGGTGCTGAAATGTCTGTGTCTCCAGGGGCACGAATTTGCCTTGTTGGACGTAATGGTTCCGGAAAATCGACGTTTTTAAAAATTGCTGCCGGACTTGTCGAGGCCGATCAGGGCGAAGTTTTTCAGCAACCAGATGCAACGGTCAGATACTTACCGCAAGAGCCTGATTTCTCGGGTTTTGCCGATGTGAATGCATATGTTGAAGCGGGCTTGGCGCCGGGTGATGAGCCTTATCGTGCGCAGCTTTTGATATCTGAGCTAGGTCTCAATGGGTACGAGAACCCGGCCACGATGTCGGGCGGTGAACGGAGGCGGGCCGCCTTGGCACGGACCTTAGCACCTGAACCAGACATTTTGCTTTTAGATGAGCCAACCAACCATCTGGACTTACCTGTAATCGAATGGCTAGAGCGTGAACTACGCCGTCGCCGCGCAGCCATGGTGCTGATTTCTCACGACCGTAGGTTCCTGGAGAATCTCTCTGATGCTGTGGTCTGGCTAGACCGTGGTCGAACGATCCGCTTGGACAAAGGCTTTAGCGCCTACGATGCATGGCGTGATGAAATTCTTGAACAAGAAACAACAGAACGCCACAAGCTTGATCGCAAGATCGTCCGAGAAATGTCTTGGATGAACAAAGGGGTCACAGCGCGACGCAAACGAAATATGGGACGCCTGCGCGCCTTGGGTGATTTGCGCCAAATGCGTCGCGAGCAACGTAATGTCGCAGGCTCGGTTAAAATCACGACGACTGAGGCCGGGGCATCTGGCAAGCGGGTGATCGAGGCTCGAGGAATTTCAAAGAGCTACGATGATCGCAAGATTGTTGATGATTTTTCAATTCGAATTTTACGTGGTGATCGGGTTGGGATCATTGGACCGAACGGCGCTGGAAAAACGACGCTCTTGAATATGCTCACCAGTGGTCTCGCGCCTGATATGGGGACGGTTAAGCTTGGAACAACGCTAGAGATCGCGACATTGGATCAAAGCCGTGAATCTCTGTCCCCTGGCGTTTCGCTTCAAGATGCGCTGACAAACGGTAGTGGTGACAGTGTGACGGTTGGTGGCCAACAGCGCCATGTGATCGGATACATGAAAGACTTCCTGTTTGATCCATCGCAGGCACGGACAGCTGTTTCAGCACTTTCGGGTGGTGAGCGTGGCAGGCTTATGCTGGCACGTGCGATGACACGACCTTCCAATATGCTGGTCCTGGACGAACCGACCAATGATCTTGATCTTGAAACCTTGGACTTGTTGCAGGAAATGATCGCGGAATATGTTGGGACCGTCATTGTTGTGAGCCACGATCGAGATTTTCTGGATCGTGTGGTAACGTCAACGGTAAATTATGAAGGCGAAGGACGATGGCTCGAATATGCCGGCGGTTATGCCGACATGGTGTCGCAACGTGGCCGCGATATGGAAGCTCGCTCGAAGGCAGAAGAAACTCAGGAAACTAACAAGCCGTCTAAATCGGGAAAGTCGCGTGCAGCATCAAAAGCTAAGATGACGTTCAAAGATAAGTACGCGTTGGAAACGTTGCCTGGAAAAATCAAAGACCTTGAAAAAGAGATCGCACGGCTGGGACAAGTTTTGGCTGATGCGACATTGTATACGCGCGATCCAAACGGGTTCGAAAAAGCAACAGCCGAGCATGGTGCCGCAACAGATGAAATGGCAACAGCCGAAGAAGAATGGTTGCGACTAGAGATGCTCCGCGAAGAGATAGATAACGCTTAACGCGACACAATATTTGAGTTGGTGTTTTCGCTCACTTGTACGTTTCTCGCCGTCGGTAAAACATAAAAGATATGACGCCCAATTTGTGCGACACGCTCTTTCTTCTCAACCCAATACGGGTTTACATAATCTGCATGATACCAAAGCGCACCTAGGGTTGGATCATCTACGATGCCAGCTGTAGATAGTCTGGCCAGCGTATTTGCCCGGCGCCAGGATTCAGCATCTTTAGGCACATCTTTCTTACCATCGCACCACCATGAAAATTGGCAGCGATGACGGCGAATTTCCCCGCCTTGGCGGACAACGTCACATACATTCGATGGGAAGCGTGAGTTCTGAACACGGTTTAAGGTCACCGCAGCAACGGCAATTTGGCCTTCAACAGGCTCTGAGCGGGCCTCCCAATAAATATTAAGGGCCAAGCAATGGAGCTGCTCACGTCGTGCGGCTGTGCTGGTGTGCACGACAAAGTTATTCGCAGGTGCAAAAAGATGCGCAGTTGTTTTGCGGCTATTGTTTGGCTCAGATGCCTCAATGTCGATACTCAACGCGCCGAAGGCACCAAGAAGTAATGAAAAACCAATGGCCACCGTATAAAAGTAACGTTTCATCTCAAATAGTCCCCTCTCTCCAGCGTCTTTCCAAGTAAGAAGTGAGACCGCTTTTGCTCTTGAATTGTGGCTTTCATAAAGCAAAGGCGAATAATTTTTCAAGTGTTTATTGTGCATGGCACAATAAAGTGATTGAGGCGACTTGCCGGATCGGACAGGCCATGGCAGAACTAAATTGCTCAAGGACCTGATGTATACGGGGGAATCTATCAATGAAGGCTGTACGCAAAGCCGTTTTACCGGTTGCAGGTCTCGGGACACGATTTTTACCGGCAACGAAATGTATGCCCAAAGAGATGCTGCCGATCGGTGATAAACCTCTTATTCAGTATGCAATCGAGGAAGCGCAAGCCGCTGGTATCGAATCCATTATGCTGATTACCGGGCGCGGAAAAAACTTGATGGAAGATCATTTCGATCATGCCTTTGAGCTTGAAAGAACACTGGAACTCCGCGGTCGCCTTAAGGAATTGGAGAT
>CAWUWH010000014.1:0-19316 GCA_963926035.1 uncultured Rhodospirillales bacterium
TGCGGCCTCAGCCGTAATTGCGGCCACGCGTAAATTTTTGGCATAAACCGACATCGCGATATCTTCCTTGCCATCAGGAACAAGGCCATACATCACATGAACCAAAGGACAACCAAGTTCACGTGCATACGCCAGAGCTTCTAAAAAGCTATCACGGAACTCTTCTTCACGGCCAGGCAGCGCCGCAATCCCTCGCTCGCCAGCCGCCCGGTCACCACAAGGCGCATTGATCAAAGCCATCGACAATCCTGTCCTGACCAATGTGTCTCTAATTTTAGGGGCATCTTGATCATAAGGGAATTGATACTCAACGTATCTGAAACCAGCACGTTGCGCGGCATCAAAGCGTTCGAAGAAAGGTAGTTCTGTGAACATAAACATCAAGTTCGCTGCGAGTTTAGGCATTACGATACATCCAATAGATGGCGCGCCTTGATGGCTGCGGCAATATCGTCCGCAACGACCAAAGGCGTTGGACGCCATGTTAAATCAATATCACCTTCGAATAAGCGCGCATGTCCTCCATCCACAAGTGCCTTGTGCAGTCGCGCGTGCTTCGCTGTGATCAATCCTGATGGTGCGAAGATATAAACCGGCTTGCCCGTTGATACGGCCTCAGAGCACATGGATACGGACTCACCCGTGACAATTATTGCGTCCGCCGTCGCCAGATATGCAGCATATGGATTTTCAGCACCATCATCCCAACGATGCAATTGGTAAGTTCCACTCAAACAAGCCTCAACAGTCCCCATCACGTCGCCTGTACGGCGACTGGTGGTCACCATGAGACAGCCATTCGCCTTAGCCGCAGCAGCGCTTGCTTGTGTACATAGTTGTTGCGCCATATCCCAGGATAAGTTTCGCCGCCGGGTACTTCCACCAATCAAAAGTGCAATTCGGGGCGTGGGGAGGTCCCCCAGAGGGTTCACCCAACTATTGGCAATATGTGACAGTTTTTTTGCGTTAAACCCATGCGGTGCCGTAGGTATCTCAAGAACATTATCCTCAAGCCGACCGCCATCATGGGCGGGGCGGCAAATCAGATCAAAGTTACCGTGGCCCGGTCCAGGGTCCATGATCTGAACCAGCCGTGTTATATTGTTGTTTTTTCGCTTAATCCAACGGGCGACAGGTGCTGTACGCCGTCCAGCTGCGATGACCAATTTAGGCCATGGTGTTTTGAAGAAATCTTTTGTTGCCCTCGTCACACCCATCAAAGATGCGCCTAGAATAACATTTGGCAGCTTGATCAGCGGCCCATAGCTGATTTCGATCGTTTGGAATGGTACGTTTAAGCTCTCAGCCACACCAAGCGACTGCGCGCGATTACCGGCAAAATCATCCACAAGAACCCAAACATCAGCCTCAGAGGTCGTCAAATTGGCCCTCGTAATGGTTCCAGCGCCCTACAGACGTCGAGTATAAAGGCTTTCTCACTTGCCAATTGGAAGACGTGAGCACTGTTGACGTCGCCTCATGGGGCTTGGCAACTACGTCATTCCAATTCAGTCCTAGATATTCGATTAACTTACGCCCTTCTCCTTCGAGGTCTTTCACAACATCCTCGTACGCAACTTCATGAATATTGATGCTCAGCGTATCGCGCCAATGCTCCATGATTCGCTCTTCAGCGTCGGTATACCTATTGATATCCTCAATGCTGCTCGCCCAATCGAGGCCAGATGCTCGGAAGTTTTGGAAATAACACGATAGCCCCGTATCCCGGCGATCCCGGTGGCAATGAATTATCTTTGCCTTAGGGAATAAGATTTGAATGAGGCCCAGAAAGAATACGTTTTGAGGCGTCTTGTCTGTCACCATTTGTCCATCGCGCGGCATCATTGGAAGTCGTGCAAGATACGTATCACTCAGCACGCGAATTTGATCGCCAGTCAGGCCTCGCACGTCATCTGGATAATTGTCTGGTAGCCCACTCAGAATATCGACTTCTCCGGCACCATTTACGGATGGGTGCCGGGCGATCATTTGCTCAACCAACGTTGTTCCAGAACGCGGCATCCCACAGATGAAGATCATCTCCGCTTCAGCGTCGCCCTGTCCTTCAAGTTGTTTGATAGTTGTGGAATCTAATATACTGATAACGCTATTTATTTCAGCATCAAATAAGTCGCCATCAAACGTCGTATCGCCTGTTTCTGATAAGCGCCTGCGACGTGCATTTCCATCATTGTATGCACTTGCTGCTTCAGCGTAATTGCGGCGCTTGTCCTCGGCGGCACCTAGCGCAAACAAGAATGCAATCCGGTCTTCTTCAGGCAGGCGCGCATCAATGGAGCGCTCGCGAATGATCTTAAGGTCTTCGTCATTGACGTCTGCGCCCTGTGCATCAACGATGTTCATCCATGCTTCGCCCATGCTTGAGCGGATTTCAACGGCCCGGCGGAAGCGGCGCGTCGCGTCCTCAATCCGGCCCTGAGAAAGCAATACGACACCCAATCCAGCTGCGGCCTCAGCAAACGTCGGATGACGCTCTAGTACGTCAAGATACCCTTCTTCGGCGCCTTTGAAGTCACCGGCCTTAAAACGCGCGCCTGCAAGGTTCGCACGGGCCTCTGGATAGGCGTCCCGGCGCTGAACAGCCGCTTCGAACGTTTTGATAGCGCCAGGGATATCCCCTAACTGAAGGCGTACATTTCCAAGCGCGTTATGTGCTTCGGCGTAACTTTGATCCAGTGCGATGGCCTCAAGGCATTGTTGCTCGGCCGAAGCGAGTTCACCCAAATGACGCAAAGCCACAGCAAGGTTCGTGCGCGCCATCGCATTTTCTGGATGAGAAGAAACAGCAGATGCAAAACTCTCGGCCGCAGACACATGATCACCAGCACGAAACCATAAGTTTCCGAGACTTATTAACGCATCGGCATAGCCCGGACGCAGATCAACAGCTTTGGTCAGTGCTTCGCGAGCATCAGGGAGCTTTCCCTGCGCTTCAAGGGCGACACCGAGGTTGCAATAGGCTTCGGGCATATCAGAAGCGATAGAGATCGCATGGCGTGCCGATGCTTCAGCTTCCATGGGTCGGTCACATAAGTTCATGATCGCAGCACAATTGGCATGAATTGCAGGATCTTTATCGTCATAAAGGGATGCTTTGAGGATAGCGTCACCGGCCTCAATAATCCGCCCCGCGTTGAAGTCGATCATTGCCGATAAGAACCATGCCCGGGAATTCTCTGGATCAAGGCGCTGTGCTTCTTTTAAAGCCTCGACTGCACCGACCATGTCATTATCATCGAGGCGTGTCTCAGCAGCCCTGACCCGCGCTTTCGCAGCGTTCACAGCCTTTGAACTGTTGGTTGTTTCCGGGCTCTCACCCAGACTTTCCAAGCGCCGTCGGTCACGTCGGTTCATAAATATCTCTCCAATGCCTAAGGATGGGATGGCCCACCCCCAATTGCAAGTCAACGCCAGATTGTCATTCCGCTACGAACCGCTTAAAACCGGTATTCTAAATTCAATTCAACGGATGGATTACATCGCATGTCAGACACGACTTCAAAAACTTCAGCACGCGGCATCGAGGTCGCACGCCTCTTACTTGATATTAAGGCTGTGAATTTCCGCCCCGAAGAGCCGTATATGCTGACTGCAGGCTGGGCCAGTCCCGTCTATATCGACTGCCGTTGGGTTGTGTCATTTCTGTACGCCAGACGCCGCATCATTAAGCTGGCGGGCGAAATGCTCTCAGAAAATATTGATGTGTCATCAGTCGACATGCTTGCTGGCGGCGAAACAGCCGGCATCCCCTACTCATCATGGCTTTCTGAAGAACTATCAAAGCCGATGCTATATGTACGCAAGAAGCCCAAAGGATTTGGCCGGAATGCGCAAATCGAAGGATCAATGTCTGAAGGGGCCAAAGTCATCCTGGTTGAGGACTTGGCAACGGACGGCGGATCGAAGATCAATTTCGTCGAAGCATTGCGCGGTGCAGGTGCCGACGTCGAAGATATCTTTGTTGTATTCTTCTATGGTGCCTTTCCGGGCGCTGAAGAAACCTTCCGCGACATGGGCGTTCGCCTACATGCCTTAGCAACCTGGAATGACGTTCTGGCTGCCGCAACTGAGGGCAATGATTTCCCTGAGAAAACCTTATCAGCGGTTCGCGATTTTCTGGATGACCCTATCGGCTGGTCCGCAGCACATGGCGGTCGTGATTCCCTGTAACGTGATCAGTCAGTTAACTGATCAAAGAACGTCTGTGCGTACTTGCAGGCACCAAAATCACATAAATCTGTATGCCCGGCGCCCGGCAACCACCTCGCGAGCTTAGGTTTCACGGCGGCCTCAAAAAGCCGCCGCCCATGGTGTTGCGGCAACACACGGTCCTGATCCCCATGGACGATCAAAAGTGGCGTATTGATTTTCGCGATTTTGGACAAGCTGTCGTAGCGGTCACTTACTAACCATTTCGCCGGCGCATAAGGATGATGTTCCTGGGCTGCAGCTGGCATCGATGTAAAAGGTGCCTCGAGCACAAGGCCGCGTATAGGCTTTCCCGCCTCTGCCCTTTCCATCGCCATCTGTGTTGCGATGCCAGTCCCAAGAGATTCTCCATAGATAAAGATTTGATCAGACCCAATCCCCTCATCATTAAGGGCACTCAAAACGGCACGGGCATCATTATAGAGGCCTTGTTCAGACGGTTTTCCCGGGTTTCCCCCAAAGCCGCGATAACCGGTTAACCAGATACCGTAACCAGCCGCATGCCATGGCGCCACTTTATGGTCTCGATCAGCCAACGTGCCAGCATTGCCATGGAAATACACAATGACGGGCATTTTATCCTTGGATGGTAAATACCAGGACGTGAGAACGAGGCTAGGCTCACTCTCAGTTGTACGCGCAACAGCTGTTGGGACCTGAGTCTCAGCTATGGGCAATAAAACAGAGTTGGTGTGGTACATCAGATTGCGCTGAAAAACGAATAGCGCGACAAGCGCAAGAACGTATGCGCCGACCAGAATCAAAAGTATTTGCATCATCGACCGCAAAACCACGAACCCGTGGAACTTTTAACAAATTGCTGTGTCACTTGGTGGTTTGACCATCATTAAAAAGAAAAGTTGGAAACGGCTTACTTTTTGCGGTTGTCGAGACGTCCGCAGCACCAAGCGTCCCAAAAGGCCTTGAACCTTGGGGATATGCTGGAGCCGAAGAAACGGGGGCTATCACATTGGAAGAATTTCGTAACGCAAATTTTGGATCTGCGTCCGTTTCACACCTAAATTCAGCGGCAACAGGTGCCATAAGCGTACATTGATCAAATATCTGCTCGATAAATTGAGGATAAAGCCCACCACGCTGGCACTCATCTTCTGCAACCGCGCGAATAGCTGCGGGTGATGCATCTGATTTTGAATAACAAACCGTAAAACTAAGCCCAGCCACAATATCTGGACCATTTGGAAAATTCGCGTGATCTCGATCTATTGCGTATGGCCGTTCAATGTATGGCTTTTGGGTCGTACAACCAACAACCACGAAGGCTGCTAATAAAAACGCACCGATAGATTTTGCCGTTTGTGTAATCATTCTATGTCTATAGCGCGCAGCCGCTGGGCTTACAATATTACTGAAAATTTACCCACGTCTGATGTGCTCCAAATTCGTGTGTTTTCCGTACTAAGGATATAAGGTCAATTTTCTATTATTGGAGCCTATAATGTCCGACCCTGTACTTGTAGCAATCACTGGCGCATCCGGTGCCAATTATGGTATTGAGGCATTACGACTTTTAAAGTCTATCGGGCATCCCACGCATCTTATTTTATCAGAAGTGGCGCGGCGAACCATTGAGATTGAAACAGACTATTCTATTAATGAAGTGAAATCCTTCGCCGAAATCGTGCATTCCAACAAAGATCAGGCAGCATGTGTGTCCAGCGGCTCTTATCAAACTCAAGGTATGTTGATTGCACCGTGTTCCATAAAAACACTGTCCGGAATCGCCAATAGCTATAATGACAATTTGATCATTCGCGCTGCTGACGTGACGTTAAAAGAGCGCAGACGATTGGTGCTGATGGTTCGTGAAACACCATTGCACGCAGGCCACATAAGATTGATGGCGCAAGCGTCAGAAGCAGGTGCAATTATTTTCCCACCCATGCCCGCTTTTTACGCACGCCCTTCAAGCATTGAAGAGCTGGTTCGCCAAAGCGTTGGCCGTGCGCTCGACCTGTTAGACATTAAACACAATGAGATAAAGCGTTGGATGGGCCCTGACGGCAGTGAAAACAAAGATTAGGCTTAAGCTTAAATAGCCGAGCCTTTTTGCACCATCGCAATAAAATCTTCAGACGAAAGTGGCTCGCTGATCAAGTAGCCCTGAACTTCAACGCAATCGCGCCACCGCAGATAATCCAGTTGAGTTTGAGTCTCGACACCCTCGGCTAAAACATTCATGCCCAGGCAATGCCCAACAGCAATCACCGCAGATACTAGCCCGCCCCCATCACCGCCGTCATTCTTATCGATATCGCTGACAAATGTTGTATCGATTTTAATACTATCAAGTGGGAAATTCCTCAGATAACTGAGCGAAGCATACCCTGTTTTAAAATCGTCAGCCGTCAGATGAACACCTAACCGTCGGATTTCTCGAAGCGATTGAATAACCTCTTCAGCGCTTTCCATAACAGCACTCTCCGTAATCTCAAGCTCGAGCGTGTCTGGTTCAATACCCGTTTCATTCAAGATGTGCGTCAGGTCATCAAAAAACGACGCACGCGCTATCTCACGTGCAGATACATTCACAGCAATACGAAGGAACGGCATGTCGGCATCTTGTCAGCTTCTAGGTGTCTCACACGCCTGAGACAATATCTTGTGGCCCAATGGATCAATCAAACCAGCATCTTCAGCAAGTAGAATGAACTCAGCAGGCAAAATCATCCCTGATTCAGGGTCCTGCCAGCGGACAAGGGCCTCAGCAGCCACAATCTCACCGGATGCCAGTGATACTTTTGGCTGATACAATAAGCGCATCTGGTCATCGTCGATAGAACGTCTCAGGCGATTAACCTGAGACCGTCGCTCACGAACTTCACCGCCCGTGTTGTTGGTATAGAATTGATACGTGCCGGTCCCGGATTGTTTCGCAAGCTCAACAGCTGATTGAGCAAAATTGATAAGAACCTCAGCATCTTTTCCATTCTAAGGTGCGATCGCGATGCCAACACTCGTCGTCAACAAGACGCTATCGCGGGCCCCCTTAATTGTGAATGGTACGGCAATATTACTGATCAAGCGCGAGACCACGGCATTAATTTGCTCGTGGCTTCGCATATCCGGTACAACAACAACAAACATATCTTCCTGAAGTCGCCCAATGATATTTGATGCCAGCATACTGCGGTCCAGCCAACGCGATGTTTCCAACAAAATATTATCACCAACGGCACGTCTAAATTCTTTATTGATTTGGCCAAAACCATCCAGATCGACACATAGTATTGTGATCTGCTCCTGCTCGTCATCTGACGCATTTAAAAGCCGTTCCAATCTGGACGTGACGAGACGCCTGCCCGGCAAGTTAGCAAGTGGATCAAAGCTGTCAGCAGGAATGACGCTATCATCACCAAGCGCTTCGAGCGGACGCAACATCACAATCCAACCAGAAACATCGCCATTTTTATCCAGAGCTGGAATTAGCTTTAGCTATGAGGACTTGCCTGGCAGAGCCTCAAGCTCAAATTCAATACCCATAGCATCAGATATCGCGACGTTAATTTGCGGGGATTCAGTGACGAAGATAGAAGCTATTGAACGTCCAACTAGATCGCTCGCCTGTACGTGCATGAATTCAGTCAATGCGGCGTTCACCGACGTCACAACACCTTCATGATCAAGCATCGCCACAGTATCCTTAGCAGACTGCATAAATGCAGTACTAAACGCTAAATCGCGCTCTATACCTGTGTGCGATATTGTGCCTCGAGGCGCCATACTTACAAAACTCATAAAATTCAAGGAAACGTCACGAAACTCATACGATTTTAGACCAAGAGTATCACGCATTAATTCCAACAGGCGCGTTTCCAGAAATCCCAGCTTGGCGGTCTTGAATAGGGCCCGCTTCCATGCCAGCTTATAGTTCAGGAGAAATAAACCATGACCATTAGACGACATCACGATATGGGCGGCCTAGATGCAGGCGCCGTTGAACAAACTGAGCACGATTACGCAATATGGGAAAAGCGTGTGGATGCTATTGTTAAAGTCCTTTCGACGCCTGAACGGAAAATCCTGTCTACGGACGAGCTCCGACGCGGGATTGAAGAGCTTGGACCCGGTGTCTATGACAATCTGAATTACTACGAACGCTGGATTTCATCTGCGACAAATCTGCTGTTGGAAAAAGGTGTGATCACTGTAGATGAGCTTGGCGCAAAGATGGCTGATGTCGAAGCTCGCTGGCAGAAAGACCGGGATACCGGGTCATGAGTGAAACAAAATACCAAGCTGGCGATGCTGTAAAAGTGCGCGCCGCATTTCCACCGGGCCATGTACGCACACCTCATTTTATCCGGGGGTGCGATGGTGTTGTGACACAGTATGTTGGCAGCCATCCGAATCCAGAAGAACGTGCTTATGGGCGTGATGGCATGCCTAAAAAGCCACTCTATCGGGTGAAGTTTAACCAAGCCGACGTCTGGCCGAATTACGAAGGCCCTGCAAAGGACACCATGGTCATCGATATTTACGAACACTGGTTGGAGAAAAATCAATGAGCCACGACGATCACGATCATAGTCACGGCCATGACCACTCTCACGATGAGCCGCATCCCTACCAGCCTGATATAGAGGATGCGCCCTTCACCGAGCGCATGGTAATGGCTCAGGCAGTTGCTGAACTTATTATTGAAAAAGGTATCGTGTCCGCCGATGAAATGCGGGCACAAATCGAGTTTATGGACACACGAGAGCCCGCACTCGGGGCAAAGCTCGTTGCCCGCACCTGGCTTGACCCAGAATTCAAAGCGCGCGTTCTTAACGACGTTAAAGCAGCCTCAGCCGAACTTGGCATTGATATCGGTGATATTCCTATTCAAGCGATTGAGAATACTGAAGATGTTCATAACGTCGTCGTATGTACGCTCTGCTCATGCTATCCGCGCATGCTGATTGGTTTGCCGCCTGATTGGTACAAGTCTCGCGCTTACCGTAGCCGCACAATTAAAGAACCCCGTAAAGTTCTTGAAGATTTTGGTACAACCATATCTGACAATGTCGAAGTACGGGTTCACGATTCTACGGCTGATCTTCGTTATGTTGTTTTGCCTGCACGACCAGCAGGTACTGACGATTGGAATGAAGAACGCCTCACTGATCTAGTCACTCGAGATAGTATGATTGGCGTCAGTCTGGCGAAATCTCCAGAAAACGCCTAAACATACAATAACGCATCCATATTAAAAAAGAGAGAATTCATGTCTGCTAAACCAAAGTTCCAATGGGCTGATCCATTTCTGTTTGAAGACCAGTTAAGCGAAGAAGAGCGCATGATACGTGACACTGCGCACGATTTCGCTCAGGAAAACTTGATGCCACGTATCTTGGAAGCAAATCGCAAAGAAACATTTGATCCAAACATCATGAAAGAAATGGGCGAGCTTGGCTTGTTAGGCCCGACTATCCCTGAAGAATTTGGTGGCGCTGGCGTAAACCACGTGAGCTACGGCCTTATCGCACGAGAAATTGAGCGCGTTGATAGCGGTTACCGTTCTGCCATGAGCGTTCAATCATCACTCGTTATGTATCCAATTTATGCCTATGGCAGTGACGAGCAAAAGAAGAAGTATCTCCCAAAACTCGCAACCGCTGAGCTTATCGGGTGCTTCGGTTTGACCGAACCTGATTTTGGTTCAGATCCAGGCGGCATGAAAACACGTGCCGAGAAAACTGATAGTGGTTACAGAATCTCCGGTTCCAAGATGTGGATTTCGAATGCGCCGATTGCTGACATTTTTGTCATCTGGGCGAAACTTGATGGCGAGATTCGTGGCTTTATTCTTGAGAAAGGTATGCCAGGCCTCACCACCAACAAGATTGAAGGTAAGCTCTCGCTACGTGCATCCATTACCGGTGACGTCTCTATGGACGGCGTCGAAGTTGGAGAAGACTCGATCCTCCCGAATGTTAAAGGGCTTGGTGGTCCGTTTGGTTGCCTTAACAAAGCACGCTTTGGTATTGCATGGGGCGTTTTTGGTGCCGCTGAATTTTGCTGGCACGCCGCACTTAACTACACTCTTGAGCGCAAACAGTTTGGTCGCCCGTTGGCGAACAATCAGTTGATCCAAAAGAAGCTCGCAGATATACAAACCGAGATTACGATTGGTCTGCAAGCAGTCTTGCGTGTTGGTCGCATGTTGGATGAAGGCAATTGCCCGCCTGAAAACATCTCATTGATTAAGCGGAATTCTACCGGCAAGGCATTGGATATCGCGCGCGTTGCACGTGATATGCATGGCGGTAATGGTATTTCCGACGAGTATCATGTGATGCGTCATATGGTGAACCTTGAGACTGTGATCACTTATGAGGGCACGCATGATATCCATGCGCTCATTCTGGGACGTGCCCAGACCGGCCTTCAGGCATTTACTGGATAAGTGCATTCGATAACGACGTCGGGACGGCACATCAAAGGGAAGCGAATGCAACTCGACGTCATTTTTGATACGGTCTGTCCATGGTGCTATATTGGCAAGCGCCGCCTAGAGCACGCCATTGCCATGCGGCCTAAAGCGAATATTGATATCAATTGGCGGCCGTTCATGTTGAACCCCGACATTCCGCAAAATGGCATCGATCGCACTGCCTATCTGATTAAAAAGTTTGGAAGTGAAACGCGTGTAAGGCGCGTTTATAGTGCCATCGGAGAAGCAGGACATTCTGTTGAAATTGAATTTGCTTTCGAACGTATTCAACGCACGCCAAATTCTGTCTCGTCACATCGACTGATCCGTTACGCATCGCATTTTGTCGACGTCGCCCCGATGGTGGAGCAATTATTTGAAGCCTATTTTATCAAAGGCATCGATATTGGGAATACGGATGTGCTCATCAATATTGGTGTTTTTTCTGGGTTAGACCCAATCCCGCTTCGTGCCTACCTCGATAGCGTAGCCGATGTTGCGGCAATCTATGAAGAGAATGCACGTGCCCATAGACTGGGCGTAAATGGCGTGCCGGCTTTTGCCTTTCAAGGCAACATGGTGATCTCAGGGGCACAAGAACCCGAAGTCCTCGTTCGTATCCTTGATGCGGCGTCAGCTGGTCTCAGCGCCAGCCCGATGAGTGAGCCCCTACAATGAGTTCGATTCACCAACTCTCAATGAGCTATATCCCCGATGAAGATCGTATCCTTTTTCGTCTCTCCACGAAGGACAAGAAAGAATACCGGGTATTACTGACGCGGCGTTTTGTACATGTTCTCTGGGGAGCGCTTCGGCAAACGTTTGAGAAGGAAACCGCGCTTGCTGAGACCGTCGATAAAGACGTCCAAAAGGCAGTGTTGGCTATGAAGCACCAGGAAGCGATCCAGAATACAGATTTTGACACGCCCCCAGTAAACGATTCTGCGGATGCCACATCAAACACGGGGCCGTTACTTGTCGTCGGCGGCAAAGTTCATCCAGGCAAAGATGTCACAGGCGTTTCATTTAAGACAGCAATTGGGTCTGATATTCGTTTCAATCTCAACGAACAGTTACTGCATGCCTTTTGTCATTTGCTCGTGACCACATCCGTTAAAGCGGATTGGAAGCTCAATCTCGCACTTGGCGATGGCAACGTTGTCGTGCCGAGCGGCGAAGCCGTGGTGCATTAAACAAGTTAAGCGTCGCCGTTTATCTTGGCCAGTTCTTTGGCCAAATAAATCATACCGACCATGCGTTCCTTTGGCGTGTCCCAAGTCCGGGAGAATACAAGCTTGTGGTCCGGGCGAAGTTTGGCTGTGCCTTTATGGGTCATCAACCATTCGACAAGCTTACCTGGGTCTTTGACCTGATCATTCAAGAATTGAACCAGCGCGCCCTTAGGTCCGGCGTCCAGCTTTGATATGCCAGCGCGTCGACAGAACTGCTTAATCTTAACGACCTCAAGCAGGTTTTCAGCTTCGGCCGGAATCGGGCCAAATCGATCAATTAACTCAGCCGCGGTTTGTTCGATTTCGTCTGGGTCTTTCAACCATGCAATACGGCGATACAGCCCCATACGAACTGTTAAATCAGGGACATACCAATCAGGTATCAAGACAGGCATACCAAGTGAAACCTGTGGCGACCAATCAGTTTCCTCAGTCTCAGCCCCAAGGCCACGTGCATCCGCAACGGCCTCTTCCAAAAGCTGTTGATAAAGTTCAATACCAACTTCTCGGATATGGCCTGACTGCTCGTCACCCAGCAGGTTACCAGCGCCACGGATATCCAAGTCATGGCTAGCGAGCATAAACCCGGCGCCAAGACTATCGAGTGTTTGCATAACTTCGAGGCGCTTCTCAGCCGCCTTCGTCAACATCTTGCCTGGTGGCAGTGTCAGGTATGCATAGGCGCGCGTTTTCGACCGCCCAACCCGTCCTCGTAATTGATATAGCTGTGCCAAGCCAAACATATCGGCACGGTGAATGATGATGGTGTTCACGGCAGGTAAGTCCAAACCGCTTTCGATAATATTTGTCGATAACAATACATCATACGCGCCGTCATAGAACCGCGAAATGATGTCTTCAAGATCGGCAACCGGCATCTGTCCGTTGACCATCGCAACCTTAGCTTCGGGCACAAGGTCGGCAAGTCGGTCGGCAACCATTTCCATATCGTTGATGCGCGGACATACATAGAAAGTCTGACCACCTCGATATTGTTCACGCAAAATCGCTTCACGAATAATCACTGGATCGAAAGGTAAGATAAACGTACGGACAGCCAAGCGATCAACTGGCGGCGTTGCAATCAAGCTCATTTCACGGATGCCGGTTAAAGCCATCTGCAATGTGCGTGGGATTGGTGTGGCTGTCAGTGTCAGCACATGCACGTCGCTTCGAATACCTTTTAAACGCTCTTTGTGCGCGACACCGAAGTGTTGTTCTTCATCAATGATCAGCAGGCCTAAGTCACGGAACCCAACATCCTTGGCAAGTAACGCATGCGTTCCGATAACGATGTCGACATCGCCCTTCTTCATACCGTCTTTGATGTTGCCCATTTCTTTCTGCGGCACGAGACGCGAAAGCTGTTCAACACGAACGGGAAATCCACGGAAGCGATCCCTGAAATTCATAAAGTGCTGACGGCACAGCAACGTGGTCGGCACAACGATTGCAACTTGCTTGCCTTCCATCGCGACAGCAAATGCGGCACGCAGGGCAACTTCGGTTTTACCAAAACCAACATCACCACAAATCAGCCGGTCCGTTGGACGACCCTTTTGCAGATCACCCAGAACATCCTGAATTGCGCCCAACTGATCTTCAGTTTCATTAAAAACAAAACGAGCCGCGAACTCTTCGTAAGCACCTTCAGGGGCAAAGAACTTTGGCGCGGTTTTAAGTTCGCGAGCGGCGGCGATCTTGATGAGCTCGTCCGCCATTTCCTTAACGCGCTCTTTCATTTTCGAACGTCGGGCCTGCCATGCGGCACCGCCGAGACGGTCGAGTTGAACGCCTGCATCCTCCGAGCCAAAGCGCGTCAGCAAATCAACGTTTTCAACCGGCAAGAAAAGCTTGGCATCGCCCGCATACACAAGACGCAAACAATCGTGTGGCGCGCCGCCAACTTCGATTGTCTCCAGATCCTCAAATTGGCCAATGCCATGATCAACATGCACGACAAGATCACCTGGGGCGAGTGCCGATATCTCAGCAATAAAGTTTTCTGGGCGAATGCGGCGCCTGCCAGGACGGGCCATCCGCTCACCCAGCATATCGCTTTCAGAAATAACCACGAGCTCGTCCAGACGAAACCCGCGATCCAAACCAATGACAGCCATGACGGCTTCAGCCGTTTTTGCATCATCGATTTCAGTCAGACGAAACTGTGGTGCACCGTGTTCGACCAAAAGGCCCTTGAGGCGTTCCGCAGAGCCATCACTAAATCCGGCGACAACGATGCGGTTATCTTTTGCAGCCAACGACTTGATATCGTTTGCCACGGCTTCATAAACATTGGCCTTAGGGTCGATACGAACCTCGGCATAATCCTTACCAAGATCACCACCAATATCATGACCACCGGTTTCAAACGGGGACAAGTCGATGACCGCGCGTGACTTGAGACCTTCGGCCAAGCTATCTGCATCAACAAACATTTGGTCAGGCGATACAGGACGGTATGGCACGCCACTTTCAGCATCCGAGATTGTCTGACGCGCAGTGAAGTATTCAGAAATCAAATCTCGGCGTGACTGAAGTGCAGCCTCAGCCTGGTGGTCGAATACAACAGATGCTTTTGGAACATAATCAAAGAGCGTTTCAAGTTTATCATGGAACAACGGAAGCCAATGCTCAAAGCCTTGATGGCGGCGTCCTTCACTGATGGCTTCATATAATGGATCATCGGCCCCACTGGTCTGGAACTGTGTCCGGTAGTTTGTCCGAAACCGTGCAATCGCGTCATCATCCAAAGGCGCTTCGCTCACCGGTGTGAGGTTAATCGTTTGGACTTCGCCTGTACTTCGTTGTGTCGCTGGATCGAAACTTCTGAGAGTATCCAGTTCATCACCAAAGAAATCGAGCCGCACAGGGCCACCTGCGCCCGCAGGGTACACATCGACGATCCCGCCCCGTACAGCGTATTCACCTGGCTCAGTAACTGTCTCAATGCGGTTAAAGCCGAATCGCTCAAGCTCTCGAACCAAATCATCAGGTGCGATTTCAGTGCCTGAATTTAATTTACGACCAGCGCCTTCAAGAAAAGCCCGAGGCGGCACCTTCTGCAGCAATGCCGAAACCGTTGTTAGGATCAAACGGCCTTTATTTGTTTTCTCTGTTAATCGACCCAACGCCGCCAATCGATTACCAACCAAACTTCGTCTTGGGGATACGCGATCATAAGGAAGACAATCCCATGCTGGCAGCTCAATGATGTCACAGTCGGGTGCAAAGAATGCCGCAATGGCAGCGCGGCGTGCGAGACCGACATCATCACGTAACACCATGATGACGTCCTGTCCTTCACCAGCAAGCTTACTGGCGAATAGAACATCCGCACCTTCCGGTGCACCGCCAACGTCTCGTCGTCCGCGGTTTAAAATAATAGCAAAATCAATACTCACAGCGTGCCATTATACTTTTTGACCATACGAAGGACGTCACTATCGACAAATTCAGGGGTTGGTTGCCGACCCGTAATCCAGTTATACAAATCATTATCGGTATGATTCATGAGATTCTCGAGCTGATCGACCAATTCTTCGCTTAGTTCCTCGACATGCGCTGTTGTAAAGCGCCCAATAAGCACGTCATTTTCCTTCATGCCACAGTGTGTGGCGCGGTAAAGTAAGCGTTTGCGGCGTGGGTCCAAGACCTCAATCCTTTTCGATAGTGTTATGTGCGCTTAGGATATAGCCCTTCACATAGCAAATGTCAGGGTAAGAAACGACAACAATGCGACCAGAAAGCCTGTTTCCCTTATTTCGTCCCGTCACCACCCTTAAAGGTGTGGGTGCAAGGACCGCTGTACTTATTGAAAAAGTCGCGGGACCGCACGTGGTCGACCTGCTTTGGCATCTACCGTCTGATATCATTGATCGCCGCTATACACCGAAAATCGCAGATGCTGAACCAGATACGATTGCAACAATCACAATACGCGTCACCCAACACTATAAACCACACAACCAGCGCCAACCCTACAAAATAACTGTCATGGACGATACGGGGGCAATGACACTCGTCTTCTTCCGTGCGCGTGCAGATTATCTCCTCAAGATCCTGCCCAAAGGTGAAGTCCGGGTGATTTCAGGCAAGGTTGAGAAATTCGGCGACACATTGCAGATGACCCATCCGGATCACATCGTCACCGAAGATGATATTGAAAGCCTGAATAAAGTTGAACCCGTTTACCCATTGACGGCTGGATTGTCGTTAAAAGTACTGGGTAAAACCATGCGTGCTGCCCTTGAGGTTCCTGAAGCACTGCCAGAGTGGCTCGACCCAGCACTCGTAGATCGTGAAAACTGGGTAACCTGGCACGAGTCTCTGTTGGCTGTTCACGCCCCAGAAAGCACGAATGATCTTTCGGTCCAAACCCCGCCTCATCGACGTCTCGCTTATGATGAATTGCTGGCCAATCAACTGGCCCTGGCGATAGTCCGCGCACAGATGAAACGCCTTAAGGGTGTTCCCTTAAAGGGTGATGGATCATTGCGAAACAAAGTCCTCACCGCCCTTCCGTTCGATCTTACGAATTCACAGAACTTCACCCTGTCAGAAATCGACGCCGACCTGGCAGCAGATCATCGTATGCTCAGGCTTTTGCAGGGCGATGTCGGGTCAGGCAAAACGATTGTTGCGCTTATGGCGATGTTGAGTGCCATCGAAGCTGGAGGTCAGGCCGTGATTATGGCGCCGACTGAAATACTGTCACGACAACATATGGTAACAATCAGTCAAATGGCCGAAGCTGCGGGCATTCAACCTGTCCTGCTAACCGGGCGCGAGCGTGGGAAGAAACGTGACGCAATTCTTGAAAAACTCAAAACGGGTGCCACACGTCTGGCCGTTGGAACCCATGCCTTGTTTCAAGACGACGTAGAATATCATGATCTGCGCGTTGCCATTATTGACGAGCAGCACCGCTTCGGCGTGCATCAACGATTAACGCTGGCAGCCAAGGGGCCTGCCGTCGATGTTCTCGTTATGACCGCAACGCCAATTCCACGTACGCTGATGTTAACTGCTTACGGTGATATGGATGTCTCTCGGCTTACCGAAAAGCCCGCAGGGCGGAAACCGATACAAACCGTATTAATCTCAAATGATCGGCTGGACGAAGTTGTCCACGCGGTTGGTCGTGCCGTAAAAATTAATGCACGTGTTTATTGGGTGTGCCCCATTATTGAGGAATCAGAAACATCAGATATGGCAGCGGCCGAGCTTCGCTACGATCATCTAAAAGCAACGTTTGGTGAACGTGTTGGTCTGGTTCACGGCCGCCTTAAAGGGGCAGAGAAAGACGCAGTCATGAGCGCCTTTAAGGACGGTGAAATTGACATTCTTGTCGCGACGACCGTCATCGAAGTCGGTGTAGATGTCCCCGAGGCGAGCGTGATGGTTATCGAACACGCAGAAAGGTTTGGCCTGGCACAGCTGCATCAGCTCCGTGGGCGCATTGGTCGCGGCAGTGAAAAATCGACCTGCCTTCTCATGCACATCGGCCATCTGGGCGAAATAGCCAAGGCACGCCTAACAACAATGCGAGAAACAGACGATGGCTTTGTTATTGCCGAACGTGACCTTGAACTTCGTGGTGCAGGTGAACTTCTGGGCACACGACAAAGTGGGCTTCCTAAGTTTCGCTTGGCGAATATTTCTGACCATGGCGACTTATTACAGATTGCGCGAGACGATGCAGAAGTAATATTGAACATCGACCCTGAGTTGCAAAGTACCAGGGGACAAGCGTTGCGCCATTTACTCTATCTTTTTGAACGTGATGCTGCGGTTAAAAATTTGCGATCAGGTTGATCTCACCAAGACTTCTTAAAATATTTTCAAGTTACGAATTATGACAGTTCAGGAGACAAGAATTGAAATACTAATTAAGATGCAAACTATCTTATTCGGTTGACGACATCGACAGATGATTAGCGCAAAATTGTGATGGCGAGTATGAATTTAATTTTGAAGGTATTGTAGAAACAGATTCCGGATTCAATCAGATCGAAATTTTATTTAGCTTCCAACTCCCAGCAGACCGCGAAGCTTTCAAGCAAGCCGTAAAAACCAGCACAATTTAAAATCTGTTTCTACTTTATCACCAAATACTTACTTCCGCCTTCTGTTCTATGAAGCCACGATAAATGACCCTTAATTTTAATTAGCTCAGTTTGAGCATCAATAGTGCTGAGAATATCGCTCACAATTTGAATGTTGGCTGGCAATGCGGCGTACGACAATTTGTTCAGAATATCTTTTGTTCGAACAATTCGATTTAAGTCTTCAGTCGTGATTTCTTTTCTGATTTTTGGTACAATCATATGTATTTCAAATAATGCATGAAACCGGCATGGGCGCGCACCCGCATCATTTTACGCGCTGTCTGAGCATTAATTGAGCCTATCTCTGCAACAAGTTTTTTGATGTCACCGTATGTATATCTGTTATCAGTTATTGCCTTCACATTAGCTTTTTCACTGAGTAGCTTTTTAGCTATTTTAATATACCGATTATCGGTAATATTCATCGTTCGAATGATTTCATTTGGCTTTATTATAATCCTAAAAAGCGCATGCTCTTACGTTTGCAAAGCTCCTTTGGTTTGTATTCAAAAAAACAAAATTTTTTGTGCCGCTGGCAATATTACTCAACGTTTCGCCAACGAAATATGCCAAAAAACCAATTGTAAACAGGAGTAATATCGACAATTCAGTCATTGTTGCGTTAACGAGGTCGTCGGCATCTTCACTTTTTAAGTTTAACTTCAAGGAGCGCATTAGTTACGTCTGAGTTATAGCCCAAAGTGGTATTTTGGCCTCTGTATCAAGCGGCGACCAGATCGACCTTCATCACCCCAAGACCGTCTTTGAACTTTACCCCAGTTATCACCTTGGTTAAGTAGTCGAAGCCGCGTAATAGTCCCCATTTCTTTTCCGCACATTGTCCAAGTTTAAACATCATGTGCAACATGCCATCACGTGACAGGCGACCTTTTGAACGTTTGGTGCGGTGGCGGATAGTGCCGAAAGACGACACAATCAGATTGCTGGTCCAAATAATCTGCCAGTGCTGCGCCGGAAAGTCATAGAAAGCCAACATTTCATCACGGTCTTTCTGCAGACAGATAGTAGCCTTCGAATATTTTGGCTCATACATTTTAATGAACAGATCGAAGGTTTTTTCAGCATCAGCTTTTGTCTCTGCTTACCAGATGTCGTGCAATGAATCTTTGGCCTTCGCCTGGGCAGTTTAGGCAAGCAATTGAGCACATTCATCGTCTTGTGCATCCAACAGCGTTGCTGACGTGTCTTGGGATAGACTTCTTCTAGCGCCGCCCAGAACCCCATGGAACCATCACCAATCGCCAGCTTTGGTATTCTTGACCCCACATCTGCTTCCGCCGCAAT
>CAWUWH010000015.1:0-2505 GCA_963926035.1 uncultured Rhodospirillales bacterium
GTTTTTGGTAATCCGGGCGCCCACTGCACCCAGTCTGGTGAAGCAATCGGTCCAATTTCCTTGCGGACCCAACCGACGAGTTCTTTCTTCAGTTCATCAGAAGACGGTTCACCAGCATTCAATGTGACATAGGCATAGATGCCCTGCCCTTTGATATCATGCGGTGCGCCAACAACGGCAGCCTCGGCGACTTTTGGATGTGCGACGAGGGCGCTTTCGACTTCGGCTGTTCCCATCCGGTGGCCGGACACGTTAATAACATCATCCACGCGACCTGTGATCCAGTAATACCCATCTTCGTCACGTCGGCAGCCATCACCAGTGAAGTACTTGCCGTGATAGGTCGAGAAATATGTAAGCTCGAAGCGGTCATGGTCACCGTAAACGGATCGCATCTGACCAGGCCAACTGTCGGTAAGACATAAGTTCCCTTCGGTTGCGCCATCGAGAACCTTGCCGTCACCATCGACGAGTTGAGGCTGCACCCCAAAGAATGGCTTGGTCGCAGATCCAGGTTTCAGGTCAATGGCACCGGGGAGCGGTGTGATTAAAATGCCGCCTGTTTCTGTTTGCCACCAGGTATCGACAATAGGACAGCGTCCGTCACCGACAACGTTGTAATACCATTCCCATGCTTCCGGGTTGATCGGCTCGCCGACGGAACCCAGCACACGTAGTGATTTTCTGGATGTGCGTTTAACAGGCTTATCACCTTCACGCATGAGGGCGCGAATAGCGGTTGGCGCGGTGTAAAAGATATTGACGTTGTGCTTGTCACAGACATCCCAAAACCGTGAAATTGACGGGTAATTTGGCACCCCTTCAAACATCAACGTGGTCGCGCCATTGGCCAGCGGGCCATAGACGATATAGCTGTGACCCGTGACCCAACCCACGTCCGCGGTACACCAATACACTTCGCCATCTTTATAATCGAAGATGTATTCGTGGGTCATGGAGGCGTAAACCATATAGCCGCCTGTTGTGTGTAAAACACCCTTCGGCGCGCCGGTTGAGCCCGATGTATAGAGAATGAACATCGGATCTTCGGCGTTCATTTCTTCCGGTGGGCAGTCAGGCGATGCTTCTGCGCACACGTCTTCATACCAAACGTCGCGACCTTCTTGCATGTTCACATTGCCGCCTGTGCGGTTGACGACGATCACGGTCTCAACGCTTGGGCAGTCTTTCAGGGCTTCGTCGGTGTTGGCTTTAAGGGGAACTTTCTTGCCGCCACGTAAACCTTCATCGGCTGTAATGACGCAGTTTGAATCACAACCAATAATACGCGCAGACAAGCTGTCCGGGGAGAACCCGCCAAACACGATTGAATGAACAGCGCCAATCCGCGTACAGGCCAGCATTGCAACAGCGGCTTCGACAACCATCGGCATATATAAAGTAACGCGGTCGCCCTTTTTAACGCCGCGTGCTTTCATCGCATTGGATAAACGGCAGACACGCTCATGCAGGTCACGGTAGGTAACGTGCTCTGAAACAGCCGGGTCGTCCCCTTCCCAGATAATCGCTATTTGGTCTCCACGTGTCTCGAGGTGACGGTCGAGGCAGTTTGCGGATGCGTTCAATGTGCCATCGTAAAACCATTTGATCGACACGCCCGGTGTTTTGAAGTTTACGTCCCGGACCTTTGTATATGGCTTGATCCAGTCGATACGCTTGCCGTGATCAGCCCAAAAGGCCTCAGAATCATCGATAGAAGCGCCATACATATCTTCATATTTGGCTTTATCAATATGCGCGTTTTTGGCGAATTCGGCCGTGACCGGATATACGTGTGCTTCACTCATCTGAACGTCTCCCTAATGCCTGCTGTTTTTCAGCGATCGTGTGGATTTCCCACTTTAAAGACGATTATCGACAATATGCAAACGTTGCCAAATGGATATCAGTGATTTTAGCTTTTCAAGCCGCGCGCGAGGAAACGTAAATGCTGCCGTTTCGAATAGATGCGTCCAGCGACGTCAGCTGACCGCCTTCGCAAGGACCGGAAATGCAACGGCCGTCATTGATTTCAAACAAGGCCCCGTGGGTCGAGCAGATGATGTGTGTCCGCTCAATATTCAGGAACTGTCCCGGCTTAAAATCCAGCGGCGATCCGATGTGCGGGCAATTGTTTTCATAAACAAAAACCACGTCACCCTGGCGTACTGCAAGGACGGCAATGCGGTTATCTTTGAACTCTGCAATGAACCCGGCGGAGGTGCCGTCGGCAATATCGTCCAGTGCACACAAACGAACGTCGCTCATGCGTCGACCCCACCCATCTTGCAGATAATTTTCCAGGATTTGGCATCGATGGGCACCACCGATAATCGCGATTGTTTCATCAGTGCAAGCTCTGACAAGCGCTCGTCAGCCTTGATGTCCGCCAACGATACCGGGTTGGGCACAGGTTTCAGCGCCTTAAAATCAACCATGCCAAACCGCCCCTTTGGGTCCGTGTGGTCCGGGTAGTATTCCGAGGCGACTTCAACGATACCGACG
>CAWUWH010000016.1:0-7692 GCA_963926035.1 uncultured Rhodospirillales bacterium
GACCTGCCTGACTCAGACCTCAGCACACTCCGCACGCAGATGCTGGCTTGCTTGAACAACAAAGGCGGCGAAGTTTCGGCACGGGCCGAAGCGGCAAAGCTTGGCCAGGTATACTTGGCATTAGACGAGACAGGTCGAAAACGTTTCCTGAGCACAATGGCGCACGAGTTTGATACAGACACAGGCAAGGTCGATGCCGCGATTGATGCCGTTCAATTGTCTGAAGACGACAATGACCGACGCGATGCAGAGTATCTTCTCCGCAAGGCACTCGAGGCACCGCGAACAAAACTTCTGACACAGTTTAACGCACTCCCAGATGGGGTTAAGTTTCTGGTCGACCTGCGCGCGGAGCTTTTACGCTTTTCACGTGAAGACCGTGCCCTCAAAGCCCTAGAGCGTGACTTAAAGGCCATACTTGTTTCGTGGTTTGATGTCGATTTTCTGGAATTGAAGCAAATTTCCTGGGATACGACACCTGCGACAATTTTGGAAAAATTGATCGCTTATGAAGCCGTTCATGCGATTGCGGGTTGGGATGACCTTAAAAATAGGCTGGACTCAGACCGACGATGTTTTGCGTTCTTTCATCCCCGGATGCCAAACGAGCCTCTGATTTTTGTTGAAGTCGCCCTCGTAGAAGGGATTGCGGGCAATGTTCAGGAATTGCTGGACGAAAACGCGCCAGTACAGAATCCAAGCGATGCGGACACCGCAATTTTCTATTCGATATCGAACGCGCAACAGGGATTAGCGGGAATCAGCTTTGGTAATTTCCTGATCAAACGCGTTGTTGGTGAACTCAGTGAAGAGTTTCCGAATTTAAAAGCGTATTCAACGTTGTCTCCAATACCTGGTTTTAGAAAATGGCTTGAAGGCTTGTTTGCAGTTGGTGATCCAAAGATATTGTTGCCAGCAGAGCGCAAAGCTTTGAAGGCTGTATATAGCAAAGATACGGGCCTCAAAGGTGCCGTGAAAGATATCCTCACGAAACTCGATTGGCACAAAGACACAGTAGTCTCTGATACCTTAAAAGCCCCACTGATGCGCCTTTGCGCGCGTTACCTGATTGAGGAAAAACGCCGTGAGGGCAAGGCAGCTGACCCCGTTGCTAATTTTCATCTTTCGAATGGTGCACGTATTGAACGCTTGAACTGGCTGGGTGATACGTCCGTGAATGGTCTCAACCAATCAGCTGGCATCATGGTCAATTACCTCTATCACTTGGGTAAAATCGAAGATAATCACGAAGCTTATCAGTCTCGCGGCAAAGTCTCGACATCCAGTGCAATTCGCGCACTTCTCAGGGGTTAATCCCTCTCAATAAGAGACATTAATTCATTCATTTTCTTCAACGTTTGACAGGCAAGGTGAAATAAGTAGAGTGTCGCACCGCTTAGGGGTGACGTATGAGTTTGCGTTGCATTCAAGGTGGTCACACGCGGGTGTGGTGGAATTGGTAGACACGCAGGTTTTAGGTACCTGTGACGCAAGTCGTGGGGGTTCAAGTCCCTTCACCCGCACCATCTTTTCGACGCAACTCTCCGGAGAGGCGGCAAACGATGAGAAAATTATCCGTCCAGTGATATCAACGAATGAGTGTTTGGAAATCCGATGCAGGTTACCGAAGTTAAATCCGAAGGTCTGAGCCGCGAATATAAAGTCGTGCTCCCAGCGAAAGAAATTGAAGAGAAAGTCTCGCACCGTCTCGAGGAAATCGCGAAAACAGCAAACATGCCAGGCTTTCGTCCAGGTAAAGTGCCGGTAGGTCTCCTTCGCAAGCGCTATGGACCATCTGTCTTGGGTGAGGTGCTTGAAGCTGCTGTTTCCAGCTCTGCCGAGCAAGCGGTTGCCGAGAAGGGCGTACGCCCGGTTAGCAAACCTGAGTTCGACGTGACATCTTTTGAAGACGGTAAAGATCTCAAATACACAATGTCATTTGATATTCTCCCTGAAATCACATTGCCTGACTTTGCGAAAATCAAAGTTGAGCGCATGGTGCCTAAGGTCGAAGAAAAAGACGTTGATGAAACACTTCAGCGTATTGCAGATGCCAACAAGACATCTGAGCCAATTACCAAAGCACGTAAATCTAAAGCCGGCGACATCGTTGTGATTAACTTTGTTGGTAAGGTCGATGGCGAGCCGTTCACTGGCGGTGCTGCTGACGATTACAACCTTGAGCTTGGCTCAAATAACTTCATCCCCGGCTTTGAAGACCAGTTGGTCGGCACAAGTGCAGGCGATGATGTTGAGGTTAAAGTTTCATTCCCAGCTGAATACGGCGCTGAAGAGCTTGCTGGTAAAGACGCTGTATTTGATGTTAAAATCACAGAGATTCGCGAAACCAAGCCATCTCCAATTGACGACGACCTTGCCAAAATGGCTGGTGCCGACAATCTTGAAAAGCTCCGCGAAATGGTCCGTGAAGAGCAGGGACGTGAGTTCAAGGATTACGGTCGGATGCTGGTTAAGCGTCGCCTTATGGACGAACTTGCCGATCAAATTGACTTCGACGTTCCACCAAAGCTTGCTGAGCAGGAATATCAGTCGATCATTCATCAATGGCAGCATGAAGAAAATGGTTCTGACGCTCAACATGCCGATGGCAAAGATCCAGAAGAAACACATGCGATTGAGCCAGATGCGGATCAGCAAAAAGAATTCCAGGATATTGCAAACCGCCGCGTTTGCTTAGGTCTTCTGTTGAACGAGATTGGCCGTGCCAACAACATTCAAATCGGCCAAGACGATATGAATAAGACGATGATGCAGGAAGCACAGAAGTACCCGGGCCAAGAGCAACAGGTCATGGAATACTTAAAGAGCAACCCACAGGCGCTCGAGCAAGCTGCTGCACCAATGTACGAAGACAAGATCATCGACTTCGTTATTGAAATGGTGAAGGTCACGGATAAGCCAGCCACGATGGAAGAGCTCGTCAAACAGATCGAAGCTGAGAACGAGACAGCTGAAACTGAAAAGAAGAAAGCTGCGCCTAAAAAGAAGGCTGCTGCAAAAAAGAAAAGCGATGACGGCGAAGAAGCACAAAAGAAAAAGGCTGTACCTAAAAAGAAAGCTGCCGCGAAGAAAAAAGACGCCGAGTAATTTTCTCCTAACCGAGAAAAAGCAACGCTATCAAGAACCTCTCTTCTTCGGGAGAGGGGTTGTTTGTTGTCGACTACACATCACCTCTCCCTTGGGAAAGGGTGGTGCGCAGCACCGGGTGAGGGGTCGTTGTACGATATGAACAGTTCGATGCGCCCCTCATCCTAACCTTCTCCCAAGGGAGAAGGGACTCGCGTATTCACATAACCTTTTGCTTGAAAGAAGGTGGCCCATAGCGCTGAGTAGAGGTCTTCTCCGCAATTATCCACGGGTTTATCCAACAACACCCTTGCATACAGGGGCGTTGCAGACTATTTCGAAGCGATGGTAATTAGGGAGAGACACCAGATGTCCAACGCAATTGATACCTACATGAACACGCTTGTCCCCATGGTCGTTGAGACGACCAATCGCGGTGAGCGTGCATACGACATCTACTCTCGTCTGTTGAAGGAACGTATTATCTTTCTGACCGGCGCCGTTCATGACGATGTAGCAAGCTTGATTTGCGCACAATTATTGTTCCTGGAGTCCGAGAATCCCGATAAAGACATCTCGTTTTACATCAACTCACCTGGCGGTGTAGTCACATCAGGCTTAGCGATCTACGATACCATGCGCTATATCCGCCCAGACGTATCAACGGTCTGCATCGGTCAGGCAGCATCCATGGGTTCATTGCTGTTGTGTGCTGGTACACCTGGAAAGCGTTACGCGCTCCCTAACTCACGCGTCATGATCCACCAGCCTTCTGGTGGTGCACAGGGGCAGGCATCTGATATCGAAATTCAAGCACGCGAGATCTTGAGTTTGCGTGCACGCCTTAATGATATGTATGTTGAGCACACGGGCAACGATTTGAAGAAAATCGAAAAAGCCATGGACCGCGATAACTTCATGAGCGCCGAAGAAGCCAAAGAATTCGGTATCCTTGACGAAGTCGTTTCTGAGCGTCCAAAAGCTACTGAAGACGATAGCTAAGTCAAATGGCGCAGCTTAAACCTGTGCCATCACAAACAACGAACTATGCTGACGTTGATATTGGGGATTGTATGGCCCCCGGTGCTGCGGGTAACATAGTTATTCTAAATGAATAACGGATCTAGGAGTCCAAATGAGCAGTAAATTAGGCAGCGGTGGCGATGCCAAAAACACGCTTTATTGCTCGTTCTGCGGAAAGAGTCAGCACGAAGTTCGCAAACTAATTGCGGGCCCGACTGTATTCATCTGTGATGAGTGTGTCGAATTGTGCATGGATATCATTCGCGAAGAGCATAAAACTAATCTTGTTAAGTCCGGCGAAGGTGTTCCAACACCAATGGATATTTGCGAGGTGCTTGATGATTATGTCATTGGGCAGTCACGCGCGAAACGCGTGCTCTCAGTTGCGGTTCATAACCATTACAAACGGTTGAGCCACAGCGGCAAAACGAATGAAGTTGAGTTGGCTAAGTCGAACATTCTTCTGGTAGGTCCGACAGGTTGCGGTAAAACGCTTCTGGCTCAGACTTTGGCACGGATCCTTGATGTGCCGTTCACAATGGCTGACGCTACAACATTGACCGAAGCCGGTTATGTTGGCGAAGACGTTGAGAACATTATCCTGAAATTGCTTCAGTCTGCGGATTACAATGTTGAGCGTGCACAACGCGGCATTGTTTACATCGACGAAGTCGACAAGATCAGCCGTAAATCCGATAACCCGTCGATCACACGTGATGTATCGGGCGAGGGTGTACAGCAAGCATTGCTCAAGATCATGGAAGGGACGGTTGCATCTGTTCCGCCGCAAGGTGGACGCAAGCATCCTCAACAGGAATTCCTACAGGTCGATACCACGAACATTTTGTTTATCTGTGGTGGCGCATTTGCAGGCTTGGACAAAATCATTGCAGGACGTGGTCGCGGCACAAATATCGGCTTTGGTGCTGATGTGCATGGCCCTGAGGATCGTCAGACAGGCGAAATCCTCGCATTGGTTGAGCCTGAAGATCTCTTGAAGTTCGGTCTCATCCCAGAATTCGTCGGACGTCTGCCCGTATTAGCGACACTCGAAGATCTGGACGAGGATGCACTGATTGAAATCCTGACCAAGCCTAAAAACGCATTGGTTAAACAGTATCAACGCTTGTTTGATATGGAAGATGTCGCACTGACATTCCGTGATGAAGCTCTCAAATCGATTGCTAAGAAAGCCGTTGAACGTAAGACGGGTGCACGTGGTTTGCGCTCAATCATGGAAAATATCTTACTTGATACAATGTTTGATCTTCCTGGCCTTGATGGCGTCGAAGAGATCGTCATCAATGAAGATACTGTCGACGATGGTGCCTTGCCGCTGTTCATATATGCGGACACCAAGGGTGAAATTGAGTCCTCAGCGTCCTAAAACGCATAGTATTTCCAGTCTATTTCGTCGCGCCGTTTGCCTTTAACAGGTAAACGGCGTTATCGTTCCAACCTAATGCAGCCATTTTAGTCAAAAATGGCGATTTATCCTTAAATTAACCTCATTTTTGTGCAAAATAGGGCAATTTACGGTCTTAATTGACCTTGCACATCGATGTTAAACAGCCCACTTTCACTATAACCAAGCTTAATAAATAGAGGCCGCGGGTACGGTGTGCTGTGCTCGTATTACTTCAACGGAGCGATTTAATGACTTCTAGCGACCAAGATAATAAAAACGATAATTTTCCGGTACTGCCATTACGCGACATCGTCGTGTTCCCGCATATGATCGTACCTCTTTTCGTTGGCCGGGATAAATCTGTCCGTGCCCTCGAAGACGTGATGAAGGATGACAAACAAATCCTGCTCGTCGCGCAAAAAAATGCATCCGAGGACGATCCTGGCAAAGACGATATCTATCAGATTGGTACTGTATCAACGGTGCTGCAGCTTCTGAAACTCCCTGACGGCACAGTTAAAGTGCTGGTCGAAGGTATTCAGCGCGCGCGCATTGATGAATTTACCGAGACAGATCAGTTCTTCCAGGTAAAAGCTGACCGGATTACCGAACAGCTGGGTGATGAGCGTGAACTCGAAGCGATTTCCCGCTCTGTGGTGTCGCAATTCGAGAGCTACATCAAACTCAACAAGAAAATCCCGCCTGAAGTCCTCGTATCCCTGAACCAGATCGATGATCCATCGAAGCTGGCGGATACTGTGGCGTCACATCTGGCGATTAAAATCTCTGAAAAGCAGGAACTGCTTGAAGTTGAGAGTGTCATTGAGCGCCTTGAGCGTGTGCTCGGCTTTATGGAAGCTGAAATTGGCGTCCTGCAAGTCGAGAAGAAGATCCGTAACCGCGTGAAGCGGCAGATGGAGAAGACACAGCGCGAGTATTACCTCAACGAGCAACTCAAGGCGATCCAGAAAGAACTGGGTGAGACCGATGACGGCAAAGACGAAAATGCCGAGCTTGAAGAGAAAATCAACAAGACCAAACTGAGCAAGGAAGCCAAAGAAAAGTCTCTGGCCGAATTAAAGAAGCTCAAGAGCATGTCGCCCATGTCGGCCGAAGCCACAGTGGTGCGGAACTATCTTGATTGGATGCTTGGTGTTCCTTGGAAAAAGCGCACACGCGTTAAAAAGGACATTACCGAGGCCGAAGCTATTCTTGATAATGATCACTATGGTCTGGAAAAGGTCAAAGAACGCATTATTGAGTATTTAGCCGTTCAGCAACGTACCAATAAGGTAACCGGCCCTATTTTGTGCCTCATAGGCCCTCCGGGTGTTGGTAAAACGTCACTGGGTAAGTCTATTGCGGCGTCAACCGGACGTAACTTTGTTCGGATGTCGCTTGGTGGGGTGCGTGATGAGTCTGAAATCCGCGGTCACCGCAGGACGTACATTGGCTCGATGCCGGGTAAAATCATCCAATCGATGAAAAAAGCGAAGTCATCGAACCCATTATTCCTCTTGGATGAGGTTGACAAGATGGGGAACGATTATCGCGGTGATCCGGCGTCTGCATTGCTTGAAGTCCTAGACCCAGAGCAGAACACGACCTTTAATGATCACTACCTTGAAGTCGATTATGATTTGTCGGACGTCATGTTTGTGACCACGGCGAACACGTTGAATATGCCGGGACCACTTCTTGACCGGATGGAGATCATCCGTCTCTCAGGCTACACCGAGTATGAGAAGCTTGAAATTGCCCAACGCCACCTGATTCCAAAGCAAATTGAAAAGCATGGCATCAAAAACGGCGAATGGTCGATCTCTGAAACTGCCATCACAGATGTTATTCGCTATTATACGCGCGAAAGTGGCGTCCGTAATCTTGAACGTGAGTTGGCGAATTTGATCCGGAAAGCACTTACTGAGATCCTTAAAGGCGAAACCAAAGAGGTTAAAGTTACCATAAAGAACCTCGAAAAATTCGCAGGTATAAAAAAATACCGCTTTGGTGAAGCCGAAGCTAAGGATCTTGTCGGTGTCGTTACTGGCCTTGCATGGACTGAAGTTGGGGGCGAATTGCTCTCAATCGAATCCGTCATGGTGCCAGGTCGCGGTAAGATGACGATTACTGGTAAACTTGGCGATGTGATGCAAGAGAGCATCCAGGCTGCA
>CAWUWH010000017.1:0-12376 GCA_963926035.1 uncultured Rhodospirillales bacterium
AGTTGGTGAGCTGAGGTGTTTTGCTTTTGAGGGTCAGGCGCACACGCCGGGGTGTCTGGTCTTGTGGAAAACGCGCAATCTGCGGCGCGTCTATAATGACTTTGCCGCCCATTAACGTCGGTTCAATGCGAATAATTTCGCCCTGCACGATCACAGGCCCAAGCCGATGTTTGAGGATCGGCGCATGAACAATCTCGCTTCGCCATTGTGCGATTGCGAAGCCAAGAGAGATCATTAATCCGAAAACGGCACATATTTTCTAAAAATCTTGCGTGCTGACAAAACGAAGAATGCCAAAGCTGAGGGAGAACACGATACTCGGCCAAATTGATGGCTCAAAAGGCAACTCAAAATACCCGACAATACCCACCCCTAATCCGACGGGAAGCCATAGAATTCAATGGACTTGCTCTTGTATCAGAACGGATAAAAAGCGTTGGTGATATTGGAAATGCGCCATCCAATACCTATGTAAGGTTTAGTGGATTTTTTAGCTTTTCAGCCAGTTTGAATGGCACGCGCATCAGAATAGTTGTGATTATTTGTATTACATGTGCGTGATTATGCTGCACACGCGAGGTATTTGTGTTAAAAAGCCCTCGCTTGGTCATTGAGCCAAGTGCAATACCAAGGAAAATATATGCCTGTTGTTACCCGATTTGCTCCCTCGCCGACTGGATTCCTTCATATTGGCGGTGCCCGCACAGCGCTCTTTAACTGGCTGTTTGCAAAGCATCATGAACAATATGGTGATGGTGGCAAATGCTTGCTGCGGATCGAAGATACAGATCGGGCACGTTCAACAGATGAGGCCGTGGCTGCGATTTACGATGGCCTGAGCTGGCTTGGTATCGATTGGGATGGTGATGCCACTTCCCAATTTGAAGGATACAAGCGCCATCAGGAAGTCGCTGAAGCGTTAATCGCTAAAAGGATGGCCTATAAATGCTACTGTACCCCAGATGAATTGACCGCCATGCGTGAAAAGGCCCGTGCTGAAGGCCATAAGCGTATGTACGACGGCACCTGGCGTGATCGCGACCCAGCAGAAGCCCCTGCTGGCGTTGCCCCGACGGTAAGGCTTAAAGCCCCGCTTGAAGGCATGACTGTGATCGAAGATCTCGTCCAAGGTAAGGTTGAGATCGCTAACGAACAGCTTGATGACATGGTTTTACTGCGCGGCGATGGCACGCCAACGTATATGTTGGCGGTTGTTGTCGATGATCATGATATGGGAATCACACATGTGATCCGAGGCGACGACCATCTCGTGAACGCTTTTCGTCAGGTCCAATTATTCAAAGCCATGGATTGGGACCTGCCCGAGTTTGCACATATTCCGCTGATCCACGGCCCCGATGGCGCCAAGCTATCAAAACGTCATGGCGCATTGGGTGTCGATGCCTACCGGGATATGGGATATTTGCCAGAGGCACTGCGCAATTACCTGATGCGCCTCAGCTGGTCACATGGTGACGAAGAAGTCATTTCAACGGCTCAGGCAATTGAATGGTTTGGGCTGGATGCCGTCGGTAAAGGGGCTGCACGGTTCGACTTTGCAAAGCTCGAATCCCTTAATAGCCATTACATCCGTCAGATGGATAATGATCAATTGGGTGACCTCGTCATGGAGCGCCTGAAATCTGAATTTGACGGAATGCTTGCCGAAGGGGCTGCTGCTCGGGTAAAAAAGGGTATGAATAGCTTAAAAGAACGGGCGAAGAATTTAGTAGAACTTACTGATAACGCTAAGTTTTATTCTATTTCATGTCCGCTTTCACTCAATGAAAAAGCGGCGCAAATTCTAGATACTGAAGCGCGTGAACACATTTCTAACATGCGCGCTCAGCTCGCAGATGTTGACGATTGGACGGAGGAAACCGTCCAAAATACCGCTAAATCCTATGCTGAAGCATGTTCGTTGAAGCTGGGAAAAGTGGCACAACCACTGCGCGCCGCCCTTACAGGCAGCAGCGTTTCGCCAAGTGTATTCGAAGTAATGGCCGTATTAGGCCGCGATGAGACATTGGCACGCTTAGACGACGTAACGTAAATCGTTACGAAATTAAACGACACGGCCAACTGATAATGGCCGTGCACGCCGTTTTGACTACCTAAAACGGCGTTCAACAGAGGAGAGACCTGAATGAGTAGTAATAAAAGAACATTTACCCTGACGGATAATCAGAGCGGCAGTAGCTGGGATTTGCCAGTTATGCATGGCTCGCTTGGACCAGATGTAATCGATGTTCGTAAGCTTTATGCCGAAACCGGCTGCTTTACGTACGATCCTGGCTTCACGTCAACGGGCAGTTGCGAGTCCAAAATCACATATATTGATGGTGATGAAGGCGTTTTGCTGTATCGGGGCTATCCGATCGAACAATTGGCTGAGCATTCCGACTTTATGGAAGTCTGCTATTTGCTGCTTTATGGCAACCTGCCGAGTGGTGAGGAGAAAGTTAAATTTGAGCATGATATCACGTATCACACGATGATCCATGAGCAGATGCAGACGTTCCTGCGTGGCTTCCGTCGTGATGCGCACCCTATGGCCGTTATGTGCGGTATGGTTGGCGCACTGTCAGCGTTCTATCACGACTCACAAGACATCAGCGATCCAAAGCACCGTATGATCGCGTCGTATCGCATGATTGCGAAGATGCCGACAATTGCGGCTTTGGCTTTCAAATACAATCTTGGACAGCCTTACGTGTATCCAAAGAACAAGCTTCGCTATGCTGAGAACTTTTTGCATATGATGTTCTCAAATCCATGTGAAGAATACGAGATGGACCCAGTTCTCGCGCGTGCTATGGACGTTATCCTTATCCTTCACGCTGACCACGAGCAGAATGCGTCGACATCGACAGTTCGCTTGGCAGGTTCATCTGGGGCAAACCCATTTGCTTGTATCTCTGCGGGTATTGCATCTTTGTGGGGCCCTGCACACGGCGGTGCTAACGAAGCTGTGCTTAAGATGCTCGAGGAAATTGGTGACAAATCGAACGTTGATAAGTTTGTTGCTAAAGCCAAGGACAAAAATGATCCATTCCGTCTGATGGGCTTTGGTCACCGGGTTTATAAGAACTTCGATCCGCGCTCACGCGTCATGCGCACCCAGTGCCATAAGGTTCTGGATGCTCTTGGTGTCCATGATGAGCCATTGCTTGAGATCGCGCTTGAACTAGAGAAAATCGCCCTTGAGGACGACTACTTCATCGAGAAGAAGCTCTATCCAAACGTCGATTTCTATTCAGGCATCATCTTTAAAGCGATGGGCATTCCAACAACCATGTTCACAGCATTATTTGCTGTTGCACGTACAGTGGGTTGGATTGCGCAGTGGAACGAGATGATTGAGGATCCAAACCAGAAAATCGGACGTCCTCGTCAGTTATTTACGGGCGCTGAGCAACGCGATTACGTTGCGGTTGGTAAGCGCTGAGCGCTTTTAATAGGTCACTTCTTAAGCGGCGTGGGGGCAACCCTGCGCCGCTTTTCTTTTGGGGGAAAAGCTATCCCTTTATCAGAACGACGTATTAAACATGAAGTAGAGCGTCATTCCGGCGCAGGCCGGAATCCATAACAATTCATGAACTCAGGCTCAATTGATCAGATTTTATCTTCATTCTGGACTCCGGCCTTCGCCGGGGTGACGGATATGTGAGATGGGCACGTTGATTTTAATTTTGTCTGATTCTGGAACGCCAGCAAATCAACCTGCGACTTTTATAACCACCTTGGCCGCAGCCGTAGATGGTAGCGCATCGCCAGATTGAAGTGCTTTTAGCGCTTGGGCGATATCACCCGATTGCTGATTACGATGTTGACCGGGCTTTAGCAGATTAATCAGTGCAGGGGCCATTTGATCTGCTGTGCATTTTTCCTGGATAAACTCAGGCATCGCCTCGCGGTCCAAAATGATATTCACGATCGAGGCATATTTGACGCGGATCAACCGCCTTGCGACCATTGCCGTCAGTGGCGACAACCGATAACCAATGATACTCGGCACCCTAGCCATTGCCAATTCTAGCGAGACCGTCCCACTTGCGGCTAATGCGGCGTTGGCAGCGGCAAAGGCGTCGTATTTTTCAGCTTCACCCTCGACAATGAGCGTATTTGACCATTCTTGCGTTCCTGTGCGCACAGCGTCCACGACGTTACTGACTGTGGGGATGACAACCTGTAAGCCCTCAATCGTGGCTTGTGCTTGTTTAACCGTTTTGCCAAATATGCTCAGCAAGCGCGATACCTCGCCTTTACGGCTTCCAGGTAACACCAAAAGGACAGGCGTTGTCTCAGGGATGCCATGCATGCGTCTGAAGGCGTCTCCATCCCCCGCACCTGCACCGCTTTCAAGGATTGAGTGCCCAACAAACGTGGCATCTACACCAGCACGCTCGAAATACGGCGGTTCAAATGGCAGCAGACACATTACGTGATCTACAAGCTTGGCTACTTTGTTGGCGCGACCCGGTCGCCATGCCCACACCGAAGGCGCGACATAATGTATATGAGCAATATTCATGCCAGATAATCGCTTCGCGACCCGAAAACAAAAATCTGGCGCATCAATCGTGACAATGGCATCTGGTTTCTTTGCCCGGATATCGGCAGCTGTTTGGCGAATACGTCCAAAAATCTTTGGAATGCGCGGCAGGACTTCTGTTAAACCCATGACAGTTAAGTCGTTCATGGGGAAAAGGCTCGTAAGTCCCTCTCCTTGCATAAGCGGGCCACCGACGCCCGAGAATGAAATGTTCTCAGATGTGCTTGAAGCACGGATCGCCGTCATCAGACGCATGCCGAGGATATCTCCCGACGGTTCTCCGGCAATCAGATAGACGTGCAATGGAGTGCTCATGACCAATGCCCCTCTGCATCTGTGCCCACAAGGAATACGCCCAAGTCATTTGCTATTGCTACGGTCTCATCAAACTCAAGCAGAAACGCATTCCCTGCTTCCACTGCGACACCTTTAAGGCCTGCAGCGTGCGCATTGATGATGGTCTCTGGACCTATTGTTGGTAGATCAACCCGGCGCTCCTGGTTAGGTTTGAGGGTTTTTGCCAGTACGCCCCCGGTGTTACTTATTGCCACCAATTCCCTGAGCATCGCATCTGTACCGCCGGCACCTTCGCGGGCAATGATATCACCTTTTGAGGCAACTGCTGCTTGCCCAATATCTTGTTCACCAAGAGATAAAGCCGCTTTGATCGCAATTTCAATATCTCGTTTGTTAAGGTCGTCGGGCTGAATATCTGCGATAAGGCTTTGTGGCATCAAAAGCTCAGGCACCAGATCATCTGCCCCAATAATAGTGAAGCCCTCACCCTCTAGTGCATTAATGAGGGCACGCAAAAGTCCATCATCGCCGAGTGCCTGTGCGCCAGACTTTGCAAAGAATTTTATGCCCCACCAGTCAGGTCTTAATTCTGCGACGGAAGGTCGGCGAATGGCACCGGCCATGACGACATAGTCACAACTGTTCTTTCGAAGGCATTTGATCGTTGCACCACCGGCGCCCAAGCGAATGATATCATGGGGTTTGCTCGCAAAAGAATTGGGATCGCCCTGCCCTTCAAAGACGACGACATGATATGCCTGATCGTTTTTGTCGCATGCATCCGTAATACGGCATGGTAACGCGCCACCGCCAGCAAGAATACCAATTTTCTTAGGCTGCATCGTCCATGTGCGGCTGGCAAATCCGGCGTGATGAGTCACTCCGGATGAAATCGATAATTTCCATTACAGGTTCGTTGTCTTTGAAATCTTCTATGACATCAGCGACACGCTCGGACATCGTTCCCTCTTCTGCAAAGATCAGTCGATAGGCTTTGCGAATTTCATGAATAAGATCACGCGAGAACCCACGCCGTTTCAATCCGACAATATTCAAACCTTCTAGGCGCGCCCGGTTTCCGGTCACGATGCCATAAGGAATCACATCATGCTCGACACCCGTTTTGCCACCAATCATCGCGTGACGGCCGATACGGACGAACTGATGAACAGCAGACAGGCCGCCGATAATCGCCCAGTCATCAATGACGACGTGACCACCAAGTGTCGCCCCATTGACGAGAATAACGTTGTTTCCAACCATACAGTCATGGGCCACATGTGCGCCGACCATGACCAGGCATTCATCCCCAAGCTTTGTGAGCAAGCCACCACCGTCCGTGCCCGGGTTCATTGTCACATGTTCACGAATAACGTTTTTGGCGCCGATCTCGAGTCTGGAAACCTCGCCTTTGAATTTTAAATCCTGTGGTTGATGGCCAATGGATGAAAATGGGAATATCTTCGTTTCCGGACCGATCGTCGTATGTCCAGCGACGACAACATGTGACATCAATTCAATATTCTCGCCAAGCTTCACGTCTGGTCCAATAACACAGTAGGCACCGATCTTGGCACCTTTGCCAATTTCCGCAGCGGGATCGATAACTGCGGTCGGATGAATGTCGGTCATGTTGTTTCCTGGCTTGGCTTATCCATGATCATTGCTGTGTAGGTTGCTTCAGCCATTAACACACCATCAGCCTTTGCTTCGCCCTTAAAGCGCCAGACTTTTCCACGTCCGTGTTTTTTGGTGACATGGAGATTAAGTGTGTGGCCAGGAAGCACCGGCTTACGAAAGCGTGCGTTATCAATCGACATGAAATAGACGAGCTTATCAGCGGAAGCCTTGTCCATGCCTTCAATAACAACAATAGCGGCCGTTTGCGCCATTGCTTCAACGATCAATACGCCAGGCATGATCGGATGTTCAGGGAAGTGACCCTGAAAGAAATTCTCATTTACGGTGACGTTTTTGATCCCGATTGCGCTTTCACCAGGGTGAATATCGATCACACGATCAATCAATAAAAATGGATAACGATGCGGAATGCGCTCCATAATACCTGAAATGTCGACTTCTGTGCCGACAGAAGTGTTTTCTGCGTCCATTCCTCAATCCTTCTTCTTCTGTGCAAGTCGCTCAAGTGTTGCGACTTCCTTTAACCATTTTCGTACGGGTTTTGCTGGGCTACCGCCCATTTCCTGAGCTACAGGTATATTACGCATAACGCCACTTTGAGCCGCTACGCGCGTGCCACTCGCAATTTTTAGATGACCCGCGACACCAACTTGCCCTGCAAGCACGACAAAATCACCAAGCTCGGTGCTCCCCGAAATACCAACATGACTGACGAGAATACAATTTTGCCCAATCTGAACATTGTGGGCAATCTGGACCAGATTGTCTATTTTCGTACCATTGCCAATCGTTGTATCTGGGCCTGTGCCTCGATCAATTGTTGTGTTCGCACCGATCTCGACATGATCGCCAACGATGACACGGCCTAATTGAGGGATTTTTTCATATCCATCTGGGCTCATTGCAAATCCAAAGCCATCTTGGCCTATACTTACGCCTGCATGAATAATCGTGTTTGATCCAATGATTGCGTTGGCGATGGATACGTTTGGACCGATCTGAGTATTCGCGCCAATTGTGACGCCTTTGCAAATCACGGCGTTTGCAGCAATAACGCAACCGGCAGCAATGTCAGCATCGTCTTCAATGACAGCACCTGCAGCAACATCTGCAGTTTCATGAACGGTCGCACTTTTAGAAATATGTGCCGCTGCTGATACATTTCCTCGACCATTTTGAGATGGATAGAATAATTGCGCGACGCGCGCATATGCATGATATGGCGTCTTTGTAACAAGAAGACAGATACCATCAGGCGCGTGATCTACCATATCTGGTGATACAATGCATGCCCCTGCTTTAGTTTCCTTGAATGCTTCTAGATATTTTCGATTATCGAGAAAACTCAAGGTTTCGGGACCGGCCTGTTCAAGTGATGCGACGTCAGTAAAAAGATGATTACTGCTCTTAGCGTTTGCAAGCTCGGCACCTGCCGCTTCGGCAATTTGTGCCAGAGCGAAAGGCCCGGCATTTTTGAAGAACCGGGGATCCGCCATTGATCTTACTTGGCCGGTAGTGCGACGTTGATCGTCGGAAGTGTTTTATCGAGCTCTTTCAACACATCACTCGTGATGTCGAGAGACTTTTTTACATAAACGACTTGTGACAATCGGACGATGACGTCATAGCCCTTTGTTTCAGCCATTCGTGCAACAATTTCGTTCAAAGCACGTTCGACTTGAAGCATGGCATTCGTTTGTACTTCCTCTAATTTTCGGCGACGATCTTGAACCATTTGTTGAACGCCTACGATGCGTTGTTCAAACTTTCGGCGTTCATCAGCAAAGGCTTCGGGTGCAAGTAATGTCTGCTTCTTTGCCAATTCTTGTTGTGCTTTACGAACGGCATCCTGTTCTTTTTGAATCTCGCTCTGAAGCTGGTTTTGATAATTAATAATTTGCTCGCGGATAGACTTAACAGAAGCGGCGTCACGGCGAATTTTACCAATATCAAGGACAGTAAAAAATGGGCCAGATGCAGCTGCGGCGGTCTGAGCACGAGCGCTATCTGGCGACAGAAAAGCCATAGAAATTAATACGGCTACTGAGAATGCAAAGTATTTAACGAACAAAGACGCCTCCTAAAACTGTGTACCAAAGTTAATGCGTACAAATTCTTCTTTATCAAATTCTTCTTTTAATAATGGAAATGCTAAATCAACCCCGAGAGGACCAAATGGTGAGTCCCATGTTATGCCGGCACCCATACCCATTCGTAATGATGTTTCGTCACGCGTGGTTGAGTTGACGGGGGATAATGAGCCAGACGTACCAATGTCAGTGAATAAACGTCCACCAATACCAAGCTCTTCAGGCAGGCCCGTAGGAAATGTCAGTTCAAGGGATGACGAATACATCCACTCACCACCTAATGAGTCATCAGTTGCGATATCCCGTGGACCAAGACCAGATGTCTCGAAACCACGGACATCATCACCGCCGACAAAATAACGTTCAGATAGCGCGACGTCCTCACCGATACCAACAATGTACCCGGCTTTGCCTCGAAGCGAGAAAACCCACTGGTCTGCAATTGAATAATAAGTCGCAGCAGATCCCGTATTTCTCGCGTGACTTAATGTGCCACCAAGACCTGCAAGATCCGTATCCAGTTTCATCACATAGCCTTTTGTTGGCTTTAGCGAACGATCACGCCGATCATAAGCGATGGTATGGCCGACCTCAGATAGGGTCATCTTACCTGCTTCTGATTGAATGAGTGAAGATGCGTTGCTCGCGACATCGGAAATTTCAGATTGACGGAACGTATATCGCCATGATTCAGATAGATCCTCTGAGATACGATACCCACTCCGGAGTTTGAATCCAAGTTGTTCGATATCAAACGAACTTGTGTCTTGTAAGTCACGTGTTGTGCGGAACAAATCGAAACCAGCACTTAATTCGCGTCCAAGAAAATAAGGTTCGGTGAAGCTGAAATCGATTTCGGATGCTTCAGCAGCAATTTGGAGTTTTAGCGCTAATCTTTGCCCTTTACCGAGGAAGTTTGTTTCTGTGAGTCCAATGTCACCGAGAAGACCAACGCTTGATGAGAAGCCTGCGCCGATCGAAATTTGCCCCGTAGGTTTTTCTTCTACTGTCGTTGTAATGACAGTTTTGTCCGGTGCTGATCCTGGCACCTGATCAATATCCACTTTTTCAAAGAAGCCAAGGTTTTGAATCCGTTTTTTAGAACGTCTCAATTTAGATGCGTTAAACGCATCGCCTTCGACAAGACGGAACTCGCGGCGGATAACTTTATCGAGGGTGCGAATATTTCCGGCAATATCAATGCGTTCAACGAAAACCCGTGGGCCTTCATTCACAACATATTTGACGTTGATCGTCTTCGTGTCGCTATCGCGGTTAACACGCGGACGAATTTCCACGAATGCAAAACCAAGCGTACCAACAAGCTCTGTTAGTCGATCAACGGTCTTTTCAATCTCTTCGGCACTATACCAATCACCAGCTTCGACTTCGATTGCCGTCGTTAATTCTGTTTCTTTAAGGTTTTTAAGTCGTGCCTCGACTTCAACGGCACCAAATTGATATCGCTCTCCTTCATCAACGGCGAACGTCATGAAGAAAGCTTTTTTATCTGGCGTAAGTTCAGCGATAGCCGAATTTACTTTGAAATCAGCATAGCCATTCGTGAGATAGAATCGACGAAGTAATTCCCGGTCCAGATTCATACGATCGGGATCGTATACATCATCCGTTGAAAAGAGACGCCACCAGGCCGTTTCGCGTGTTTGAATAACTTCGCGAAGGCGCCCGTCAGAGAATTCTTTATTTCCAATGAAACGAATATTGCCGATTTCAGTCTCAGCGCCTTCATTTATTTCGAAGACCAGATCGATACGGTTTTGCTCGAGTTGAATGATTTTTGGTTCAACCGCTGCAGCGAACAAGCCCGATTGCCGGTATAACGTCAAAATTCGTTTTACGTCATCTTGAACTTTAGTCCGCGTATAAATAACGCGAGGCCGCAGAGAAATTTCAGTTTCAAGAAGATCCCCTTCAAGCTCGCTATTTCCCTCAAATGCTATTCTGTTGATGATTGGATTTTCAACAACATTAACAACGAGGGTGCTGCCTTTGCGGCGAAGTGAGATATCTGCAAATAAGCCCGTTGCAAACAAGCTCTTGAGAGACTTATCGATCCGTCGGGGATCAAAGGGATCACCCTCTTGAATAACCATATATGATAAGACGGTACCTGGGTCGACGCGTTGTGCACCGCGGATCTCAACGGCTTGGATTGTCCCCGCTTGGGCGATTTCGACGGCATCAGCTGCTGATGCGTGTATGGTTAACGACGATAGCGGCCCCAGGGCCGCTATCACGATCGCAATTTTACTCAGCCGGAATATGCCCGCCACCCTTCTCTCCCCAGACATCAAGAAATAATGTTCTTGATGCTAATCCTTTCGTATTCCAGTAACTTTTCCTTAAAGCCCTAAAGCCCGAACGATATCATTCCATGTTACAGATACCATGAGAAGTAGTACCAAAGCCAGGCCAATTCTAAAACCATATTCTTGCGCGCGTTCGCCCAATGGTTTTCCACGTAAGGCTTCAATTCCCATAAACAGTAAATGTCCCCCATCAAGGATTGGGATTGGGAACAAATTGATCAAACCTAAGTTAATGGAAAGCACGGCCATAAAGAAAATCAGCTGTAGATACCCTTGATCAGCAGCTTGGCCGGACATTTGCGCAATCGCAATGGGTCCTCCAAGGTCTTTAAAATTCCCTTGCCCAATCAACAGTTTACCTATGTTGTTCAAAGCCTGAGCTGTAATCGTATATGTCTTTTTAACGCCAAACCATGCGGCTGAAATTGGATTTAGGCGCTGATGATCGCCCATAACGCCTTGCATACGAATGCCAAGACGCCCGACCTCTTTGCCATCTTGATCAGCCGTTTGAGGCGTCACGGACAGCTCAACTTCGTTTCCGTCGCGCAGAACAATCAGCGGAAGAGTCATACCCGGGCTTGCTGAAATTATTTCCTGAACCACACGCGGATCATCTACTTTCGCTTCATTAAGCCGAACGATCACATCGTCATTTGCCATGCCAGCTGCAGCAGCGGCGGAGCCTTCCATAACTTCACCAACGGATACCTTAACACTTGGTACGCCAACCGTCATCGCGATACCAGCAAGCACAACGATGGCAAAGATGAAGTTGATGGCCGGGCCTGCAACGACAATAGCCGCGCGCTGACCAACGGTCTTGTACGCAAATGAGACGGCTTTTTCTTCGTCCGTTAATTCATGAGCGGGTTCGTCCCCATCTGCGCCATTCTCAAGAAATTCGGTGGCGCTTTTCTTTCTTGGTGCATCTGCATCTTTGTCGTCGGGTTCCGCTTCGTCTGCCATACCAAACATTTTGACGTAACCACCGAGTGGAATAGCGCTGACGCGCCAGCGTGTGCCTGATTTGTCAAACCAGCCAAATAGTTCTGGCCCAAAACCGATCGAAAAGACCTCAACGCGGACGTTATTGCGTCGTGCGATGTAATAATGGCCCCACTCGTGAACAAACACGATCACGGAGAGTACAACGAGGAACCATAGTAGGGTGCTGAGAGTATCGACTTCCATTTTAGGCCTTTATTTGTTGAATATTTTATACTTATTGAGACTTTGGATATGCGCTGATGCTGTTACGTCGTCAATCCCGGATCACTCTAAAGTGAATGTTTTGCTGCAATTTCTGCAGTCATCCGACGCGCTTCGGTATCGATTGCATAAACATCATCAAGTGAGCCCAGGTTACTTTTTGGGATTTGCTGCATCGTTTCTTCGACAACGTGCGCAATGTTTAAGAAACTGAGTTTGTCTTTTAGAAACAATTCAACGGCAATTTCGTT
>CAWUWH010000018.1:0-14660 GCA_963926035.1 uncultured Rhodospirillales bacterium
CTTGGGTAAATCATCTGACGCATCTGCCAGCGCAGCGCCTCAGCCTCATGTTGAATATTAGCCCCACGGTGATACGTGAGGACGACCATCCATAGCAATGCAACAGGGGTCGAAATTCCAGCGGCAAGTCCACCAAGCTCATGTGGCAGCAGTGCCATTATGTTGTTCCAACCAAGGTTTGTCTCAACAAATGAATAGGACACCCAAGACCATGCAGCCGTCGCCAACAAGGCACCAATAGACAAGAGCTTCCAACGCACCCAAAACGGGATCGGTGGCGCAATGGGTGCATCTTGCAGCGATCCGGAAGATGGCGGCGGAGGCGCATCTCGTCCAGCTGGAATAATCGCACCGAGGCTATCTGCAATAGACTTTTGCGGACTATCACCTGGGCCTTTTTGAGGTTCGGCAGCATTATCTACCATGATCCTAAACTCCTGATGGCTTTTGAGTCTTTAATGATAGAGCCCTATATCATGCGCCGTAAACTCACATTTTGTATATATATTGTGTTTTAAGTGGATAACTCTGTGACTAACTCGATCAATTGTTCAACAGATTGACCATCCAGGTACTCACCAAAAAGCGCATTCCTGTATCGTTCGCGCACTTCTTTGCCCGCATCAGGGGTTTTCAGCGCTAAATCAACGGCCCGCGCAAGGTCTTCAATCCTGAGGATTTCACGACCCACTTCCCGCCAACGCCACTCAAAGCCTTGAGGGTCATAACCGATTTTTTCTGAAGCATACTCTGGATTTTTGAGAAGAATAATCGGGCGGTCGACGACAAGATAATCAAACATAACGCTTGAAACATCACTCACCAGCACGTCCGCGCTTTTAAGGTACGGCAGAATATCTGCATCCGGGTCATCAATGAGAACCACATGCTTATGCGTCCCGGCAAGATGCGCCCAGTTTTCAATTAATTTTGGATTATCCGTAAACATATCTGGATGCGGTTTGATGACGAGTGTTACGTCTTCACGCTCACCACGAATGCGTTCGACAATTTCATCACCAAGAATTTCGACCGAGTTCATTTTTGCATGCTGGCCCGGCGCATAAAGCACAACAGCGCTTGCCCCTTGCAGCTTTGCTGGTACAGAGATGTGGTCACCACGAAGCAACGGAGCGAGTGGTAAATGTCCTATCACACGAATTTGCCCTGGTTCAGCAAAACCAAGTTTGGCCCATGCATCGCCGACAATAGGGCCCGGCGCACAGACGATATCGGCACCTTCAAAAGCGCTTGGAAAGCGGTTCTGGGAGGCCAGGAATGTGGGTGCAGAAATCACCAGCGCATTCGGCACAAGCTTTCGGACCAATGCCGCTTGGGTGCCGCCAACAATCACCACGTCTGGATTAAATTCAGCGAGATCACGACCATCTGACGTCAAAAGCGGCCAGTGTGTCCCAAGTGTTCGGCGAAACACATCATTGAAAGCATGAAATTGTTGCGCATTATTGAAATGGAGTGCGACCCGGCGCGTTGATGTATCGCGGTCGACCAGCTTTTGCCCATCCCGCTCTATACCCAGGCTCATTTCGCCCGCCCATGCGATCAAGTTGTTTGGTTTTAGCTTGAGCGCGTCCTTGAAGGATTGAACCGCCTCGGCACGCCTGCCTGCACTTTTCCGGGCATAACCAAGATGCACCAAAGCCTCAACCCGCTTTGGCTGGAGGCGAAGGCACCGTTCAAGCGACTTTGCCGCTTCATCAGCGGCCCCCGCACGCCGATAGGCTGCACCCAGAAAATAATGCGCATCAGCGCTATCAGGTACCAGCTCAGCCGCTTCTTGCAAGTAAGCGATCCCTTGCTGCTGATCACCCTTTAGAAACAGCGCTTTGCCTAAATCCATGCGTGCTTCGATCGCCGCTGGATTACTTGTCAGCGCATCTTCAAAATAGCGAATGGCATTATCCAGATCGTGGGCTTCGGCGCGCATTTCACCCATTTGCTGATTGGCCAGCGGGTCATTGGGGTTTTGCGCAAGTGCGTTTTGGAAATACTCAGTCGCCGCATCATCTGATCCTTGCCTGCGCGCAGAAACACCAAGATCAACGAACGAAATACCTTCGGGTTGTTTTGGTGCGGCTTCTGGTTCAGGCATTTCGCCCTGCGCCAACCGTACGATCCCCATTTTTGCCAACCAACCTAGTGTACGTGGCAAACGATACCGCCGCCGTTCAGGCAAAAGTTCAGCAAGCTGAATAACCTCAACACCATCCCGCTCGCTTAGATGTGCAAGTACGTGCGCTTGCTCTTCCTCTTCAAGCATTGCATGCGAAGCGGTGTCATTAATCGGGTTAAGCCTAAGCCTGCGTAAGCGTTCTGCAATACCCTCGCCACCTTTAATGCCTGGAGATAGCGACACTTTTGTGTGCTCACCAATCATCTGACTGGCAAAGGGCTGGAATACTGAAAACGGGTCATCCAAATGGGGGATCGCTGGGCGGCCTGTCACAGGCGGTGATATCTCAGCGCCATCAGCACGAATACGCCGGAGCTCAGACCAGAGCGTTTGATGGCGACCGATAACAACCTTCCAGTCGTATATTTCAACTGCCATTTTTCGGGCATTAACGCTCAACTTTTGGCGATGCTCATCATCTCCGGCCAGGGCTTCGAAGGCTTCTGCTGCGGCGCGGATATCAATCGCGGTCGCCTGACTAACAGTTCCCGATAGAAACAAGTCAGCACGGACTTCATCAATCCCCATAATTTGGTTTTCAGGGGCCAGCGTCAAATCGCCGCCGCTTTCAGCCAACGGTAACCAGGTAGGCACCAGGTACCCATTCTGCCCATTGCTTATGACGTCACGATTACTGCCCCAATCAGCTGCAACAATCGGCAAGCCAGCCGCCATCGCCTCAATCATCTCGGTATCAACACCATGGCCAACAGCGTCATCAAAAGACGCGTACGTATCGGCCGCGTACCATACTTGATCGCGGATATCGGCTTCACGGCCATCCAGAAAGATAGCGTTCACGGCCGGTGCAAACTCTCTCACGGCATCCCGGTAAGCCCGCTCAATCTTTTCATTGTCAAACCAGCCAGCTTGGAGCAAATGGATACGAGCACCTGTGCGCCTTGCCGCGGATTCCAGCGCCAGAAACAACGGTGTCGGGTGCGCACGCTCATAGAATGCAAAATTACCAGTTGCCAGAACGCAATAATCGTCTTCCTTGATTCCAAGACGACGACGGATTCCATTTCGGATACCTTTTGTGTCATCCGTCTCGCTATAGAGCGACGTATTGACCCCTGGTGGGATAACAAAGCTTACACCAGGAAATGAGGCTGTTCCGCCCATACGGAATGTCAGGTATTCGCTTTGCACGGTCAGGAGACGCTCACCCGCTGCTTTGAGCGTCTTAGACGGATACACGAGCGCATCCCAGTGCTGAGCCGGTGCAATCAGTACGTTTAAAAGCTCAGCTTGCGTGGCGGCCGTGCCAAGGTTTTCGATCTCGCCTATCACGGAATAACGGCGCTGTCCCATCGTGCGCCGTCGCCACATCAAGGGCCCAATATCTGCCCCAGACAGGCGCATCACCGGCGCATGTTCAAACCCTTTGCGGTCGCCGGGGGCAACGTACCGGCATTCACGGCCAGACATATCTGCCTTGGCAACGCGTTGCAGGAAATCATCAAAGTCGGCTGGATCATGGGATTGGCAAAAGAATGCTGGTACATCGCTATGCTTTACGAATGCACCTAAAAACGATCCGGACGGACGCGGACGCGCATCAATATCACGGCGATAAAAATGCACAGCATTCTCAACGCCTTCACGATGCAGCATATCGCTTTTTTGGGTTGGTTTGACGTGAACCACTACCAACGTCCCCTAGGAATATTATCTAGAATAAGTGTTGCCCGCCTGTCACCCAAATTTCCGTTCCCGTGACATAGCGACTGTCATCCGAACATAAATAGAAGACAGTCCCGGCGACGTCTTCCGCCGTCCCCATTCGTTGCAATGGAATACGCGGAATGAGCAGATCGTATTCAGGTCCGATCATTTCCGTTTCTATCTCGCCAGGTGCTACAGCATTCACACGCACGTCAAGTGCTGCGAACTCATTTGCCATTTCACGCGTCAAACCCGACAAGGCTGTCTTAGAGATTGAATATGCAGACCCAGCAAACGGATGGATATAGTGCCCGGCAATTGAGGTGATATTGACGATTGCCCCTTTGCCTTTATGTAAATCACTCGCAAAACCTCGGGATAATTTTAGCGGTGCAAAAAAATTTAATTCGAACACGTCATGCCAAGCATCCAAATCACCATTAAGAATGCCCAAGCGTTCTTTGTATGGGGTCTTGGGCGACATGCCGGCATTATTCACAAGAGCGTGCAATGGTGTACCGTCTAACGCGATCTTCGCTTCTTCTATGAAGTTTTTGATACTGTCGTTATCACCAAGATCCGTTGGGATATGACTGGTCCACTTAGGTTCACGTTTACAGGCTTTGGGTGTATTTTCGCGTGAACACGTGATGATATTCCAGCCCCGCTCAAGGAATAGACGGGCAGTCGAATGGCCAATGCCGCGGCTGGCACCCGTAATGATAACCGTCTTACGTTCGTCAGATTTATTCATGGCGAAAAGGTACTTTAAACAAGCGTCTCTGACCAGTCTCAGCACATGGGATTTTTTATTCATATAGTCCCTAAAGACATGACGTAATCACACAGATCATTATCATGGCGATATATGTTCAAGATATGAAATCAGTGCCACCGCACGGGAAATAATGAAGGCGCTCAGCCTAAAGTCACCGCCGCCATTACCAAATATGCCGGTCATCCGACCGACAGATGTTGCGTTGATCGTGATGGAAAGCAATACGGCCGTGCTTCAGCCGTGGGGGCTTAATGTCGACTGGACCAAACAACCGATGATCAATGCCCGTTCTGAGACATTAACCGAGAAACCAACCTTTCGGGGTCTTCTCGAGCAGCGTTGCCTAATCCCTGTCAGTGCCTATTTTGAATGGCGTAAACTTGAAGACGGATCAAAACGTAAAAACACAATTACGGCACCTGATACGTCGGTGATGACCATGGCCGGGCTTACCGACGGGACACGCTTTACGATGATTACATGCGACCCATCTCCAGCCATTGCGCATATTCATAACCGTATGCCGGTGATATTAGAGGCTGACGCAGCATCATACTGGATGACTGACGCCTCATTTGACGGTGCCTCATCGCTGCTTACCCCTTACATGGGGTCACTTCAATTTGAAGAAGATGTGCCTGAGCCGCCTGCCCAGTCTGATTTATTCGCTTAACTACATTGACCGCGATGACGAAGAAGCTGATCCGCCAGCACACACGCCATCATTGCTTCACCAATCGGCACAGCGCGAATACCAACGCACGGATCATGGCGACCTTTAGTGATGATATCCGTTTCATTACCATCTTTATCGACGGTGGAGCGCGGGGTCAGTATCGAGCTGGTCGGCTTGACGGAGAAACGCACCACCACGTCCTGGCCCGTTGAGATACCACCCAGCACGCCACCATTGTTATTAGACGTGAAGACGGGCTTACCATTTTCAATCCGCATTTCGTCGGCATTCTCTTCGCCCGTCAGACGGGCAACATCCATACCAGCGCCAATCTCGACACCTTTGACGGCATTGATGCTCATCATGGCCAAGGCGAGTTCTGAATCCAGTTTGCCATAAACCGGTGCACCCCAACCCGCAGGCACACCAGAAGCGACAATTTCGATAACCGCGCCTACCGACGAGCCATCTTTGCGGATACCATCAAGATATGTCGCAAATTCATCCGCTGTTTTGGCATCAGGTGCAAAAAATGGATTATCGTTCACGACAGACCAATCTCGGACATTATCCGGGACCGCTTTGTCACCCATCCGAACAAGCCCGCCATGGATTGTGATCTGGTCGCCGATAATCTTACGCGCAACAGCACCTGCCGCGACACGCATCGCCGTTTCCCGCGCAGATGAACGCCCACCGCCCCGATAGTCGCGAATGCCGTATTTGGCATCATATGTATAATCAGCGTGACCTGGGCGGAACTTGTCTTTGATATCGCCATAATCTTTTGAGCGCTGATCGGTGTTTTCAATCAGCAAGCCAATAGACGTACCTGTGGTTTTACCTTCAAACGTGCCCGACAGGATTTTGACTTGGTCTTTCTCTTGTCGCTGCGTTGTATACTTGGATTGTCCTGGACGGCGTTTATCCAGATATGGCTGAATATCTTCTTCAACCAGATCGAGCCCCGGAGGGCAACCGTCTACAATACAGCCGAGTGCAGGCCCATGGCTCTCACCAAAGGTTGTGACCCGAAACAGATGACCAAATGTGTTATGCGACATTCTTTTGTTTCGCTAAACGACGGAAATATCTGGCGCATCGACAGCTTTCATGCCGACAATATTGTAACCACAGTCAACGTGATGCGTTTCGCCTGTCACGCCACTTGATAGTGATGACAGCAGATACACACCCGCACCACCAATGTCGTCCATGTTTACGTTACGGCGCAAGGGAGAATTGTACTCGTTCCACTTGAGAATATAGCGGAAGTCACCAATGCCACTGGCAGCCAAGGTCTTCATCGGACCCGCTGAAAGTGAGTTCACACGAACACCGGTTTTACCCAGATCTTCAGCAAGATACCGCACACTTGCCTCAAGTGCCGCCTTGGCGACACCCATGACGTTGTAGTGTGGCATGACACGCTCAGCGCCGAAATATGTCAGTGTCAGCAAGCTTGCGCCTTCGTTCAATAATGGCTGAGCACGCTGGCAGATCGCCGTGAAGGAATAGCAGCTGATATTCATCGTCATTGCGAAGTTTTCAGGCGAGGTATCGATATACCCGCCCTTCAATTCGTCTTTATTTGAATACGCAACGGCATGAACAATGAAGTCAATGGATCCCCATTTTTCTTTCAGGGTATCGAACACGGCATCAATGCTGCTCAAATCTGTGACGTCGCACGGAAGAACGATATCCGAGCCAACAGAGTCAGCCAGCGGGCCAACACGCTTTTTGAGCGCATCCCCCTGGTATGTGAAAGCTAATTCGGCACCTTGAGCATGGGCCGCTTTGGCGATCCCCCACGCAATTGACCTGTCGTTGGCAACGCCCATAACCAAACCGCGCTTGCCTTGCATTAAAGGTACAGGTTGACCCATCTTTTTTCCCTCGTCAGTTAGTCTCGTGAAAATCTCGAAAACAGAGAATCGCAATTGATCGTTATGCTACACTCAAAATACGGCGTGGACCATGCTCGACACAATTTGTTTCGTCATCGTGGCTTTGCCATATAATACAGCAACGATACCGTCAAACAGATGGAGTGCGAAGATAGCTGAAAATAACACGGGCAATGAGCAAGCTGAAGACAGTTTTGAGAAGGACTCTGGCAACATTCAAGTTGAGGAAAAAACCAAGCCGGGCTTGAAGTCATTCTTCGAGAAACCGGTGCCTTTTTCAGTTACGTCGGCGAACGATTATCTCGTGATCTGTGCCTGCGCATGGCAGCCAGTCTTAATTACACGTCCCTTTTGGCCATTATCCCGCTAACAGCCATCGCTTTTTCAATGCTTGCTGCCTTCCCAGTGTTCTCAGGCGTTCGCGAAATACTGCTGAATTCTGTGTTCTCAAACCTGTTGCTGCAAACGGCCGATGTCACCAAGGATTACTTTAATCAATTCATCCAAAACACCACGACACTCAGTGCTGTCGGCATTGTCGCGCTTGCCGCAACAGCTGTGTTGCTGCTCGGCACAATCGAAGCCGACATGAACACAATCTTTCGGGTTGTGCGGCCGCGCGCACTTGTGCCCCGCCTGCTGGTCTTTTGGGCGCTGCTCACATTGGGCCCGTTGTTACTCGGTGCCAGTTTCTCCTTATCTACATATTTTTTTCGCAGCCACAAAATGGGTCGGGATCAACACCAATGGCGGCTTGATCGCGTTCTTTGGCACATTCCTGCCAACCATCATGATCATTCTGATGCTGACCGTGTTCTATGTCATCATTCCCAATCGCCCCATCAGCTTAACCGCAGGCCTTTCGGGCGCGCTGATCGCGGGAATTGGCTTTACCATCCTCAGGAAGATATTCGGCTGGTACATCGTCACATTCCCGACCTATCAGAATATTTATGGCGCGATGTCCGTCATACCCATTTTCCTGATCTGGATGTATCTATCATGGTTGCTCGTGCTGGTCGGTGCCATCCTGACCGCCAGCATCAGCGAATGGCAGTCAGCGGGTGGAAAGCCACTCCGCGGCCTGGGGAGCGCAGACATCCGCCTTATCATCGCTGTTCAGGTTATGGCCATTCTTTACGAGGCCAGCCGAGATGGCGCTGGTGCTGTACATCGAAGTCGCATCCTTCGCCAAACCGGCGGTGGGGGCGAAGCCGTCGATGTTATCCTCTCTCAATTACGAGGCGAGAGTTATGTCGAACGCACCTCAGCCAACCGATGGATTTTGGCCCGCGATACCGAGACAGTAACCTTGTTCTATCTGTATCACGTCCTCAGCCTTGGCTTTACAGACAGCCACATGCTGCGCGGTAAAGAGCCGTGGCGGCAACATTTAGCACAACGGATTAATGCGGTGCGTGATGCAAATAAGGATGTCTTGGGTATCAGCTTAAAAAATGTGCTTGAAGCCAAACTTGCTGACCCGAATTCCAACACTGTGAAAGACGCCAGCACATAAGATCGCGCCCTACTCTTCTTCAGCGCGCTTTCGGATAAACTCTTTAAGTCCCACGTCGGGCTCTTTGGGCAGCGTAATCACTAACGTCACATAGTGATTTCCGCGCTCGCCATCCTTACGTTTGCCATCTGCCAGCCCACGCCCCTTAAGGCGCAACCGCGTACCTGTGTTGGCATTTTCAGGGACTTTGAAATTGACCATCCCATCAATGGTTTCGACTTGTATTTTGCCGCCAAGGACAGCGTCCTCAAGGCTCACGGGGACGTCGGTATGAATGTCACGGCCTTCACAATGGAAAATCGCATGCGGTGCCACGTCGACTTCAATGAGCGCATCACCGTTGCGCCCTTCACCAAACCCGCGCATGCCTTGGCCTTTAAGACGAAGAACCTGACCGCTGAGCGTGCCAGCGGGCACTGTCACTTTTAGTGTGGATCCATTGGTGGTTTTCATATCGCGTTCCGTGCCGCGCGCCGCATCAAGAAAGTTTATATTCAGCGTGTAATTAACATCGACGCCATCAATGTTTGGACCTGAGCGATCCCGAAAGAACCCTTCAACGCCACGCTTTTTGGCACCCGGATGTGGCTCATTTGCAGGCCGGCGTTTACGACCTTCAGCGTTCAATTCCCCACGGTCATATTGCACCCGGCGCACTGGATCCGAAACGATCTGGTAAGCTGCCGACAATTCTTTAAACGCATCTTCAGCCCAGGGGTTTCCTGGATCAAGATCAGGATGCATCTCGCGAGCCTTGCGCCGATAGGATTTTTTAATCTCCTCAGCACTGGCATCTGATGCCACCCCTAAAACCCGATAAAGGTCTTTATTTTTCTGCCCAGCAGCCATCTTTAATCCTTAGACCTCAATCCCAGCGTCAGATGCCTTGGCTAGCGACCATGCGTTCTGAGGTAGGCGTCCCAAACGTTCTGATGTCAGCATTTTTGCAACGTTCATGCGGCCGGATTTCAATGTCGCATCAATCAACACCATCGAGAACAGATCACGTTGCGCATGTGAACCGCCTATTCGGTGCAGCTCGTAACGGATTGGAAGCATGGTATCGACAACAAAGTCATAATCACCTTCCCGGTAAGCAACAAGCGCTTCAGCCAATGGAAGACCCAGTGTTTCTGTAGAGCGGGCATTATCATCACCACTGTTTTCGACATAATTATTCATCGACGCCAAAAGCTCTTTGGTATCGTCACCACCAGCAGCGGACAACGAGATTGCATGATGCACATCAATGAATGCCAATGATTGATCCGTTTTGTGGCCGCGGCATTTCTCAGCCAATGCATCCCATCTTTGGCCGACATCCTGACCATGCAATTCAAGGCGCTGTAAAAGAGCCGCATTATTTACATGATCGAGATATTCATCCGATTCCGGATCCCAAATATCTTCATCATAGTGCTTTAAGACGAGATCATATTCTGCACGATCGATATGCATCAGCATACGGTGCCACCAAAGATGATAGCGGAAATTATTCGCGGTAATCCAGTTTGGCTGGTTCTTTTGAATCCACGCGATCCCGGTGTCTGGTTCATCTCGCATCTCATGAACATGTGCAACAGCATGTATTGCCCACGGGTTTTCCGGAATACATTCGACGGCTTCATGTCCAGCCTTCAAGGCACCCTCATAGTTATGGGTTTCTTCATAGCCAAAAGCCTGCATCCCTTTGACATAGCCGTATCCGGGCGTATCAGGCGTCCATGCAAACATTCGGCGTGTAATCGTATCGCGCAGGTTTTGTCCGTCACCCTTGTAAAAATGCCCATGGTGGGCCAGCCGCAACGCCAGAGCATCAAGTGGGTTCGCAACCAAAATAGCTTCCCACGAGGCAATCGCTGCGCGCTTGCGCCCATGCGACCAATGCTCAGCAGCATCCACATGAAGTCGTTCACGTGCCGTTGCATCATCTGCACGTAGGCGCGCATCCGCTGCCGCTTTTTGTGAGCGATCCTGTAATGGCCGCGTTGCCATCAGCATAAAGAAATAGCTTTTCAGGACATGCGCCATCACCATGTCCGGATCAGCTTCAAAGATAGCTTTCAAGTTAGGCCCAGCGTCTGGCTGAATACCAAGATACGAAATAATCGTCTTATCAAACGCAGCAACGGCCACATCGGATGCGGCTGTAATTTCCAGCCCTCGGCAATCGTGAAACATTTGGATCCTCCTATTGCATCGGACTCTAAGGGTCCCTAGCTTAGGTGCCAAGAGACAAACAACATCGGAGCGTCACCAATGCCTGCAGATACAGTTCAAGTTCAAGAAATAGATACCGCCACAGCAAAAACCTGGCTGGATAGTGGTGATGCCGTGATGCTTGATGTCCGCGAAGCCCTCGAATTATTTGAAGCCCGGATTGATGTTGCGACACACAACCCGATGTCGTCGCTTAATTTTGAAAGCATCCCCACTAGCGAAGAGAAAAAACTCGTGATCTTTTGCGCGCATGGCATGCGCTCGTATCAGGTCGCAGAATACTTGCTCCGCGAAGGCATCGTCACAGAAGCCTATTCAATGAGCGGTGGCATGGTTGCCTGGGTGCAGGCCGGATTGCCGCACGAAAAAGGCTAAAGAGCTTTTTTAGCGACGATCAGAAATTCGATATTGCCTTCGGGGCCTTTGATCGGGCTTTCCGTAATACCAACGACCGACCAGCCCTCAAGGCTACCCAGCCAAGTGCGAATTTCCTCGCAGACGCGCTGATGAATTTCCGGGTCTCGGACAACGCCACCCTTGCCCACATGCTCGCGGCCAGCCTCGAACTGAGGTTTGATAAGCGCCGCCAACGTCGCGCCCGGCTTGGCCAACGCCATGGCGGCGGGCAAGACGGTTCTGAGGCCGATGAAGCTTGCATCACATACCACGATCTCGGGCGCATCTGGAATTTGATCCGACGTCAGATAACGGGCATTGGTTTTTTCTAGAACAATCACACGCTCATCAGAACGTAGTTTCCATGCCAACTGACCATGTCCAACATCAACGGCATAGACCTTGGTGGCACCATTCTGAATAAGAACGTCTGTGAAGCCGCCAGTTGATGCACCGACATCGATACAGGTTTTATCTGTTGGATCAATGTCAAATTCATCAATCGCGCGTGCAAGCTTGAGCCCGCCACGACTGGCCCAAGGATGATCCTGGCCGCGCACATCTAGGCCAATATCAGGTTGCACCTGGTGACCTGCTTTTTCAAGTTTACGTTCTTTGGAAAAGATCAGGCCCGCCATGATCAAGGCCTGCGCCTTGGACCGGCTTTCAACCAGCCCACGGTCGACCAAAAGTTGATCTAAGCGGATTTTAGCGATGAACCTAGGCCCTGACAGGTGAGCTTAATTCGCTTTCGCGGCCAAGTACGGTCATCACAGTCTCGACGATGTCCTTTGCAGACAACTTTGCCATCTCGATCTGTTTTTCTGGCTTGTCTTGATCAAAGAATTCATCAGGCATCATCATCGCACGAACTTTAAGGCCATTTTCAAGCAAGCCATCATTCACCATATATGTCAGCACGTGCGAGCCAAAGCCACCAACAGCGCCCTCTTCTATCGTCACCAGCACTTCATGATTTTGCGCAAGATCACGGATCATTCCAACATCCAATGGCTTGGCAAAGCGAGCGTCCGCAACCGTTGTGGAAATACCCATGGTCGCCAATTCTTCAGCCGCTTTAAGCGCGTTCTGAAGCGGACTACCATAACTTAAGATTGCAACCGTCTTACCTTCACGAACGATACGCCCCTTGCCAATTTCAAGAACCTCTCCGCGCACAGGTAGCTCAATGCCAACGCCTTCGCCACGTGGATAACGGAACGCGGATGGACGATCATCAATGCTGGCCGCTGTACGCGTCATATGCATCAATTCAAGTTCATCAGCAGCCGCCATCACAACAAAATTTGGCAGCGTGGTTAGATAGGCAATATCGAATGCACCACAGTGCGTTGACCCGTCAGCACCAACATATCCTGCACGGTCAATCGCAAAGCGAACTGGCAAGGACTGGATCGCGACATCATGTACAATCTGGTCATAGGCACGCTGGAGGAATGTCGAATAGATTGCACAGAACGGCTTAAAACCTTCTGTTGCCAGACCGGCGGCAAACGTCACGCCGTGTTGCTCTGCAATACCGACGTCATAGCTCCGTTCAGGATAGACATCGCCAAACTTGTCGATACCAGTACCCGATGGCATCGCTGCTGTGACCGCAACAACTTTGTCATCAATCCGTGCTTCTTCGATCAGGCTTTTTGCAAAGACATTGGTATAGCTCGGAGCGTTCGGTGATGATTTTTGCTGCTCCCCTGTCACCACATCGAATTTTGACACACCGTGATACTTGTCAGCAGATTCTTCGGCTGGCTTATATCCATGTCCCTTTTCAGTGACAATGTGGAGCAGCACCGGACCGTCTTCGGGGTCGTCGCGCAAGTTCTTCAATACCGGAATCAAGTGATCCATATTGTGGCCGTCAATCGGACCAACATAATAGAAACCAAGTTCTTCGAATAATGTGCCGCCGGTCACCATGCCGCGTGCATATTCTTCTGCACGCGCTGCAACGGTTTCGATTTGGCGTGGTAATTTCTTGGATACGTTCTTCGCCATGTGACGCGCCGAACGATAGGTCTTGGATGAAATCAAGCGTGACAGATACGCAGACAACGCACCGACGGGGGGCGCAATCGACATGTCGTTGTCATTCAACACAACGATCAATCGTGCATCCATTGACCCCGCATTGTTCATCGCCTCATAGGCCATGCCCGCAGTCATCGCGCCATCACCAATCACAGCAATAACATTGTTCTTTTTTCCAGATAGTTTGCTGGCAACAGCCATACCGAGACCTGAAGAGATCGACGTTGACGAGTGTGCTGCGCCGAAGGGGTCGTATTCACTTTCGCTACGCTTGGTGAAACCTGAGATGCCGCCACCCTGGCGCAACGTCAGCATTTCTTCCCGGCGACCCGTTAGGATTTTGTGTGGATAGCACTGATGGCCCACGTCCCAGATAAGACGATCATCTGGTGTATTAAAGACGTGATGAATACCCACCGTTAATTCGACAACACCAAGTGACGCACCTAAATGCCCGCCTGTAATTGAGACGTTCCGCACCGTATCGTGACGCAATTCATCAGCGAGCTGGCGGAGTTCCTTATCTGACAAATCACGTGTATCTGCAGGATACTTAATTTTGTCCAGAAGGGGTGTTTCGTTAAAATCGTCCAACGGATAACTTCCTATTCAATCGTCTTCTAAGCCTTGTATTTGGCTGTTTTATTCGCAATCTCAGTATTCATAAAGTACTTAGATACGATGGGTTATCGCGATTATTTGCTGCGAGTCACGATAAAATTCGCAAGTTCTTTTAAATGCTCGCCTTTTTCGCCAAACATTTCAAGGTGGCTCGCGGCTTGATCAGCCAATAAGTGGGCTTGCTCGCGCGCGCGCTCAACCCCTAAAAGCGATACAAACGTCGCTTTCCCCGCCGCTTCGTCCTTACCTGTCGCTTTTCCGACTTCTTCAGCGTAGCCTTCAACATCAAGTAAGTCATCCGCAATTTGAAATGCCAAACCAACGTCATGCGCATAATGATTAAGTGATTGTCGTGCCTGTTTTGAAGCATTTCCCAAAATCCCACCAAAATCACAACCGACGGCGATCAAAGCACCTGTCTTCATGCGCTGCAAACGTGTGATCTCGGGAATATCCAGATCTAAATCGGCCTGCTCAGCAACTAAATCCAGTATCTGCCCACCAACCATACCATGATCACCAGATGCCTTGGCCAACGCGAGACATAAATCAGCTCGAATATTTGCATTCTCATGGGTTAGCGGATCAGCAAGAACTTCGAATGCTTTCGTGAGCAACCCGTCACC
>CAWUWH010000019.1:0-9641 GCA_963926035.1 uncultured Rhodospirillales bacterium
CTCGGCAAAGAACGCTCAAGCTGTGAAGAAGATGCGCGACGAAGGCGAAGCGCTCCACAAATCAGGTGGTCATGCTGCCAGTGTTAAAGTTTTAAAAGAAGCAATGAAACTGGCAGGTATGTAAGCCACCGCCAAATCGACACTCAATAGGCCTCGCTATCGCTGGGAAACCAAGCTTCGCGGGGCCTTTATAAGGAGACATTATGATCCGACATTTATCTCTATTGGCCTTCCTTTGCGCAATGCTTCCGACAATCGCTGGGGCGGCGTTAGTGCCGGATCCAAGTTTGTCCGCAAAACGCGTCGTTGAAATTCAGGTCGTAGCTTTACAGCGGAATGACAGCCCAAGTGCTGATGCGGGGATCATTCAGACATGGTCATTTGCGCATCCCAAAAACAAAGATGCGACGGGACCGCTTGAGCATTTTAAGCTCATGATTAAAGGACCCAACTACAGTCCGCTGCTTAATCACCATGATCACAAGATCGAGCCTTTGGCACAGGAACAAGACCGTGCTGCATTCGCGGTGACGATCTTTCCGGCTGACGGTCCAGTATTGGTGTATCAATGGATTCTTGAACGTGTGCAGGAGGGGCCAAGTGCAGGCGCTTGGATGACAACGATTGTCTCACCGCCCGCAGCAATTGGCCGAGCTGCATAATCACCATTGCGTTAAGACTGTACCCAAATAGATAAATACTCTGCCACAACACAAGGCGTGTCATCGCCTTCGATTTCGAATACGTGTTTTGTGCGTGTAAAAAGGCCTGCATCCCGCATATCAGCCTCAATCAGCGTAATGCGATCGCGAAGTCGAAAGCCATTTCCAATCGGCATCTGTTTCAAGAACCGCACCTGATCAACACCATAGTTCAGGGCATACTCACTATCAGTAGGTCGCAAGTCGCATTGGTCAATAGCGTGATTGATCAGGCTCAAAACCAGAAAGCCATGCGCGACGGTCCCTTCATAAGGGCTTTCGTCGCGTGAGCGTTCCGGATCGGTGTGGAGCCAATGGGTATGATGCGTTGCCTGGGCGAAGGCATCTACCCGCGCTTGATCAATGGCAATCCAGTCTGTGAGGCCAATCGGCCCCGAGCCAATGGCGAGAAATTCGGCAATGGTCCGGGGCATATTAATACTTGAATCAGGCAGCTTTGATAGGGGTGCGCGTGATAAACGCAGTATCTTCGCCTTCAATGCGGATCAGGCGAGTTGGTCCGTTACGAAGCGGCGCATGGACATCACCGACGTGATAAACGTGCGCATCGCCTGGCTTTAATGAATAGGAGCTTGTTTGCACAACCAAGGCAGGCTCATCACCATTAGCTGGCTTTACGATTTTCCAATCGGTCATTTCGGTCTCGCCGTCGGCTTGACCATAAATTGCCCACGTTGGCCCATGGTCGTGCGGGTTGCCGTCTTTTGGCCCCTGATAGACATGACCACAGATGCAGAACTTCAAATCGGGATCTTCAAAAAGGACGCGACGCTCTTCATCGCAATCTGGTGGCAGATAGGTTGCGACCATGTCTGGGTCCTGGAGCGCCTTTGAGACGTAAGTGCGAACTTCTTCAAGCTCAGCAGGGCCGTTTCCTTTTGAAAGAGCATTCTTACAGTCGGCGGCAAATTCTTCGAGTGTGTATGGCATGGATTGTTTCCTCTTGGCGGCTATTGACGACTATTCTTCAAATTTATGAGTGAATTACAAGGTAGCCATGTGTTTTCTTCGCGTGCGTGCAGCTTCGACATGGCTAGAAAACAGGCGTTGCTGGCGAGGTTGCCAGACCAGAAATTCAGGATGCCAATGAACGCCTAACAAGAAACGCTCGCCCGGATGTTCGATGGCCTGGATCATGCCAAATTCATCTTTTGCAGCAACGGCAAAACCATCGCCCAACCCGTTAACTTATTAATGATGCAAGCTATTCACAAAGCAGCAACTCGTGTCCAAGATGCTGTTTAGGTTTGTATCTGGTGTGATTTCGACGCATTTCTTGGGCATCACTGTACGGATTTGCGGGGCGTCTTTGTATATCTCTTTGATCTCGCTATGCAGGCTCCCTTTGTAAAAAAACATTGAGAATCTGTGACCTGCGACAAATGCCTAATACCGGGATGTTGTGCTTATCAGCAACGTCGAGGGCTGCTATTTCAAGATCATCGCGGCGGGGGTCGACGCGATGATCAAGGGCGACAGCACCCCCATAAAGTGTTGCAGAAATATCATCGCCCCCACCAATGATGATTACATCCAATTGATCAATTGGATATGGTTTATCCCATGTGATAAAGACACTTCGCCCGCCGGCGCGCCAAACGGCAAATCGATTGAGAAATGTCATGATGCGGCCGCGACGCCGGGAACCAGTGACACCAATGAGAGGTCTGTCTGACATTTTTTAAACATTAGGCCATATATGATGAAATCAACGATCAGGCCTTGCTGTTCCTATCTATAGCATGGGATTCATAGAGAAAGATTTGGAAGGAAAAGCCTTTGAATGCGCTATCGCATGTTCGTGTTCTTGATTTAACCAACGTTTTGGCAGGCCCGTTTTGTTGTCATCAATTGGCGCATATGGGGGCCGATGTGATCAAGGTAGAGGTGCCGGGGTCGGGTGACCTAGCAAGGCAGTTGGGGGCTGACCCTGAGCTGAACGCAAAAAAGATGGGCATTTCGTTTCTGGCGCAGAACGCTGGTAAAAGGTCGATCACAATTAATCTTAAAAGTGAGAGCGGTAAACAGATATTCCGCGAGCTGGTCAAAACAGCAGACGTGGTTGTCGAAAATTTCCGTCCCGGTGTGATGGATCGCTTAGGCGTTGGGTTTAATGCCTTAAAAGAAGATAATCCAAAACTGATTTACTGTGCGATTTCTGGGTTTGGTCAGGATGGGCCTTATAGAAATCTCCCCGCGTATGATCAGATCGTGCAAGGGATGTCAGGGGTGATGAGTATTACTGGTACACCTGATACGGCACCTTACCGGGTGGGATATCCGGTGGCGGACACGGTTGGCGGTATGACGGCTGCATTTGCCGTAGCTGCAGCCATAGCGTCCCCTGAGCGGAAGGCACATAGTGTTGATGTATCGATGTTGGAATCAACAATGGCGACGATGGGCTGGGTGATTTCCAATTACCTCGTTGCAGGACTAACGCCACAACCCCTTGGAAATGATAATTTCACGGCGAGCCCTTCGGGCACCTTCAAGACGGGAGATGGGTTGCTGAACATTGCAGCAAATAAACAAGAACAGTTTGAAGCTGTATGTGACGTCATTGGAATGCCAGAACTAAAAGCGGACCCAAGGTTTATCGGTCGCCAAGACAGGCTCAATAACCGTCCTGAATTAACAGCGGTTCTGGAACAAACATTTGCAAAGCACCCTGCAAGTGAATGGCGGAAACGTTTCAACGATGCGGGCGTTCCAGCCGGTGAAGTCCTCTCAGTGCCTGATGCGCTCGCGCATCCACAAATTGCAGACCGTGGCATGATCGCAGAATTTAAAGACCCGCCAGGTGTCGGTCGGGATATCAAGTTGGTACGAAGCGGATATAAAATTGATGGTGCGCCTGCAAAGGTTGATACGCCACCTCCTGTTCTTGGCCAACACACAGACGAGATACTCGGCGAGCTTGGTTACGATGCAAATACGATTGCGGCCTTAAAAGAAGATGCTGCTATTTGATGGTGGGCTAACCACGCTGAACAGATGAAAACATTGTTTTTGCGCGTATCGGCGTTGATACTTTTGCGCAGATTATGAGGAGGGGAATATGAGTATTGATTGGCAAGGCGTCTTTCCTGCGTTGATGACAGAATTCAAGGCTGATGGCGCACTCGATTTAGAGGCGACGCAACGCCACATTCAATCATGCATGGATGCAGGCGTCGAAGGTCTGGTGATGCTCGGTACACTTGGCGAAAATCCGTCATTGACCCAGGATGAAAAAGAACGCGTTCTTCGTGCGGCTGTTGAAGCGACAGGTGGAAAAATTCCTGTGCTTACTGGCGTTGCGGAATACACCACAGCATTTGGGATGGAATTCACAAAACGTGCGGAGCGCGCTGGATGTGCAGGCCTGATGGCGCTGCCATGTATGGTCTATCAGCAAGACGCGGCTGAAGCGGTTAATCATTTTCGCACACTCGCAGCTGCGACCGATTTACCAATCATGATTTATAACAATCCTGTTGCCTATAAAGTGGATTTGAAGCCGCACGATTTCACAACGTTAAGTGACGTCGAGAATATCGTCGCCGTGAAGGAATCATCCCACGATAGTCGTCGCATTACTGACATGTTTAACGAAGTCGGGGATCGCTATACGATTTTCTGTGGTGTTGATGACCTGGTGCTCGAGAACGTGTTGTTTGGCGCTAAAGGCTGGGTATGCGGCATGGTTAATTCGTTCCCCAAGGAAGCTGTCCGGTTATTCGAGCTGGCACGCGCAGGAAAGGTTGATGAAGCCTATGCACTATATAAATGGTTCATGCCCCTCCTTCATCTCGATGTTGATGTGAAGCTGGTACAGATGATCAAGCTGGCCAATCAGATGACCGGTGAAGGATCAGAAACTGTGCGTGCGCCGCGCTTAATCCTTAGTAGGGCAGAGCGCGAAATGGTTAAAAAAATTGTAACTCACGCCCTAGAAACTCGACCAAACCTCTAGGATTTAAATGATTCACGACATCATTCATTCTGATCGTCATGTCACAGTTCTGGGCAACGGAATTATCGGACTCGCCACTGCTTATGCCCTCAAGAATAGAGGCTTTGAGGTCACAGTGATTGACCGGGCGTCCGTTGATGAGGGCACCTCGACTGGTAATGCGGGTGCCATCGCTGTTGCGGAAATGATCCCGATTGCAGAGCCTGGTTTATGGAAGCGCATTCCGGAAATGCTACTCAACCCTTTGGGTCCACTTTCCTTGAGGATTGGACATCTTCCGCACCTTATTCCGTGGTTCTATCGATTTATGCTGGCTTGCCGTCCCGAAGATCACAAACGGGGTGTCGCAGCGATGGCTGCATTGTTGTCGCGCTCGATGTCCGCGCACAAGACCATGCTCGATGTCCTGGACGCCAAGCATATCCTTAGCGAAGAAGGCACATTATTTATCTATCGAACAGAACAAGCCCGAGATGCAGAAGCCCATCATTGGCAGTCTCGTGAAGAGCATGGCGCAGATATTTTTCTGTTGGATCGAAACGGTGTCTTGCAGCACGAGCCTGCATTGGGCCCGGAAGCGCATGCTGGATACTTTACGCCTGATTGGGCGCATTACCGAGATCCTAAAGAACTTGTCGTGATGCTTGCCGATCATTTGCGCAAACGTAGCGTTATTTTTGAACAAGTCGACATCGCATCCCTAGAAACGTCGAATGGCAAGGTGTCGACCATTGTCGAATGTGATGGCAGACGCATTGATGTCGAGCATTTGGTCATTGCGGCGGGGGCATGGTCTGGGCGATTGAGTAAGCAATTGGGCGAGTCATTCCCGATTGAGGCAGACCGGGGATATAATACGACGCTACCTAATCCTGGTGTTGATATCCGTAGGATGATTACATTCGCCGAAGATAATTTCGTCATGACGCCCATGCGCATGGGCTTGCGGATCGGCGGCTCGGTCGAGATGGGTGGGCTTGATGCCGAACCAAACTATGCACGCTCCAAGGCACTCTTGAAGCTGGCACAGCGGTATCTTCCAGATTTAAATACTGAAGGTGGCACGGAATGGATGGGGCATCGTCCCGGCACGCCAAACTCGGTACCAGTGATTTCGCCTTCAATGCAGGCAGAAAATGTTCATTACGCATTTGGCCACGGTCATTTAGGCTTGAGTATGTCAGTTGTTACCGGCGAGCTTATTGCAAATATGATAGCTGGCGAAGATCCGGGCATTGATATGACGCCATACCGTATTGACCGTTACCGCTAAGGAGAGAGTAAGTATGACACGCCATACATTCGTCTGTGTTGATGGGCATACATGCGGAAATCCAGTGCGAATGGTAACCAATGGCGCGCCGATGTTAGACGGCGATACGATGATTGAGCGGCGCAAACATTTCATGGATGAATATGATTGGGTCCGCACTGCGCTGATGTTTGAGCCGCGCGGTCATGACGTGATGTCAGGCTCGATCTTATATTTACCGACGCGCGATGATTGCGATGTCGCGATACTTTATATTGAAGTGTCTGGCTGTTTACCGATGTGCGGCCATGGCACGATTGGCACCGTCACGTTTATGATTGAGCGCGGTCTTGTTGTGCCAAAGACAACGGGTCTGGCACGTCTTGATACGCCCGCAGGTGTTGTCGAAGCCACATACGAAATGAATGGTGAGCATGTCGACAATGTGCGCATTCGTAACGTGCCATGCTTCCTTGCTGATATAGACCTTGAAGTCGAAGTGCCCGAACTCGGAACGCTGCGGTTCGATGTTTCGTATGGGGGCAACTTTTATGCAATTATCGAAGCGCAGGATAATATGCGCGACATGGCAGATTTAACGCCTGGCGACATTCAGCGCCTAAGCCCTGTTGTGCGCAACCTGATCAATGAAAAGTATAACTTTGTGCACCCTGAACAATCGCTCATCCACGGTGTTTCTCATGTCATGTGGACAGGCGTGCCAACCCAAGATGAAGCGGATGGTCGGAACGCAGTATTCTATGGTGATAAAGCGATTGATCGTTCGCCCTGTGGAACAGGCACGTCAGCCAGATTGGCCCAGCGCCACGCCAAAGGATTGTTGAATGTTGGTGATCACTACGTGCATGAAAGCATTATAGGGTCATTATTTGATGGCAAGGTTGAGGCCGAAACAACCGTCGCCGGCAAGCCGGCGATTATACCGTCGATCGCAGGATGGGCTCGCATCCACGGGCTCAACACAATTTTTGTTGATGACCGAGACCCGTTTCAGCACGGCTTTATGCTTAAGTAAGGTTTTTATGGATAAAATATTTTGTCGTCATCCCCTTGAAAGCGGGGACCCAGCCTAATCACTCCAAGATCTAGGTTCCCGCTTTCGCGGGAATGACGAGATGTTAATCAGAATGGGGCCTATCCCCTGATTATGTTTTCATATGCGCTGGCTTTCCGTCGACGCCTTTATAGAGCACACCTTGGCGCAGCTCCATGATACGGTCATGTTCTGCCATTGCCGCTGCATCCATATCCGCTTCGGGTGGGGTCTCATGAATGAAGTTTCCTTCGGTATCTTCTCCACGCACCAGCCAGGCACTGTCGCCGTCCGCATTGATCTGTTTCACGTCGGGCGTGATGTAACGAATGGCGATTGCGATGCGGCGATGGTCGGATTGGTTCGGTGAAGAGGCGTGCACAGTGCGAATGTTATGAAGTGAAATTTCGCCGGGCTCGATCTCGAGATAGACGGCGTCTTTCTCATCAACATCCACGTCAATTTCCTGTCCGCGCGTCAGAAGGTTTTCTTTGGCGAGTGTGTCACGGTGCGCGACCTGTTCCCATTTGTGCGTGCCGGGCATCATTTTCATGCATCCGGACTGCTTGTTCGCTGGCGACAGTGCAATCCATGCCGTCGTCACATTTGGCTTCGATAAGCCCCAATATGTACTGTCTTGATGCCATGAAACGTAAGATGGCGACTGCGCGTCTTTGACAAAGAGACTCAATCCCCAAACCATCAGATTTGGGCCCATCACGTCTTCAACGGCGTCTAAAATTTTTGGATGACAGCCCAGATCGCGCGCCCATGTTTGCAAGAGATAGAGTTTCTGGCCCTTGGACATTTCGTACCAGCCCTCGTGCGCAGCTTCATAAGCTTCAAACTTGGCGCGGAACATTGCCGTTTCATCGGCGCTCAGGCAGGGGATTGGTGCGAAGAAACCATCGCGGTGATACTCATTGACCTGATCTTCGCTTAGTGCTTTTGGCATATGTTCCTCCATGAAATTTTCCCAACATATACATGTTTGGGTTATCCAATGTATATTAATTAATATAAATATTACTTATACTATGGCGCTGGCACTTTACACGTTGGGTTTTCAGAAGGATTGTTGAATGGCATGGCCAAAAGGGCTCGATATACGGGCATTAAACGTTTTTACTGAAACAGCACGATCTGGAAATATGGCAGAAGCGGCGCGTCTCCTTGGGATGACGCAGCCGGCGGTCTCGCAATATATAAGTAAAATTGAAGAAGCGTTGGGAACTCAATTGTTGGATCGACGATTGCGCCCAGCCCGGCTGACCCCTGCCGGTGAAGTGTTGCGTGATCGTGCCGAAGCGTTGATCTCATCTGCAGAACTCGCGATGGCGGCGGTCCGGAATGTAGGCGAACAGCCGCTGGCCGAATTGCGTATCGCGGTTCCAAACTCAATTGCTGCAACGCTGACGCCTTGGTTATATGAGCATGTACACCGGGACATGCGTCCGGGAAATTTCTCACTTCGCGCTGGCCAGGCATTCGATCGTGTGCGTGCCCTGATTGAGCGTGAGGTCGACCTGATCATTACATCTGAGGTCGCAGAACATATTGCGGGTGTTGAGCAGTTTGAACTTTTCCGTGAAGGCACAGTTCTGATGTTGCCGCCAAATTATAAGGGCACCCCGTCATCGCTTCCAGAATTGCTGGATGAGCTGCCTTTAATCCGATTCACAGGGCACAACGTTGTTGGACAATTGGTAGAGCGGCATTTGCGACGTCTACGATTGTCGCCGCCTCGTGTGGCTGAATTCGATACGGCGCAATCTGTATCGGCGATGGTTTCGGCAGGTCATGGGTTTGCGATTGCAACGCCGATGTGTGTGCTTGAAGGCGCTTCGGTGGGCCATGACGTGAGAGCATGTGCGATGCCTGGGCCAAGTGTTTCCAGAACGTTGTACCTTTTAGCGAGGAGCCGTGAGTTGGGGTCCCAAGCTGAGATGTTTGCGTCGATTTGCCGCCGCGTCTTGCACGAAAATGTGGCACCTATGGTGGCGGATCGGATGCCCTGGTTGGCCGATGGATTTCAAGTTCTCGAAGATATATCGATGAATAATGGAGAAAAATAAATGACAACAATGCGTGCTGCTGTGATGCGAGAGGCAAACAAATCGTTGACATTGAAACGGTTGAGCTTGGACCTATTAAGCCTGACGACGTCTTGGTCAAAATTGCGGCGGTAAGTATCTGCCATACAGATTTGGAAGTGCTGGAGGGGCAACTGAAATACCCTATGCCGATGATTTTGGGGCACGAGGCGGCAGGCACGATAAGTGCTGTTGGGGCGAACGTGACACATTTAAGCGTTGGTGATCCGGTCGCGCTGCATTGGAACCCGCATTGTGGACATTGTTATTACTGTGATCACGAGCAGCCGATTCTTTGTTCGCCTTACACAAAAAATCGATCGTCTGGGCGGCATTATGATGGGGAGTATCGCCACACGATAAACGGTGATCCCGTACATATGCTGATGTATCTTGGTGGGTTCGCGGAATACGCCATTGTGCCTGCACAGTCGGCTGTAAAAATGCCAGACGGTATGCCGCTCGATCGCGCATGTTTGCTTGGTTGTGGGGTGATGACAGGCTTCGGTGCTGCCACTCATACTGCCAAGCCCGGGTTTGGTGAGACAGCGGTTATTATTGG
>CAWUWH010000020.1:0-7250 GCA_963926035.1 uncultured Rhodospirillales bacterium
AGATATATGATGCACATAGCCAAGTAGGTAATTTCCAGCTAAAAGTCCGGCACTAATATTTCAAACGGAAATGATCATCGCCTGCAAGATGCTACCGACGAGGCCTAAATCGCTGCCTTTCGCAAAGAAATAACTATTGGCGATACTTTCGATGAGCACCATCGCGCCAACAACTGCCCAATGATTTATCTGAGATTCTGGATATTCAGCGCCGTTGACGAGTTTATGCTCGTCTTCAAATGCACTCAGTTCTGCCAAACGAATGCGCTCGTTGCGTCGTAACTCAATGAGCTCATCCCGGTGTTTTGTAAGTTCTAGGTCGATTTGTAAGCGGATATAGTCAGTAAGATCGCGAATTTCTCGCTCGTAACTTTCGAGATCTACTTCTGCAAACCGTTTTTGCAAACCCATGACAACGGCCTCCGCTTCTGAGCGACCGCGATACTTTAAATCATTGATGTAATCGATAATTTGATGTTTGACGAAATCAGGCTCGGTGCTATCTTTATTAGGCATATGCTTGCGAGCTTGATCACGCGCTTTGGCCTCTAAGCCCAATTCATCAATGATCGATGCAACATCAATTTGTGGGAGGCTGTTCATTTAATTTCCAGCTACACGTGTAAGAAGCAATGATTATATTTAATGCTTTAAATAGTAATAATGCAAATTAACGTGCAATTAAGATAAATTACAACCTTTATGTTTTAGGTCGTCATGGTATGCAACCATTTCATGATCGTCGATGCGGTGGGGATTGAACTGTTATTAAATTAACGCACAGATGAAGTGCTAATTGTTGCGGAGATTTTGTTCTTCTACCCATGCTTCAGCTTCATCGAGTGACTTCTGCGTGATATCAAAAATCTCATCAATTTCTGCATCTGTCGTGATGAGTGGCGGGCAAAATGCCAAGTTGTCGCCAATAGCTCGGATGATGAGCCCGTTCTCAAGGCAGCGCCCTTCAACATAAGCGCCGACTTTCTCGGAGGCTTCGAACGGTGTTTTCGTGTCCTTGTTTTTCATGACTTCCAGCGCGCCCATCAAACCGCAGGCGCGTGCCTGTCCAATTAAGGGGTGTTCGCCCAAGGCCGCCATGCGGTCCTGAAAATGTCCCATGACATTACGAACATGACCGACAATATCCCGTTCCTCGTAGATTTTTAAGGTTTCAAGCGCAACGGCAGCGGCAACAGGATGTCCACCATACGTCGAACCATGACCAAATATACCAAGCTTTTCACTCTGGGAAACTAGCGCTTCATAAACACGATCTGAAATCATTAAAGCTGAGATCGGCAAATAGGCCGACGAAAGCTGTTTGGCGCATGAAAGGAAATCTGGGTCGAGATCAAAAGTTTCACTGCCCCACATATTCCCAGTTCGACCAAACCCGTTAATGACTTCATCGGCAACTAAAAGAACATCGTACTTTTTAAGGACAGCTTGGATTTTAGGATAATAGGTTTTAGGCGGAATGATAACGCCTCCAGCCCCCATAACAGGTTCGCAGAACATCGCCGCAACGGTTTCTGGTCCCTCGTCCAGGATCATTTTTTCCAGGTCTTCGGCACAGCGAGTGGCAAATTCCTCTTCACTTTCGCCCTCATTGCCTTCGCGGTAGTAATGCGGTGCCGTTGTATGAAGGATGCGATCGATGGGGAGATCGAAGTCGCCATGTAGATGCGGTAATCCAGTCAAGCTTGCGGATGCCACTGTGACGCCGTGGTATCCGCGAATACGTGAAATGATTTTCTTCTTTTCCGGCTTGCCTATTGCATTGTGATAATACCAGATTAATTTCACTGCGAGGTCGGTCGCTTCCGAGCCAGAATTTGCAAAAAGCACTTTTGACAAGCGACCTGGTGCGATCGAGACAAGCTTTTCAGCCAGATCAATAACAACGTCTGATGAGCGGTGATTAAACCCGTGATAATAGGCCAGCTTACTCATTGCTTCCGTCGCGGCATCGATCAATCGCTGCTCGCCATATCCAAGGCTAACGCACCATAAGCCGGACAATCCTTCGATGTAGCTTTTGCCCGCATCATCAAACACGCGAATACCGGCGCCACGATCAATGACCATCGGGCCTTTTTCTTCATGAGCCTTTAGGTTGGTGTAGCCATGGACGTGATAGGCAATATCTCGTGCGTGAGCAGAATTGGCGCGGGATGTCATTGTTTCCTCCAAATAATATGGCAGCGATCGTGTAGATATATTCTATGAAATCCTGAATGTTGAGATGTGTCCAGACCTAACCGCCGTGACGGTCCTGTGCGCGAGGATCAAGTGCCTCTTGCAACCCATCACCGATGAAGTTGAAGGCGATGACAGTCACGAAAATGAGGAGCCCGGGATAAAATGCAAGGCCAGGAGATGCCCAAATTGTTTCCTGCGCGCCGGTTAGCAAATTACCCCAACTTGGCAGTGGCGGCTGAATACCAAGCCCTAAAAAGCTGAGGACCGATTCCAACAAGATGACATTGCCAACGGATAGGGTCGTAGCAACGATTATAGGTGAAGCGAGGTTGGGTAGAATATGCCTGAGCATAATCCGTATCGATCCGGCACCTTGTGCGCGCGCGGCCAAAACGAAAGGGCGTGTCTTGAGACCAAGCGTCGTTGCGCGCACAAGCCTGGCAACGGTTGTCCATCCGACTAATGCGACAATGGCAATGATACGATAGAGGCTGACGTTTTCACTCCCAATCATGCTCTCAGGCAATCCGACTTTACCTAGATCCACAGCCGCTAAAACAATTAATAGAGGGAGAACGGGTAATGAAATGACACCGTCCGTAATACGCATAAAGAGTGCATCCACGCGTCCACCAATATAGCCAGAGAGCAGGCCAATGGTTGTGCCGATAATCGCGGCTGTAATCGTTGCTGTCAGGCCCACAAATAAAGATACACGCCCGCCATAAAGAAGGCGGACCAAGACGTCTCGCCCAAGCTCGTCGGTTCCCAGCCAGTGTTCTGCAGAAGCTGGCGCATAACGCCCAAACAAATTAACGGCATCAGCATCGATACCCAGTACGGCTTCGATCAACGGCGCAGCCAAGGCTAGCAATACGAGTAAACCAAGTATGACGGCACTGATAACCGCGAGCCGGTGGCGTAAGAAACGATTGAAGACAATCTGTGTTGGCGTTTCGGTGATCTGAGTGTGTGCGGTGCTCATTGATCTAACTCCGCATATGAGATGCGTGGATCAAGGCTGGCATAGGCAATATCCGCAAGTAGATTGCCGATCAGGGTGAGGGCGGTCGCCAGCAATAAACCAACAAGTGCCAAATTATAATCGTTTCCCATGATTGCATCAAAAATAAGCTTTCCCATCCCGGGATAGGCGAAGACCGTTTCTGTAATAAGGGCACCAGAAAACAAGACACCTAAATCAAGCGCGATGACCGTGACAACCGGGATCATCGCATTCCTAAGTGCGTGACCCAGAACAACGCGAGATTCGCTAAGGCCTTTCGCACGCGCTGTTCGAATATAATCCTGACGTAGCGTTTCAATCATTGAGGCACGCATATACCGGGTGTGCCCACCGATCCCAGCGATGGTGAGGCTAGCCACAGGTAAAATCAGATACTGCAGACGATCCCACAGTGCCGTTGCGCCGCCGGCGTCTGCTGTGCCGCCTGCGGGGAACCAGCCCAAGGTTACGGCGAACAATAAGATCAACAGAATGCCAAGCCAAAACGGTGGGATGGATATACCAGCAAAAGCGGCAAGGTTGATCCCGTAGTCACTTAATAAATAAGGACGTGTCGCCGCAAAAATGCCTGCGGGAAGGGCGATCACCAACGCTAGCGTGAGACTGGAAATCAATAAGCCGAGTGTATTGCCAAGGGCAGGGATGATTACATCCCAAACAGGCTGTGCATAAAGACGCGAATACCCAAAGTCTCCGGTCAGTGCAGCGCCAAGCCAATGCAGGTAGCGTGACCAAAGTGGCTGATCTAGACCATAAATCGCCCAAAGACGGATTGCGTCTTCAGACGTAATGTCAGGATCAGCAGAGATCATCAGATCAACGGGATCGCCCGGCATCAAGCCAATCAGCCCGTATATGATGAAAGACATCACAAACAAGACGATCAGAGATTGCAAGCTACGGCGGGCCAGAAAAGACAACATAAACAGAGACTAGCACCCAGAAGTTAGAAGCGAAAAACGCTTAGTTTGTTGCTGCCCAATCTTCCACCCAAAGGGTTGTTGGAAATTGGTGTCCAGTCGGTGTTAAACCTGAAAGCCACTTTGGCAAAATAAACGCATTCGCCCGAAAGTATAATGGTAGCGCAGGCAGGTCTGTTGCATAGATGTTTTGTAATTTGTGCCAAAGTACTTCGCGTTTATCCCGGTCCAACTCGGTTTCGATGACCTCGAGTAAGGCATTCATTTCAGGGTTTCTGTAACCCGTATAATTCTGCCCGGCCCAATTGTTCTCAGTGGTTGGGATATCATCAGAATGCAACGTTGTGCGTGGCACACTCTCGGGTGCAGAAATCCATGCGAACATTGCCATCGCATCAAACTTACGTTTGATGACTGTTTCTCCAAAGAAGATACGCGCAGGCTCGTTCTTGATGCGAATATCGATACCAGCAGCTTTCCATTGGCTTTGCAGAACCTGCTGCACCAATTCGCGTGTGCGATTGCCCGCGGTTGTCATGATATCAAACCGCAACGGTTCACCAGCAGAATTCATACGAATGCCTTTGACATTTTTAGACCAACCGGCTTCGTCGAGTATTGCATTCGCTTTGGCAAGATCGAATGGATAGGTTGGTACGTTTTCATCAAACACCCAATCAAGCGGGTTCACGGATGAATGTGCGACAGGTTGTTTGCCACCAAAGAGTTGCTCAGAAATTGCTTTGCGGTCGAGTGCGTACATTAATGCTTGTCGGATTTTCTGATCTTTGAGAATTGGATTATCAAGCATCAGATCGATATGCTCGTATATAAGGCCTGGCATATAGGTGATGTTGAATTTCTTGCCGTGGCGCTTTTCAAAGGCCAGCGCCTGATCAACGCTTAGGCCCAGCTCGCCAGAAATCATGTCGACCCCACCAGAAAGCAAGTTTGCTTCGAGTGTTGCGGAGTTTTCAATGACGCGGACTGTGATTTTTTCGAACGCCGGCTCTTTACCCCACCAATGCCGATTACGCTCAAAAACCATATGTGATCCGGTTTTTTGCGTCGTCATAATATAAGGACCCATAAAAAGGCCCGGATTATTGGCATCGGTATCAAATGCAGTTTGAGTGCGGTACGCGGCTGGATCTTTAAATTTCACGTGCTCAATATGAGCAGGTAACAGATTGAGGCTAGAGATATCGTTGTAATCGAACGTGCGCCGATCAACGTGCAGCGTGAAGGTTTTGTCGTCGATCTGATCAATGCTGAGGATACGTCGATATCCTTCTTGCGCAGAGACACCTGACTTGGGATGTTTTCCCACTTTCCATGTAAAGATCACATCATCAACATTAACGGGGGTACCATCTCCCCATTTCGCCGCATCTAAAATCTTATATGTCACCGCAATACCGTCTTTGCCATCAGGTGTTTTTTCTAGGACGGCACCGCCGTTTTCCAATGTTGGAAGAGCCTCACATAGCATGCAGATGACTTTCCAGCTCGCATCTGTTGTTGTGATAGGACGTCTGGATAAGCCGTGGACATATGATTTCGCCAACATGGAATCGATATTGGGATGGAACGTCGCCGGGTATTGGGTGATACCAACTACCAAATTCGATTTGGCTGAGGCTTGATGTGAGTAGACGCCAAGACCAAACATTAAAACTCCAGCGAAAAAATACGACCATAACGATTTCATGTGATCTCCTTGTGCCACTATACTGATCAGATTATCACGTGAGATGATTCAAGCCAGCGATGACATGAAGCGGACGAGGAATAATTATGACGAATGGTATTACGGTTTTTGGTGAATTTGTCTGGCTTTTGAGCGGTTGGGCGGAGAACGTTGCGATCAAAATTGATCCAATGGGTACGATCACGGACATTGAGACCAACGCAAAGTATGAGCCATCTCTCATGGCGCGCTTGCCTGGACCTGCAATACCGGGGATGCCAAACCTCCATTCGCATGCGCATCAGCGTGCCATGTCTGGCCTAAGTGAATTCCGGGCGTCTGGTCCCGGTGGTGAAGATAGCTTTTGGACGTGGCGAGATGTCATGCACCGGTTTGCTGAGGTGCTGACTCCTGAAATCCTCGAAGCCGTTGCGACCCAATTATACGTCGAGATGGTCAAAGCCGGATACACAGCGGTTGGTGAATTTCACTACATACATCATGGACCAAATGGGGTGGCATATGATGACCCCTCTGAAATGTCGATGGCACTCATCCGTGCGGCCACTCGGGCTGGTATCGGCATAACGTTGCTTCCGGTTCTTTACGAGAACGGGGGATACGCGGGTAAGCCAGCGAACGCAGGCCAACGCCGATTTATTTCAACGCCTGATCAGTTGCTAGACATCATCAATGCCGTTGAAACTATCCATAAAGCGGATCCGCAAGTTCGAGTTGGCTTTGCGCCACATAGTCCCCGTCAAGTGACGCCTGAAGGTATGAAGGCCGTATTTGATGGCGTGACGGCAATGTCCGCTGATGCGCCGATACATGTTCATGTTGCTGAGCAGGAAAAAGACGTCACAGAGTCCGTTGAATTCACAGGAAAAAGACCTGTCGAATGGGTTTTGGAAAACTTTGATGTCGGCACAAGATGGTGCCTGATCCATGCGACGCATCTTATCGAGAGTGAGATATCAGCATTAGCAACATCGGGCGCTGTTGCTGGATTATGCCCTGTGACAGAGGCTAATCTTGGCGATGGGATATTCCCGCTCATCCCTTATTTGGAACAAGGCGGTCGCATTGGTATTGGTTCTGATAGCCACAACTCAGTGAGCATTATTGAAGAGCTGCGCCTCCTCGAATACGGACAACGCTTGATCAAGCGCCGCCGTAATTTGGCAGCGCCAGGACCAGGTGGATCGACAGGGGTTCGGCTTTATGCGGATTCATTAAAAGGTGGAGCGCAGGCATGTGGGCGACCCATAGGTGAGATTTCTAAAGGAAAGCGCGCTGATTTTGTTGTTCTGGATTCTGCGCATCCCAATTTGATTGGTCGATCAAAAGACAGTTTGATTGATTCTATGATCTTCAGCGGCAACACACCAAAATTCCAGGAAGTCTGGAT
>CAWUWH010000021.1:0-26309 GCA_963926035.1 uncultured Rhodospirillales bacterium
TTTCACGCCTTTTTCACGCAATCGGTCGGCAATATAGTGTGCCGTTGTCTGGCCATCCACTGTGGCACTGGTGGCAAGGATCACTTCCTTCAATGTTCCATCAGCCGCGCGCGCCACTAGGCTTGGAATATTCAATTCATCAGGGCCGACACCGTCGAGCGCGGATAACGTTCCACCTAGGACATGGTAATGGCCTTTGAAACTTGATGTGCGCTCAAGCGCCCACAAGTCAGCAACATCCTCGACAACGCAAAGTGTTGTGCTATCGCGTTTAGGACTATTGCAGATCCCGCATGGGTCATGGGTATCGAGATTGCCGCAGGTTGAACACGCGCGCACGCGCTCACCTGCCTCATTAAGGGCTGCAGCCAATGGCTGGAGAAGCCCTTCACGGCGCTTGAGCAGTTGCAAGACTGCGCGTCTTGCTGACCTTGGCCCTAACCCTGGCAGCTTCGCCAAGAGTTGTACCAGTCGTTCTATTTCACGTTCGGCCACTGGAACCTCAGAAAGGCAGTTGCATACCAGGTGGCAAAGATAAGCCACCGGTGATTTCCTTCATTTTTTCACGGGACGCTTCATCTGATTTGGCGCGCGCATCATTAATTGCAGCCACAATCAAATCTTCCAAAACTTCTGCGTCTTCAGGTTTTACAAGAGCCGGATCGATTAATACTTTTTTTGCTTCGCCTTTGCCGTTCAAGGTTACCTGGCACATACCGCCGCCAGACTTACCGACGACTTCTATCGCAGCTAGCTCTTCCTGCATATTGGCCATCTTTTGTTGAACATCTTGGGCTTGCTTCATCATTTGACCGAGGTTTTTCATCGTCGGTAATACTCCACTGCTGTACTGGGAATCTATTGCAAAGCCTTGTATAACATTTGGCATGCTGCATCAAAACCTGTTCGTATTCGATATTGAAACTGTACCAGATACAGACGTCGCACCAAACCTTACTGGCGAAACGTCACCTGATGTCCAGGTTCGACGCGAAGCCATTGAGCAATATCATCTTGGCGTTACAGATGGGCGAAATAGTTTTCCACGGCAACCTTTCCATAAAGTCGTAGCGATATCGTTTCTTGAAGCTGAAATTGAACGTGACGGCGTATCAGAGGGTTATATTCTGCGTGATCTCAGATCTGGCGGCGAAGCCGGATATGATGAGGCGAAACTACTGCAAGGTTTTTTCACCTATCTGGATCGCATGAAGCCTCGGCTGGTCAGTTACAACGGACGCAGCTTTGACCTGCCCGTCTTAAAATACAGGGCTATGGTGCATGGGATTTCATCACCGTGGCTCCACAAATCTGGCGATAAATGGAACAGCTACGGATATCGATATGCCACGGATTGGCATTGTGACCTGCTTGAGGTGTTGTCGGATTATGGCGCGTCTGCGCGGGTTAAATTGAACGAAGTGTGCGCAGCGTTTGGCTTCGCTGGGAAGTTTGGTATTGATGGCTCAAACGTCGCTGACTTAATTGATCAAGGCCGCGTCGATGATGTTCGCCATTATTGTGAGACCGATGTGCTCAATACTTATCTGGTGTATCTGCGCTGGCAGTTGCATTCAGGCACCCTTAATCAGACGGGCTATAATGCGTCTGTTGCGGAGCTCATCACTTTCATTGATGCAGAAAAAGAAGCCCGGCCTTATCTTGGTGAATTTATGGATGCTTGGGGCGAAGCATCTAATAATAAATTTCTGATCGAATAATTACGCAAAGTAGTTATCCAAATCGATATCAATATCCAAAAAATTGAAGTCCCCCCATACGAGCAAGCAATCATCAGGACGCTTTGCTTCCCGAACAGCCGATACCACTCATAAGTCGGCAATGCACATGTGCTTCAAATGAACTCGTTAGAAATCAAGGATTTAGCCAGTCTGGTCGTCGTCGGGAGTCAAATATCATTCTCGCCAATATCTGTATCTATATCGATTATCGGGTCATCCATAATGGGCTCCGATGGACGTGCGACATGGCGCACTTCCTCGACTTTTGCACCGGGGAAGATATCAAGCACGGCCCTGACTAAAGGATGATCACTGGCAGCTGTCCGGGTCTGCTTGGCCGCTTCAGTGCGCAATTCTGATATCGTTGCACCGCCTGCATCACGGGATAACGCAACAGCCCACGGCGTCTCAGAATGATCTTCAAGAAACCCTTTGAGACGCTGTACCATCTCTCGGTCAGCACCACCGTCAGCACTAAATTCAAGATGGCCTTGATCGAACCTGACGACACGCACCTGGCTTTCGATAAATGAAACTAGCATGCCTTCACGTAGCTCACTTGCAAGTGCTGCAACAGCTGCAAAATCGGCAAACACATGAGCCTTTGGTTGTTCGCTTACGGCTGGCGCAGGATCCATGCGGGGTGCTGGCTCAGCAGATGTAATCGCACCGCCCCCTGCACTTGCTTGCGCACCACCGCCACCACCTGTGTTCGGCGGTGTCGATGCCGCCGGAGCAGAATTATCAACGTTACCTTGCAGCGCTTTAACAGCATCTCCCGGCGTCGGAAGTTTAGCGGCATAGGCCAAGCGAACCAGAACCATTTCGGCGGCAGCCAGTGGCGAAGGTGCTATTTTAACTTCACCCAAACCCTTTAAAAGGATTTGCCAGGCCCGGGTCAAGATCGGCATCCGGAGAGACGACGCAAGTTCTTTGCCTTTTGTACGTTCGTTCTCAGGCACTTCTTGTGCGTTCGCGCATTCCGGCAGAATCTTAACCCGAGTGAGCCAATGCACGAGGTCGAGCATGTCTTCAACGACCGACGTTGGATCGGCACCATCTTTATATTGAGCTGAGAGTTCATCCAGGGCGCTCGCGATTTCGCCCTTCAGCACTGATTCTAAAAGATCAAACGTTCGGGTGCGATCGGCCAGGCCGAGCATATCACGGACGCGTTCTTCACCAATCGCCCCGTCAGAATGGGCAATCGCCTGATCAAGCAAACTTAATCCGTCCCGAACAGAGCCATCAGCTGCGCGTGCAATAATGTGGAGGGCGCCATCAGATATCTTGGACCCTTCTTTTTTGCAGATTTCTGCAAAATGCGTGACCAGCGCCTCGGTTGGGACACGGCGCAAATCGAATCGCTGACACCTGGAAAGAACCGTGATTGGTACTTTACGAATTTCAGTCGTCGCGAAAATAAAGATGACGTGCTCGGGCGGCTCTTCAAGCGTCTTCAAAAGCGCGTTGAAAGCGCTTTTCGAGAGCATATGAACTTCGTCAATGATATAGACTTTGTAGCGCGCCGAGGATGGCCGGTACCGCACACCGTCAATTAATTCACGAATATTATCGACGCCCGTATTACTAGCGGCGTCCATCTCCAAGACATCGACATGCCGGTCACCGGCAATTGCGACGCAATTATCACAAACACCGCAAGGTTCGGTCGTAGGACCACCCTCACCATCCGGGCCGATACAATTCAATGCTCGTGCAATAATCCGGGCTGTTGATGTCTTGCCGACACCCCGAACACCCGTCATGACGAACGCATGGTGTAATCGGTTTACTGCGAACGCATTGGTCAGCGTCTTGACCATCACTTCCTGACCAATCAAGCCTGAAAACGTCGTTGGCCGGTACTTACGAGCCAGCACCTGGTATTCGCCAGCGGCAGACGCTTCGGCGGGTTCAGGGGCGGGACTGTCGTTCATGAAATTCGTCCAGACTGGGATAAAAGTGGGAGACCGGACACCGACCCGGGCCGAAACTCGTTACGGCTGCTTCCTTCCGGACCTGACCGAGTTCGCGAGAAGCCCGTCCGAGCCGATCTCCCGAGCGGAATATAACAACCGAACTCGATATCCGAAAGCCCCGAATCACATAGTATGGTGTGTTGCGCAAACATACCTGTAAATATCCCTTAGCTGAGCGCTTTAATCAATTCTTTGCGATCAGGATATTGGGCTGCGAGGTCGTTAAATGTGCCCATTTCAAGGTCAGCAAAATCAAAACCTGGCGACACGGTCGTTCCCATTAAAGCAAACCCGACCGAATCCTTCACCGCGGCATCAGGCTTCAACCGCCCGCCCATCAACGTGTTTCCGGGTATTGTAAACTGTACGTGGTCACCACCAAAGATATCCTGACCAAACGTGATGATTTCAGAATTGGCGCTGTCTGAATGTAGTAAAAGCATTTCAACAGGGTCGCCAAGATAAAAATGAAACGTCTCATCAGACGGAAGACGATGCATACGCGACACCGTATCAGAGGTCAGCACATAATAAATTGTAGTGCCGGCAGAGCGTTCGCCCTCATATTGATCACCAAGCTCTGGTCCAGGAATGTTGACCGTTGAGCGCCATGTCTCACGGTACCACCCCCCTTCCCAAGGCAACGGAGAGAGATCAAATTTACGGATCACATCATCTGCGTTCATTTAACGATATCCTTAATGGGTGGAAGTCCGCGTTTGACTGGAGATGATTGTATGATCGAAGTGTTTGTCATGGCGTGAGGAATGATCTGATCAATAACTCGCTCTAAATCCTCTATCGAAATGACATATGCACGCGCGACGAAACAATCTTCGCCTGTGACCCGATCACAAGAAATGATTTCCGGCAGTGACGTTACTATTTTGAGCCCTGCACGCATTTGCCCCGGAATTGGCCTTATTCTTATCCATGCTGATATGGGCAGGCCTAGCGCATGAGGATTAATATTCGCAGAATACCCTTCAATGATTCCCGCTTCCTCAAGACGCTTTACACGCTCGGCCACCGTTGGCGCAGAAAGACCTGTAAGACGCCCAAGCTCGGCGTTGCTAATCCGCGCATTTTTAATCAATGCGTCGATGAGCTTGATATCAATACTGTCAATTTTTTCATTTTCATATCGAATGCGTTTTAATCTAAAATCCTTCGATTATGCAGACAATATCGCAATATAATTCCATTTGCTATATAGATAATTTAATTCATTCCTATTATTATAAATAATAAAATAAAATCACTTGGATCACCCTTATGTCGTTCGACAAAGCTGCACACGCCGCCCCTCCGCAAGTCTGATTCGGTATCAGTGCTATTTTTCATTACCTTGGCCCCTCTTTTGCTGTGCTCTTGTTTCCTGCAATTGGAGTGCTGGGCACCGCCTGGTTTCGTATACCTTCTGCGGCATTGATTTTCGCCCCGATAACGAAACCATGGAGGACGATCATCCGTGCAGATGCCCAAGGGCGGGCTTTGCTCTTCGGACTTGGCATCTGTTTAGCGATCATGAACACGTCATTCTACCTAGCCCTCGATCGACTTCCGATGAGCCTCATTGCTGCAATGGAGTTTGTTGGCACGATTGGCGTTGCTCTGTATGGCTTACGTACTAAGCGAAACCTATGCGCTCTGACGCTTGCTGTTATTGGTGTCTTTATCTTGATTGATGTGAAACAGGCGACAGACCCACTCGGCCTGTTCTGGGCAACACTCAATGCCGCGCTGTTCGTTGGGTACATTGTGCTGGGTCACAAAGCTTCTGAGAGTGGGGCCAGTGGGGTGTTGAAAGATTTGGGGTCGCTATGGCAATTGCCTTGATACTCTTAATCTCCATTGGATTATTTGACGCCGCAAAAGCCTTCGGTACGATTGAGCTCGTTCTTGCCGGCATTGGGGTCGGTATTTGTTCTTCTGCCATTCCTTAAATATGTGATCAACTCACAATGTCTCGTCTGCCACGCGCATCATTTGCGCTCATGCTGGCTATCCTACCTGCAACAGCAACGATTATTGCAGCCATTATACTAGCGCAAATTCCATCGTTCCAAGATCTACTCGGGATTGCACTGGTTATGATTGGCATTGCTGTACACAAGCCTGCTAAAAACGCATAAGCGCCCGGGAATGCAGGCGCTTAGCAGAACCATCAATCAAAAGCTTACTTAGTTAAGGCCAGCTGTCTTGCGACGCTCATAGATAACAATCGCGCCCGATGCCCCGCCGGAAAACACGAATGGCAAAAGCAGGGCATTATCTTCGAATTCAAACGTGCCATCGGTGATCGCGACAACCCTGATCTCCGCACTTTGGCGCGCAGGAATAGAAACCGCGTTAATGCACGTGTGTTCTGTACGCACACCTTCAACGTCGACTGCAATCACAACATTGCGTTCAAAGAAGTCTTTGGCACGGAATACCCGAAGGCTATCATCACGATTACGAATGCGAAGCACATAAGGACGCCCTTGCTGAAGACGCGTTACCATTGGTGAATACTCACCATCGCGAACACGAATTTCAACTTCAGGGACACGTGCCCAATTTATCTTGGCCTCAGCGCGCTGTGATATCTGTTTACACTGGGCAACGCCAAAATCACTGACACCCGAAGGCGCAGCGCATGCCGCCAGCACCGTTACAGCAAGTGTAACAGCGCTCCAGTTCATTGCGTGTCTACCCAGCACACGACACAATTTCATATTCATACTTTCCACCGTTCTCTTCACCTACCGACTGCAAGGAAATGCAACGGCACCCGGGGGTGCGGGAACATCAACTGCAAACATAATGGACAAGAATTATTAGAAAACTCTCAATTAACACATAAGTCCAGCAACTTTCATAAAAGTATATGGTTTACACCAAGAAAGATGACTAATTATCCTATCCATATTTTTACCTAACGTTGATGCCATTGCTGATTTCGGTCTCTTGTGCAAAATTGAGCCATGAGCATAAATTTAACGTATACCAAGCTTTCCCTTCGCCGAGACAATATGTCCAGACGACCCACAGAATGGCTTGCCGAGCGCATGGCCGAAGGCGTTGGCGTTGTCCCCGTGTATGGCGAACTTAATCTTATAAAGAATGACGGCTCATACAGCGCGCAGATATTTGAAGGTGCTGCAGCACGCGAAATCCTCGCGAACGGACATCAAGAAGTTCTCCTAGGCACCGACGACCATAAGCCCGTATTCGCTGTCGCTGTCGACGATACCTATGCAAATCAAATTGTTTCGATGACCGGGGATACGGCTGAATTCGTTGACCTTCGCAGTGTTGGGTCATTTTTACCGGCGACTGATGCGCATTTACTTGCCCATGCCCGAGGGATGGTATTCTGGCATTCCAGACACGGACATTGCGGTGTCTGCAGCGCGCCGACCGTCTCACGCCATAGCGGACACGAGCGAGTTTGCGCAAATCCAGATTGCGCCATAAGCCATTTCCCACGTACCGATCCTGCAATCATCGTCTTGGTTATCCGCGACGACGTACCTGGAGGCGCATGTCTGCTGGGTCGCTCGGGGCGCTGGACATTTGGTATGTACTCTACGTTGGCTGGTTTCGTTGAACCTGGCGAGACGCTTGAGCAGGCTGTAAATCGAGAAGTCTTTGAAGAATCAGGTATTGAGACAACGGACGTTGAATATCTTGCTTCCCAGCCGTGGCCATTCCCATCATCGCTGATGCTTGGTTTCCACGCAAAAGCCACATCCTATGACATCATTATCGATAAAGAAGAGCTTGTTGATTGCCAATGGTTCAGTCGAGCAGATGTACTGGGGATGAAAGAATCGCTTGATGCTGTGGGAGACGAAATACGTCTTCCACGCAAAGACTCCATATCTCGCTGGCTCATTCAAAAATGGCTGGATGCGGATTAAGCGTCCGTCGATTTGCGGTACGCGTTCGCCGGATACACCCCAAGCACCGTCACTTCGTGCGAGAAAAATGCCAGTTCCTCAAGGGCGAGCTTAAGCCCAATATCGTCAGGATGCCCTTCAACTTCGGCATAAAACTGCGCTACGACAAAGCCTTCGCTCACATAGCTCTCAAGTTTCGTCATATTGACGCCGTTCGTCGCAAACCCGCCCATCGCTTTATAAAGCGCTGCAGGAATATTGCGCACGCGAAACACGAAGCTGGTCATCATATCTGGCGTTCCAGCTGAATATGATTTCCCTTCACGCGCCAAAATAACAAACCGTGTTGTGTTGTGCTCCGCATCCTCAATATCTGATTTCAAGATATCCAGGCCATAAACTTCGGCCGCCAGACGCGTCGAAATAGAGGCTTTGGTCGGATCTGCCCATTTCGCTATATCAGCAGCGGCTGCCGCTGTATCCGCATGAACGACGGGTTTAACACTCAGTTCAGCAATCAAGCAACGGCATTGATTGAGGGCATGAATATGGCTGTGCACCTCTTTAATATCTTCGATTTTTGTGCCTGTAAGCGCCAAAAGCTGATGATTGATGCGCTCAAATTGCTCGCCAATAATTTGTAAGCCACTATCGGGTAAAAGATGGTGAATATCTGCAACACGGCCTGCGACCGTATTATCAATTGGAATCATCGCCAACAAAGCCCGGCCTGACTGCACAGCATCAAAGGCATCCGCAAACGTATCGCATGGCAGACTTGTCATCTCAGGATACACGGTGCGGCACGCAATATCAGAATTGGCTCCAACGGCACCTTGGAATGCAATCAATTTGTCCGGTGATGTCATGTATCTAAATCCAATTTCGTATTCAGGCTCAATTACGGTCTCAGCATCTCGCGTGCCCGCTCCAAGTCGGCGGGAGTATCGACACCAAGCGGAACCGTGTCAACGCGGACAGCCTCTATCCTCATACCGGCTTCAAGGGCTCGTAATTGCTCAAGTTTTTCACGTTGCTCCAGCAATCCAGGCGACATTGAGACAAATCGTTCAAGTGCACTGCGGCGATATGCGTAGATCCCGATGTGATGCCACAGTGGCCCGTCTCCCGAAGGCGCAGTTGCGCGCGTAAAATAAAGAGCTCGGGAGTGGGCACGTCCATCATCCAAAGCAGCAACACATTTGACGACATTTGGATTGTCGCGCTCATTGTTCTCGGTAATTTCGGATACCAATGTCGCAATATCCACATCCGGATCACTCAAAGGGGCCACAACCGCCGTTACAAGGCTGGGGTCCAATGTCGGCAAATCCCCCTGCAAATTCACGATGACATCGTAAGAGCCACTTGGATCCTCCGCACACAATGCTTCCCAAATTCGGTCCGAACCAGATGGATGATCAGGGTCCGTTATGACCGCCTTGTATCCAGCATCTTTAACGGCGCTGATAATTTCCATCTCAGCAGCCGCACAAAGCACCGGCCCAACATCAGCTTCAGCGGCACGGTCTATGACGTGTACAATCATGGGCTTACCATGAATGTCTGCGAGTGGCTTATCAGGCAGGCGCGTTGATGCCATTCTGGCTGGAACAATAACAATTGGGTTCATAGATAAAATCCCTATATATAGTACTCGGTATACCTGCTTTCGGTAATTCCTCAAAATCCTTTCATGATTTTTACGAGTTCGGTTGAAACCCCGGCGATGAGCAGGTAAGTAAAGATTGCTATTCTGAGTAGGAGACACACGCATGCATTTCTCATTCTGGGAAAAATCAGGTTTTGCTTTACTCATCGCGGCTTGGGTCGTTTGGGGCAGCAATCAAATAGGCAACACACTCGTTCACGCGGAAGAACTCGCAGAGAACGCTTATAAGATTGAAGTAGCTGAAAAAGATGACGTAGATACCGCATCGCTGGCTTCTGCGCCTGTTGAAGAAAGCGTCCTTGTGCTTATGGCATCTGCGTCCGCTGAAAAGGGCGAGAAAGCAGCCAAAAAATGCCTTGGTTGCCATAGCCTCAAAAAAGGTGGCGCCAACAAGGTTGGTCCAAATCTTTGGAATGTTGTTGGTCGCAACCAAGGTGCTGCAAAAGGTTATGCCTACTCTGACGCTCTTTTGAGCCTTGGCACCACGTGGACTTATGAGAATTTCAACGATTTTCTTAAGAACCCAAAGGAATATGCACCAGGTACAAAGATGTCATTTGCGCTTAAGAAAGCTTCTGACCGTGCAAACGTGATCCTGTATCTTCGTGAAAACAGTGATAATCCTCTGCCTCTACCATGAGTAGGGCGGCGGATATCCCCGCCGATATTGATGCGATCTTAGATTTAGCCGGGCGTCTTGCTGATGCAGTACGCCCGATTACCCTTAAGCATTTCAGAAGTGGTATCGGCCATGTTGCCAAAGGCGACGAAAGCCCTGTAACTGAGGCAGACCGTGCTGCTGAGCAAATCATGCGAGACATGATTTCCGCTGAACGTCCTTCCAATGGCATTTTTGGCGAAGAATTTGGTGTTTCTAATCCAGACGCTGATACTGTATGGATTCTCGATCCAATCGACGGTACCAAAGCGTTTATTACCGGTAAACCAATTTTTGGTACCTTGATTGGCATTGTTCGAAAAGGACAAGCCATTGCGGGCGTCACCGATGCACCCGCTACAAGCGATCGATGGGTCGGCGGTGTTGGCCGAGCAACCACGTTCAACGGCGAGACTGTCACCACAAGGCCTGAGCGCTCTATCGACGAAGCCTGGATGACATCAACCTCTCCAGAAATGTTTGTGAGCGATCATAAAGCACGGTTTGAAGCTCTGATGGACGCTGTGCACTACACGACGTTTGGATCAGAATGCCAAGGATATGGTCAACTCGCATGCGGTTGGGTGGATATGGTTTGCGAAGACACATTGGCACCATACGACTATGCCGCTTTAATCCCTATTATTGAAGGTGCTGGCGGCATCATTACGGATTGGCTGGGCGCGCCGTTGACCTTCGAGGCCGGCGACGATACAAAAAAGCATACAGTACTCGCCTCAAGCGGTCGTACCTTGCATCAAGCTGGAATCGATATCCTGTCGCATTAAACGACTGTCCACTAGACATTATGAACAATCATTAAGTCGTGTATAAATGCCAAGCGATCAATCGTTCACGCGGGTTTTATTCCTGCGTGATGCGGTCTTTCTTGTAGAGAACCTCTCGGCAGACCAATATCTTGGCAGTTACATTTGAGTTGGAGGCTCCATGTTTGTGCATCGTCTTATTATCCTGAGTATCACCGCCTTTAGTCTTATGGCGATCCCTGCAGTAAATGCTGATGACCCGGCACCAGCGCACGGTTTGGCGATGCACGGTGATCTGAAATATAGCCCTGATTTCAAAAACTTTGAATATGTGAACCCAGACGCAGAAAAAGGAGGGACCATAAGGCTCAGCGCCATTGGCGGCTTTGATAGCCTGAACCCGTTTATTGTCAAAGGGAATGCCGCCGGCGGTGCCGCATTCATCTACGACACACTCATGACATCTTCTGCCGATGAGGCATTCAGTGTTTATGGCCAGTTGGCAAAAACAGTGCGTACCCCGAAGGATCGGTCTTGGGTTGAATTCACATTACGCGATGAAGCCCGGTGGCATGACGACAAAGAAATCACAGCGGATGATGTCATCTTTAGTTACGAGACGTTGGTCTCAAAAGGGGCACCTTTTTATCGATTTTACTACGGCAGCGTTGAACGTGCTGTGAAAGTTGGCCCAAAAACCGTTCGATTTGACTTCAAGCCAGGCAAAAACCGCGAACTCCCATTGATTTTGGGGCAATTGACTGTACTCCCAAAGCATTACTGGGCAACACGCGAGTTTGATTCAACAACGCTGGAGCCACCACTCGGGAGCGGCCCTTATAAAATCAAACGCGTCGAAGCAAACCGTACAATCGTCTTAGAACGCGTGCCAGATTATTGGGGTAAAGATGTTCCGGTGAATAAAGGCATTAACAACTTTGAGACGCTTGAATTTGAATATTACCGGGACGCACAAGTGGCGATCGAAGCCTTTACTGGGGGTCGGTTTGATTTCCGCCGCGAAAATTCATCAAAAGCCTGGGCAACATCATACAAAGTACCCGCCGTCGACAAAGGTCATATTAAGCTAGAACGCTTTGACCATAACCGCCCTGCAGGCATGCAAGGATTTGCGTATAATATCCGTCGTGATTTGTTTAAAGATCCCGCCATACGCGAAGCTTTGGCTTATGCATTTGACTTCAACTGGTCCAACAAAAATCTTTTTTACGGGCAGTATGCACATTCTCGGAGTTACTTTGATAACTCCGAGCTTGCAGCGACTGGCTTGCCATCCGACGCTGAACTCACCTTGCTAGAACCACTACGAAGCTCGATTCCGCCAGAGGTATTTACAAAAGAATATAATCCGCCAGAAACAGACGGCAGCGGAAATATCCGTGGAAACCTCCGGACCGCGTCTAAACTGTTGCGTGATGCAGGCTGGGCTATCAAAGATGGCGTTCGCGTGAACGAAAAAACTGGCGTTAAACTTGAGTTTGAAATTCTTTTGTCTAGCCCAATATTTGAGCGAATTGTGCTGCCTTTCTCAAAAAATCTTGAAAAGCTGGGTGTAAAAACACGCGCCCGTACGGTTGAATCCGCACAATATCGACGCCGTCTGGATACATTCGACTATGACGTCGTCGTAGGAAACTGGGGGCAATCCATGTCACCTGGAAACGAACAAAGGGATTTCTGGGGTAGCGCATCTGTCGATCAACAGGGAAGCCGCAATATCGTCGGCCTTAACGATCCCGCGGTCGACAAGCTTATTGAAAAATTGATCGCTGCACCGGACCGTAAAGCACTCGTGACTGCTGCCCGCGCATTGGACCGGGTTCTACAATGGAACCATTTCGTTATCCCTCATTTCCATGCAGGGTACGACCGCATTGCATATTGGGATAAGTTTGGAAAACCTGACGTGACGCCTGCAAGTGGCACCCAGTTTCTTTCCTGGTGGGTCGACAAAGAAAAGGCGGCCGTTATTAATGATGTCCGCAAAAAATAATAATTAGAGACGCACCCATGAGAGATCAGTAAGCTCACACCATGTTTGCATATATCGTTCGCCGCCTATTGTTCGTCCCACCGACGCTATTTGTGATCATCTTGATCAACTTCGCTGTTGTTCAAGTGCTTCCTGGCGGCCCTGTCGAGCAGATGATTTCTGAAATTTCCGGTGAGGCTATCGATGCAACAGGTCGCATAAGCGGCAACGTGGGCTCAGAAACCGGTAACGCCGACAGTCCCAAAATGGGGACTGGCAACATGTCTGGCGCCTTAGAAAGTAAATACCGTGGCGCGCAGGGATTGCCACCTGAATTCATCGCTGAATTGGAAAAGCAATTCGGATTAGACAAGCCGGCTCATGAGCGGTTCTGGCTGATGCTTAAAAACTACATCACTTTTGATTTTGGTGAGAGTTACTTTAAAGACGCCAGCGTTGTCGACCTAGTTTTAGAGAAAATGCCGGTGTCCATTTCATTAGGGCTTTGGACAACGCTGCTTGTTTACATGATTTCAATCCCACTTGGCGTCGCCAAAGCAGTACGTGACGGGACGCGGTTCGATGTATGGACGTCGGGAATCATCATTGTTGGCAATGCGATCCCTGCCTTTCTTTTTGCAATCTTGTTGATCGTGCTATTCGCAGGGGGTCGGTATTTTGATTGGTTCCCGCTCAGGGGCTTGTATTCAGAAAACTTCGCAGATATGTCCATTTTTAAGCAAATTGGCGATTACTTCTGGCATCTGGCTTTACCCATATTGTCGATGGTCATCGGTGGATTTGCCGGCCTTGCGATGTTGACCAAGAACTCATTCATGGAAGAAATCAACAAACAATATGTGACAACAGCTCGCTCAAAAGGCCTAACGCAAAAGCGCGTACTTTATGGGCATATTTTCCGCAATGCCATGCTGATCGTGATTGCCGGTTTCCCGGGTGCATTTATTGGTATCTTGTTTTCAAGTTCACTCATTATTGAAATTGTATTCTCGCTCGATGGCCTTGGCTTGTTAGGTTTTGAAGCTGCGTTGAACCGTGACTATCCTGTGATGTTCGCGACGCTTTATTTCTTTGGGTTATTGGGCCTCGTCGTCAGTATTGTTTCCGACGTCATGTATCACATCGTTGACCCTAGAATCGATTTTGAAAGTCGCGGTGCATAAGATGGATACCGCAGCAGCACAAAATCGAACGCCCCCACAAACATCCGCATTAGCAGATCGTTTGTCGCCTTTAAACGCACGGCGGCTACATAACTTCTGCGTCAATCGACGTGGTTTTTGGTCACTATGGATTTTCCTCGTGATGTTTGTCCTTAGCTTGTTCGCTGAATTTATCGCCAACGATAAACCAGTTTTCATCTGGTATGATGGTGGCCCCTATATGCCCATATTTAGCGCATACCCAGAAACTGCGTTTGGTGGCGAATTTTTAACCGAGGCTGATTATCGCGATCCTTTTGTAAGCGAGCTGATCAACGAAAAGGGCTGGATGGCCTGGCCACCTGTAAGGTTTTCATACGACACGGTGAACCTTAACTTGGCAGGCCCAGCTCCTTATGGATTAACTTCCGAAAACTGGCTTGGCACCGATGACCAGGGCCGAGATGTACTGGCCCGTACGATCTATGGCTTTCGAATTTCTGTTGTCTTTGGCCTCATGTTGACGGTCTTAAGTTCCTTTATCGGGATCGGGATTGGGGCCATTCAAGGATACTTTGGCGGCTGGACAGACCTCATCGGGCAGCGCTTGATCGAGATTTGGCAATCCATGCCGCAATTATATTTATTGATCATCCTGGCCAGTGTCTTCGTGCCAAGTTTCTGGCTGCTGCTTGGTCTTCTCTTGTTGTTCCAATGGGTCAACCTGGTTGGCGTTGTGCGCGCAGAATTTCTTCGCACGCGAAATTTCGATTACGTCAGGGCGGCTCGCGCGCTTGGCGCATCGGATTTTATCATCATGTTTAAGCACATCTTGCCCAATGCCATGGTCGCAACATTGACCTTCCTGCCCTTCATTCTCGCTGGCTCAGTAACCATCTTAACGTCGCTTGATTTTCTTGGATTTGGCTTGCCGCCGGGATCGGCATCGTTAGGCGAACTTTTGAATCAGGGTAAGAATAATCTCCATGCACCTTGGCTAGGCATTACTGCGTTTTTCATTCTTTCTATAATGCTTTCGCTCCTCGTGTTTATTGGCGAAGCCGTTCGTGATGCTTTCGATCCAAGGAAGACTTTCAAATGAGCAAGATTCTATCGGTCGAAAATTTACATGTCTCGTTTGGTCAGGGTGACCGCCAAGTCAAAGCAGTCAAAGGCGTGTCCTTTGATATCGAAGCTGGACACACCCACGCGCTGGTTGGAGAGTCAGGCTCAGGAAAGTCTGTGTCTGCTTTATCAATCATGCGTCTACTTCCCTACCCCACAGCCTGGCACCCATCTGGCAACATTGACTTTGATGGGCAGGAAATTGTCGACGCCCCTGAATCTTTGATGCGTTCATTCCGAGGGAATCGCATTGCGATGATTTTCCAGGAACCACTCAATAGCTTGAATCCACTTCATTCGATCGAGAAACAAATTTCTGAAGTTCTGTTTGTGCATAAGCACATGACCTCAGGGCAAGCGCGCGACCGGGTCGTTGAGCTACTTGAATTGGTTGGCTTGGAAAGTGCGATAGAGCGCCTGCATGCATTACCGCATGAATTTTCTGGTGGGCAACAGCAACGCATCATGATTGCGATGGCGCTTGCGAACGAACCGGAAATATTAATTGCAGACGAACCCACAACAGCGCTGGATGTGACAGTCCAGGCTCAGATTTTGGTCTTGTTAAAAGAGCTCCAAGAAAAGCTCGGCATGGCAATGCTTCTCATCACGCACGATCTTAGTATCGTACGCCGCATGGCAGACACCGTTTCTGTCATGAATGATGGTAAAGTTGTGGAAAGTGGCGATGCCCAGAATATATTTGAGAACCCACAACACGAGTACACTCAACACCTGTTATCAGCAGAACCCAAGGGACGGCCTGACGCAGCACCCGCTGGAGCGAGCATTCTTAAGGGCGATGACGTTCGTGTCTGGTTCCCGATTAAGCGCGGTGTGCTCCGCCGCACAGTTGGACACATCAAAGCTGTTGATGGCATTTCAGTAGATATACGCGCCGGGCATACGGTTGGTATTGTCGGCGAGTCTGGATCTGGTAAATCAACGCTTGGACGTGCACTTATCAAACTAGAGCATGCAACCGGACAGATTGCTTTCAATGGTCAGTCTTTAGAAGGCCTGGATTGGAAGGCATTACGCCCTCTCCGACGTGAAATGCAGATTGTCTTTCAGGATCCATATGGATCGCTTAGCCCCCGGATGTCGATCAGCCAGATTATTGAAGAAGGCTTGATCATTCATGATCTGGGAACGCCGGAAAAACGACACCAACAAGTCGCTGATGCTTTGGAAGAGGTCGGTCTGGATGCATCAATGCGTGATCGTTATCCGCATGAATTCTCAGGTGGCCAGCGTCAACGTATCGCCATTGCGCGTGCCCTCGCATTAAAACCAAAGTTCATCGTATTGGATGAACCGACCAGCGCACTCGACATGTCAGTCCAAGCGCAGATCGTTGCTTTACTGCGCAGCCTTCAAAAAAAATATAACCTTGCCTACATGTTTATCAGTCACGATCTCAAAGTCGTTCGCGCTCTCGCACACGATGTCGTGGTCATGAAGGACGGCAAGGTTGTCGAACAGGGCCCATCAGAACAAATTTTTGAGGCCCCACAACAGCCTTATACAAAGGCACTGTTGGCTGCTGCACTCAATTTAAGCGCCGATACTACCGGTGTAGTCAGTTCCTAATTTCTAAACACAGGGATACCATCCATGAAGTTTCTATTTATCTCAGCCGCCGATAAGGCGATCGCATGGCGCAAGGCCATTCTTGGGAAGTTTCCTGACGCGACATTTGATGTCTGGCCGGACGACTTAGTTGATAAGGCATCGTACGATTACGCCATTGTATGGCGACCGCCTGTTGGGGAATTAAAGACGTATCCAAATCTTAAAGGTATCCTTTCACTTGGTGCGGGTGTCGACGGCATTCTGATGGATACCGAATTGCCAGAAGACATCCCCGTTGTACGCCTCGTAGATCGATGCCTGACCGAAGGCATGAGCGAGTACGTCCTATATTGGGTGATCCATTATCATCGCCGCATGGGTGTGTATCTGAACTGGACGGCGAATGGCACATGGAAACAGATGCGCCAGACAGATACTCGTGACAAGAAAGTTGGTTTCCTGGGTTTTGGCGAACTTGGAAGCGACGCGGCCGGCAAAGTTGCTGCCTTGGGTTTTGATGTCGCAGGTTGGTCCCGGACTGAGAAAAAGATCAATGGGATCACGTCCTTTTATGGCGCCGATGGTCTTGTCCCGTTTTTGAACAGAACAGAAATTCTCATTATATTATTGCCGCTCACAGATGCGACAAAAGGCATTATTAACAAAGACACCCTAGCTGCATTGCCTGAAGGCGCATCAATTATCAATTGCGCGCGCGGGGCACACGTCGTCGACGAAGATTTGATTGCCGCACTCGATAGCGGACACATCAACGCAGCAACATTGGATGTCTTTCACGTAGAACCTCTCCCAGAAGTTCATCCGTATTGGACCCACCCGAAAGTGACCGTAACGCCACATGTTGCAAGCTTAACGGTACCGTCAAGTGCTGCGGCTTGGATGGAAGAGAACATCAAGTTAATTGAGGCAGGCAAGCCACCAATCAACACCATTGATGTGAAAAAAGGTTATTGAGCTAAGCCCGTCCAGATCATTGAGCCTCCTGAGATGACCAGCATGATATCAAGCAGGTAGTCGAAGGTCCGCACGCTCATCCGGTCGACAAAGTACTTTCCAAAAAAAGAGCCTGCCATGATGGTGCCGCCGACAATCAACCCTTGAACGATTTGTGGCCAGGGGAGCGCACCAAAATGCTGGAATGTAGCGACCTTGCTGATCATCAAAGCTAGAGACGCCGCCGCTTCGGTCGACAACAATGCGCCTTTGCTTAAACCCACGGCTGCAAATGCTGGAATGCTGAGTGGTCCAGTCGAAATCACGATGCCTGTGAGGAATCCAATGCCGCCACCGATGATGGCCAGTTGCCACAACGGCAGATTAAAATCTCGCACACGCATCCATCGTCGAAGCGGGATCATACCAAGAAAGAAAAAGCCGAGTGCAAGTTCGACGACGCTTGCTGGTAATGTCAGTAACGTTCGGGCACCGAGTGCAGCGCCCGGCACACCAAAGCATGTGTAGGCCCAAAAGGCGCGCCAATGGATTGCACGCCACCAGGCTAGCGCCTTTCCAATATTCCCAACCACCGCAGCGACAGCCATGATTGGCACGGCTTGCTGCGGCCCAAATTGTAAAATAAGAATTGGCAGTAAAATGATTGAGGCGCCCGTGCCGATAATTCCGCTCAATGTTCCCGACGCAAGACCTGCTAAAAGAACAAAAACGTAACCGGTCATATGACGCCGTAGGCAACCATCAGCAAGAACATACCCAAAATCACACGATAAATCACAAATGGTGTAAATGATGCGCGCTTTAACCAGGCCATCATGATCGCGATGGCGATCAGCGCGAATCCAAACGCCAGCCCAGCCGCAATAAACACGTCTGAGGCTAATTCGACATTTCCACTTTCATAAAGATCGAGGCCGCTGAGTGTTCCTGCTGCAATGATCGTTGGGATCGACAGCAATAAAGAAAATCTGGCCGCATCCACGCGTTCCATTCCAATGAAGCGCGCCGCCGTCATCGTAATACCTGACCGACTGGTTCCTGGAATCAATGCAAGGCACTGAGCCGCACCAATGAATAACACGTCGAGAATTTCTAAATGCTCAATCCGCCGCACCGTCATACCAACTTGATCTGAGATCCAGAGCAAAAGACCAAAGCCAAGCGTTGCCCAGGCAATGACTTCCAAGCTTCTAAAAATACCAGGGAAATAGTGATGCAAAGCGTATCCAGCACAAATGACGGGAATAGTTCCAATAACAAGCACACCAAATAATCTAGCGCCAGGGGCTGAACGGCCACGCATGAACATGATGACCCCGCCCACCATGGAGCCAACATCGCGGTATAAATAGACGAGAACGGCGAACAGCGTTCCAACATGGACAGCAACGTCCATGATGAGCCCTTGGTCAGGCCAACCTAAGAATTGTGGGACCAAAACAAGATGGCCCGACGAACTTATCGGCAAAAATTCCGTAAGTCCCTGTACAGCAGCTAAAATAACAATATGTAAGATCGGCATGCACACCCCTCACAAAGTCATGTGATCAATATCGCGATTGCGATGCCCTGCCAATCATCAAATTAGTCAATAAATAGGACTAATTATGCTTATCTTCATTCAATTCGTTCAATTTTAGTGCAATAGAAATATCTTTATTGCGCAAACCACCATAAATTAGTAAAAGATACTGACCTAATGACTGTGATCCGTTATTCAACATCGTTTCGCGATAAAAATTTACATAATTATGGTGAGATAACGAAGATCGCAGCGCGGTAAAACAGTGTTTTGGAGGGACTTTAAATGCCAGATCGCATGCAACAATTCATCAATATTGATGGCGCGATGCCTGATAAACGCAACGCTGATAAACGCCGCGAAGACTTCGATGAAATTTATGATGAATATAGTGCTGAAGGTGCTGTCGAACAGGCTTCACGATGTGAGCAGTGCGGCATTCCTTACTGTCAGGTTCATTGTCCGTTACAAAATAATATTCCAGATTGGCTCCGGCTTGCGACCGAAGGGCGTCTGCAAGAAGCCTATGAAGTCTCACAAGCAACGAATACGTTTCCTGAAGTCTGCGGGCGTATTTGCCCACAAGACCGATTGTGCGAAGGATCCTGTGTGCTCGAACAATCGCGCCATGGCACGGTGACAATTGGTGCTGTTGAAAAATATATTACCGATACCGCATGGAAAGAAGGTTGGGTTAAGGCTCCCGTGGCCCGTTCCGAGCTCGAGCAATCCATTGGTATTATTGGTGGTGGCCCAGCAGGCCTTGCAGCGGCAGAACAACTTCGCACGCGAGGGTATCAGGTTCACGTTTACGACCGATATGATCGCATGGGCGGCCTGATGATTTATGGCATCCCTAACTTTAAGCTTGAGAAAGATATTGTTGAGCGTCGCACCAAACTATTGGCCGATGGTGGCATTATTTATCATCATGAATTTGAAGTTGGCCGCGACGCATCCCTTGAAGACTTGAGAGAAAAGCACGACGCCGTTTTGATCGCGACGGGCGTCTACAAGCCGCGCGAACTCCCTGCGCCCGGCTCTGGTTTGAAAAATATTTTTGCAGCGATGGATTTTCTGACCGCATCAAACCGCAAGGGCCTTGGCGATGCTGTCCCTATGTTTGATGATGGCACGTTGAATGCAAATGGCAAAAACGTTGTCGTTATTGGCGGCGGTGACACCGCAATGGATTGCGTACGGACAGCCTTGCGCCAAGGTGCAAAAACGGTCAAATGCTTGTATCGACGTGACCGCGTGAATATGCCGGGTTCACAGCGAGAAGTTTCAAACGCAGAGGAAGAAGGCGTTGAATTTGTCTGGCTATCGGCACCAGAGGCTTTCCACGGCAAGGACCACGTTGAAGCCGTCCAAGCACATCGCATGCATTTGGGCATTGCCGACATCACCGGTCGCCAGACACCTGAGCCTATTCCAGATTCAAGCTTTAACCTGGACGCTGAAATTGCGATCAAAGCCCTCGGCTTCGACCCAGAAGACTTGCCAACGTTGTTTAATGCACCAGAACTTGGGGTCAGCAAATGGGGCACGATCAATGTTCAAGAGCCAAACAAAATGACCAATCTCGAAGGTGTCTTTGCCGCAGGGGATATTTATCGCGGTGCGTCTCTTGTCGTATGGGCCATCAAAGATGGACGCGATGCAGCTGACGGCATTCATCAGTATATTCAAACCAGCGCCAAACGTGCTGACGCAGCTTAAGGGAGCGCGCCATGAGTAATGACATCAAAGAAACAGGTACGCAGTTTATTAAGAACTGGCAGCAAAACGCAGACCACCTTGAACAAACGGGAATGTACAACCCGGATGAAGAGCATGCGTCATGCGGCGTTGGCATGATTGCAGCAATGGATGGCACACCGAGCCGTCGTGTTGTTGAATCTGGAATCGAGGCGCTTAAGAAAATCTGGCATCGTGGTGCCGTAGACGCCGATGGTAAAACCGGTGATGGCGCTGGTATCCATGTTCAAATTCCCTGGGAATTTGTAAAAGAGCATATTCGCTACACTGGCCATGAGCCGGGTGATTCAAAAATTGCTGTCGGCATGATTTTTCTGCCAAAAGCCGATCTTGGTGCGCAGGAATTATGCCGAAGCATTGTTGAGACAGAAGTCCTTCGTGCAGGATACAGCATTTATGGTTGGCGACAGGTTCCTATCAACGTCGAGGTTATTGGCGAAAAAGCCAATGCGTCCCGCCCTGAGATTGAGCAAATTATGCTCTCAACAAGTCCTGACGTGACATATGAAGACTTTGAACGCGACCTTTATGTCGTCCGTCGTCGAATCGAGCAGCAAGTTTTAAGCGAACACATCAATGACTTTTATATCTGCTCTTTGAGCTGTCGTTCCGTTGTCTACAAAGGAATGTTCCTGGCCGAACAGTTGACGTCATTCTATCCAGATCTATTGGACGAGCGTTTCATCTCAAACTTTGCAATCTATCACCAACGGTATTCAACGAATACATTCCCAACGTGGCGCCTTGCCCAGCCATTTCGGATGCTCGCGCACAATGGCGAAATCAATACATTGACCGGCAACGTCAAATTGATGCAATCGCACGAACCCAAGATGGCTTCGCCTCTGTTCGGCGATAATATTGAAGACTTGAAGCCAGTCATTCCAAAGCGGAGCTCTGACTCCGAAGCACTCGACAGCGTGTTCGAACTTTTATGTCGTGCCGGGCGACCTGCACCGATGGTCAAGGCAATGACGATCCCTGAATCCATTGCCCAGAATAAAACCATGTCCCCAGAACACGAAGCTTTGTTCTCATATTGCAATGCCGTACTCGAGCCTTGGGATGGTCCCGCAGCAATTTGTGCACATGACGGGCGCTGGGTGATTGCAGGGCTCGACCGCAATGGCCTTCGTCCAATGCGGTTTGTGACGACAAAAGACGGCTTATTGGTTGTCGGTTCAGAAGCAGGAATGGTGGAAATCCCCGAAAGCGATATTACTGAAAAAGGCCGCTTAGGGCCTGGCGGTATGATCGGCATCAATCTGGAAGACGGTAAATTTTATCACGACAATGAGCTCAAATCGCTGATTGCCAAACGTGTTGACTTTGCCAAATGGGTCGAGCGAACTGAAATCCTCGATGAATTGATCAAAGCTGATGATGTGAAAGGCAGCCGCCTGACACCAGAAGAATTACGTCGTCGCCAGCATTGCTTTGGCCTGAGCATGGAAGACATGGAGATGATCCTCCAGCCCATGATTGAAGGTGGAAAAGAAGCGACAGGATCAATGGGTGATGATGCGCCATTGGCTGTCCTTTCGGATCGCCATCGCGGCATGCATCATTTCTTTCGCCAAGCTTTTAGCCAGGTAACGAACCCACCGATAGACAGCTTGCGCGAACGCCGCGTCATGAGCTTGAAGACGCGTCTGGGGAACCTCGGCAACATCCTCGAAGAAGAGCCGACCCAGTGCGACCTTCTCCAGTTGGAAAGCCCTGTCCTCAGTAACACAGCATTAGAAGCCATGAAACGTTACATGGGTGACACCGCAGCCGAAGTTGACTGTACGTTCACACCAGATGGCCCCAACTCACTGACAAACGCTTTACTTCGCATCCGCCAAGAGGCCGAAGCCGCTGTGCGTGAGGGCAAAACACACCTTGTATTGTCCGACATGGATACAGGCAAAGGCCGTGCCCCTGTGCCAATGATCTTGGCGGCTGGTGGTGTCCACACTCATTTGGTTCGTGAGGAATTAAGGACGTTCACATCGATCAATGTGCGGTCATCAGAATGTCTCGATGTTCATTATTTCGCTGTGCTGATTGGTGTTGGATCGACAACCGTCAACGCATACCTCGCTGAAGAAGCGATCTACGACCGCCAACGGCGCGGACTGCTGGGCGATATCAGTGTTGAAACAGCTGTCGACAATTTCAAAACAGCGATTGATCAAGGCTTGCTCAAGATCATGTCAAAGATGGGCATTGGCGTTTTGAGTTCTTACCGTGGTGGGTACTGCTTTGAGGCCGTTGGTTTATCACGTGCCCTTGTCGCAGAATTTTTCCCAGGTATGTCATCACGAATTTCAGGCATTGGCTTGTCAGGCATAAAGAAGAATATCGCCGCAATGCATAAAGATGCATATCAAGCGGATGCGATCCCACTACCCGTTGGTGGTTTCTATAAGTTCCGAGCTGGCGGCGAGCGTCACGGCCATGATGGCAAGCTGATCCATGTCTTACAGACTGCGGTCGGCAATGAGTCTTACACACTCTATAAAAAATACGCCAAGGGTGTTCAGTCTCGCGAGCCGATCTATTTACGCGACCTGTTGGACTTCAAGCCGGATCGTAAAAGCATTAGTGTAGAACGCGTTCAAAGTGTCACAGAAATCAGGAAGCGCCTGGTCGCACCTGGCATTTCGCTTGGCGCACTGAGCGTCGAAGCACATGAAACGCTGTCCATCGCGATGAACCGGATTGGCGCGAAGTCAGATTCTGGTGAAGGTGGCGAGGATCCTGCGCGTTTTCAACCGCGTCCAAACGGCGATAACCCATCCAGCGCCATCAAGCAGATTGCGTCCGGTCGCTTTGGTGTTACGGCTGAATATCTAAATAACTGTCGCGAGATCGAGATTAAGATCGCACAAGGTGCAAAACCTGGCGAAGGTGGTCAGTTACCTGGGTTCAAAGTAACATCAATGATCGCCAAGTTGCGTCATGCGACGGAAGGTTTGACGCTGATCAGCCCACCGCCGCATCACGACATTTACTCTATCGAAGACCTGGCACAGCTGATCTATGACTTAAAACAGATCAACCCTGATGCAAGCGTCTGCGTTAAGCTTGTTGCCCGCTCCGGCGTTGGCACCATCGCTGCGGGTGTCGCCAAAGCAAAAGCTGATGTCATTTTGATATCGGGCCATGATGGCGGCACAGGTGCGAGCCCACAAAGCTCTATCAAATATGCGGGTATTCCTTGGGAAATGGGGCTTTCTGAAGCCAACCAGGTCCTGACACTGAACCGTTTGCGCCATAAGGTTAAACTCCGCGTCGATGGCGGTTTTAAAACTGGTCGTGACGTAGTGATGGCTGCAATGCTAGGGGCTGACGAATTTGGTATCGGTACCGCGTCTCTGGTCGCAATGGGATGCATCATGGTACGCCAATGCCATTCCAATACGTGTCCAGTTGGCGTCTGTACGCAAGATGAAGCGCTACGCCAAAAATTCACCGGCACACCAGAAAAAGTTGTGAACCTGTTCTCGTTTGTCGCCGAAGAGGTTAGTGAGATTCTTGCATCACTCGGATATGAAACATTACATGATATTACCGGTCGCTCAGATTTGTTGGCTCAGGTAAGCCGAGGTGCTTCGCACTTGGATGACCTTGATCTCAATCCGTTGTTGCAACAGGCCGATAGTGGTGGCTATCCACGTTACTATAACGGCGAAGGCCGCAATGAAGTGCCTGACTCATTGGATGCATTAATCATCAAAGACGCGATGCAAACTTTTGAGCATGGTGAGAAAATGCAACTCACCTACGCCATACGGAATACGGACCGCGCTGTCGGTGCCAGAACCAGTTCACTGATTACGCGCAAGTACGGCATGTCGACGCTTGATCATAATCACCTTACCGTTCGGCTTCGCGGTTCTGCCGGACAATCATTGGGCGCATTTGCCGTGCAAGGTTTGGCACTCGAGGTATTGGGAGATGCCAACGATTATGTTGGTAAAGGCCTCTCTGGCGGCACGATTGTTCTCCGCCCGCCTGTATCAAGTCCACTGGAAAGCGAGAAGAATACAATCATTGGCAATACTGTGCTTTATGGCGCAACAGCGGGGAGTTTATTTGCCGCGGGCCAAGCGGGTGAGCGGTTCTGTGTCAGAAACTCTGGTGCCACTGCTGTTGTTGAAGGTTGTGGCTCTAACGGGTGTGAATACATGACCGGTGGTATGGTTGTCATCTTGGGTGCTGTAGGCTCAAACTTTGGCGCAGGCATGACCGGCGGCATGGCCTTTATTTATGACACCGAAAATGCTTTTGATCATCAAGCCAATCCAGAAACGATAACCTGGAACCGCGTTGAAACTGAATACTGGCAAGACGTGCTTAAAATTCAAATTCAGCAACACGTGAAGCGGACACATTCTAAGCATGCGTTACAATTGCTGAATTCTTGGGAGCGAGAATTACCAAACTTTGTGCAGGTTGTTCCCCAAGAGATGCTTTCAAAGCTTGAGCATCCCGTGACGTTAAAAGAAGAAGCCGCTATGAAGACAGCGGGCGAATAGGCACGATCAAGGTTTGCAAACTTTTAGTCTCGTCATAGAATCGCCGCATGTCTAAACGCCCACTCATTGGCTTGTTACTTGATTACGAGCATCAAGGCTCGTTTTCTAAACGCCCACATTACGCAATCCGCACCGCATATTTTGATGCGATCTGGAAGGCAGGAGGCTTGCCTGCCGGTCTTCCATATGTGGCAGAAGCACGGGCAGACTATCTGGACACGATAGATGGATTAATTGTCCCTGGTGGGTTCTATCCATTCCCAGCTGAGATTTATGGCCTCCCGGCTGATGGCAGCCCCGTCCATCCACGTTTCGAGTTCGAACAAACGCTGATGATCCAGGCGTTAGATAAAGACCTGCCAACACTTGGCGTTTGTGCAGGTCTGCAAGTCATGGCCATCGCCAGAGGCGCCACAATTTGGTCAGATATTGCCAATCAATTGGATTGTGCCGTCGATCATTTGAATGAAAAACCCGCAGAAGAAGCTGCGCACGCGATAACTATTAAGCAGGGTACCAAGCTCTTCGAAATTACCGGTGCTACAGAGATTTCAGTGAATACTGCACACAATGAAGCGCTGCGCAATATTCCTGATGAGATCACAGTGAGCGCACGCGCCCCCGATGGAATTGTTGAAGCCATAGAACTCCCCGACCGCCGCTTTGCAATTGGTGTTCAATGGCACCCTGAGTTCTTCTTGGATGATGGTGATCCTAATTTGGGTTTGTTTGAGGCTTTGGTACGCGCCGCCAGAGAAGATCGTTGAACGATAGCCCTGCTCATATTATTGGCGTTTCTGGCTGCGGCAATATGGGTCTCCCCATGGCAGAGAATCTTTTAGCTAATGGCTACGATGTATGGGGGTATGACATTCGCCCCATCGAAACATCAGACGACTTCAAAAACCGGATGATCAGTAATGCCCGCACGTTTGCATCGATTCCAGGACACGCATAATTT
>CAWUWH010000022.1:0-4638 GCA_963926035.1 uncultured Rhodospirillales bacterium
AGTTCTTCAATAACCAATGGATTTGATGTGCCATAAGGGCGTGCCAAGCCTTGTTCATAGAGTACCGCGCCGCGCATTTTCATTTGAGTGTTTTCCTTTGGATGGGATGGAATTGAATAGTTAAGCGATGATCGATCCGCCGTCGCGTTTGGTGATATTTTTGGCGATGACGTACTTTAGTTTCCGCATTGCGGCATCTTTAAGCGCACGTTCACTTTGCTTGGGGTCGCCAACCATGATGATTTCAGTATTAGACCATGCGCATACAGCCGTGACGCGCACATAGCTGCCGACCTGTTGAAATTCGAAGAGGACTTCGTGGAGTTTGACATCTTTTGGATCCATAATGGGATTATATGGGGATTTCAGCTTACGAAAACCAACATCTTGTTTTTCGGTGCAAGTTTATGTGTTTATGCCCTCTGTATTTTCTCAAACGCGTCTCGCTTATTGATTGTCATAGGTACATAAATTCAAACAAACCGGGTTGAACCCTTTTGGCGAAAACGTAAAACTCTCATCATGTTTAAAGATTTTACACGGCAAGCCTTCTTGATGGGGCTGATTGCTTCTGTCGTTGGGTTCGCAAGCTCGTTCGCCGTTGTCGTTGGCGGCCTGATCGCTGTGGGTGCAAGCCCTGAGCAAGCCTCAAGTGGATTGATGGCAGGTGCCATCGCGATGGGTGTGGCAGGCATTGTTTTGGGGATGATGACCAAGATGCCAATTGCCGCCGCATGGTCGACACCAGGTGCAGCACTCATGGTGACCACTGGTGCTGTCGATGGTGGATTTGAAGCTGCTGTTGGTGCGTTTCTAGTAACCGGTGCGCTGATCATTTTGGCTGGATTTTGGAAGCCATTGGGACGCTGGGTGGCGATGATACCAACCGCGATTGCCAGCGCGATGCTGGCGGGTGTCTTGATGGACTTGTGTTTGGCACCCGTGAAAGCAGCAGCAACGGCCCCGGAAGCCGCCTTGCCCGTCATATTGGTCTGGGCGATTGTTGCGAGACTAAAGCGATTGTGGGCCGTGCCAGCTGCGGCGTTGGTCGCCGTGATTGTGGTTATCATGCAAGGTGATGCCATTCCGCTGACATCCGTTTGGCCGCAGCCTGTTCTTAATCATGCCAACATTCACGTTTGGTGCTTTGGTCGGGATCGCATTGCCATTGTTTATCGTCACGATGGCGTCGCAGAATATTCCTGGCATCGCTGTGCTGCGCTCGTATGGCTATGAGCCGCCTTCAGGTCGCCCAATTGCTGTGACGGGTATCATCTCAATGGTGTTTGCGCCGTTCGGCGGTCATACGACGAACCTGTCCGCCATTGTTGCGGCGTTGTGCGCTGGCCCTGATGCGCATGAAGACCCAGCCAAACGTTATTGGGCGGCGATCTCCATGGGGATTTTCTCAGTCGTGCTTGGATTATTGGCGAGCCTCGTGATCGCCGTAGTTCAAGCTGCCCCGCCGTTATTGATTGAGGCCGTGGTAGGCTTGGCGCTATTGGGTCCCCTCGCCACGTCGCTCAAGAACGCTCTCGACGACGAAGACATGCGTTAAGCCGCCGTCGTGACTTTCATCGTCGCCGTATCAGGCCTGACCATCGCTGGCGTTGGTGGTGCGTTCTGGGGCCTGATTGCGGGTGGTGCGATACTGGTCTTAAAACGACTTAAGGCTTGATGAGAAAATACTTGCAGGAGAACGACTATGTTTGAGCGTCTCGATTATGTTTCAGTAAATGGACCTGCCATCGCCAGTATGGCGAGAGCAAAAAGCCACATCACGTCGATTGATGAGAAGCTGCATGCTCTGATCGAACTGCGCGTCTCTCAGATCAATAGATGCGTTTATTGTGTCGATCTTCATTCGACGCAAGCCGGAGCTGCTGGCGAAACCCAGCAACGTCTCGATTGCCTACCTGTATGGCAAGAGTGCTCTTTCTTTGATGAAAGTGAGCGTGCCGCATTTGCCTGGGCCGAAGCCGTCACATTGATTTCTGAGGATGGCGCATCACAGGCTCTGTTCGATGATTAAAAAAACCATTTCTCGGATGAACAGATTGTCGATCTTACGCTTATCATTGCGCAAATGAACGCATGGAACAGGCTCGCCATCAGCTTTGGTCATGTGCCTGAAGAAAGGGACAGCTAAGCCTCGTGCGCAAGATCACAAATAGCGCAGTTATTGATGCCGCGCGTGCCGTGCTCGATGCTCATATTGTGGCGTTAAATGCATCGGACGAAGATGCCCTCGTCGCCACACTGTATTTTCCCAATTATATGCTGACCGGTGGTGCGCTAAAGACCTGGGACACAGCTGATGATTACTTCGACGATTTCCGTGCCCGAGCTGGCGGTGATTGGTATCATTCAAGTTTTGATGAAGTCGCCGTCATTGATGCAGGCACCGAGAAAGTGCACCTGGACGTGCGCGTAAATCGGTTCCGCGCCGACGATAGCCTGATCTCTCAATTCAAAACAATCTGGGTGATGGCGTTTATTGATGGCAAATGGGCAGCGCAACTACGATCGGTTTTTCCACCAATTTAAGCCCTCTCTTTTATTTGAGAAGAGTGTCTTTCAATGTACGTCATTCCCGCGAAAGCGTGAACCGAGATATCAGCGACACTAAGGACTGGGTCCCCGCTTTCGCGGGAATGACGGAAATGTATAAAATTCGTCACCTCGGCGTAGGCCGGGGTCCAGTTATGGCGCTCTAGATTCCGGCCTACGCCGGAATGACGTTTTTGATGGTATGAAGAATAAAGGTAAAATCAGACGCTACATATTCCGGCGGTACTTGCCGCCAGCTTCGAACAGGGCCTCGGTGATTTGGCCGAGTGAGCAGACACGCACCGCATCCATCAATACAGCAAACACGTTTTCGTCGTTGGTTGCAGCATGCTGCAGGCGTTTGACCATCTCGTCAGCGGAGGCTGTGTTACGTGATTGGAAGTCACGCAGGCGCGTGATTTGTCCTTTCTTTTCTTCGTCCGTGGAGCGACGAAGTTCGGGCGTCACATCCTTTGGTGGATTTGGGTTTCTGTAGGTATTCACACCGATGATCGGCAGCTCACCTGTATGCTTGAGCGTTTCATAGTGAATACTCTCTTCTTGAATCTTGCCGCGCTGATAGCCTGTTTCCATGGCACCCAACACACCCCCACGCTCGGTGATACGATCAAATTCCTGGAGGACGGCTTCCTCAACAAGGTCGGTCATTTCATCAATGATGAACGCACCCTGGGTTGGGTTCTCGTTTTTCGCCAAGCCCCATTCTTTGTTGATGATCATTTGAATGGCAATGGCACGGCGCAGGCTGTCCTCGGTCGGCGTTGTGATCGCCTCGTCATAGGCGTTGGTGTGCAGCGAGTTGCAGTTGTCATAAACCGCGATTAGCGCTTGCAACGTCGTACGGATATCGTTGAAGTCCATTTCCTGCGCATGCAGCGAGCGACCGGATGTCTGGATATGATATTTGAGTTTTTGCGAGCGTTCGTTCGCTCCATATTTAAAGCGCATGGCCGACGCCCAGATGCGACGGGCAACGCGGCCCATGACGGAATACTCAGGGTCCATCCCGTTCGAGAAAAAGAAACTTAGGTTCGGCGCGAAGTCATCGATCTTCATGCCGCGGGCGAGATACGCTTCAACAAACGTGAAGCCGTTGGCGAGCGTAAAGGCAAGCTGGCTGATCGGGTTAGCGCCAGCTTCAGCAATATGATAGCCAGAGATTGATACAGAATAGAAATTCCGAACCCGATGTTTGACAAAATATTCCTGAATATCGGCCATCATCTTCAAGGCAAATTCAGTTGAAAAGATGCAGGTATTTTGGCCCTGATCTTCTTTCAAGATATCCGCCTGTACTGTGCCGCGCACAGTTTCGAGCGTCCACGCTTTGATCTTTTCGATCTCTTCATCTGTAGGCGCGCGGTCGTTGTCGGCTTCGAACTTGGCGATCTGTTGATCAACAGCCGTATTCATAAACATCGCAAGGATGGTCGGTGCCGGTCCGTTGATCGTCATTGAAACAGATGTCGATGGGCTGCATAGATTGAAGCCGTCATACAGCACTTTCATATCGTCCAGCGACGCAATGGATACGCCTGAGTTTCCGACCTTGCCGTAAATGTCCGGGCGCTCGTCCGGATCAAAACCATACAGGGTCACACTATCGAATGCGGTCGACAGGCGCTTGGCCTCTGTGTCTCGGGATAAGAACTTAAAGCGTTCGTTGGTGCGGAATGGATCGCCCTCGCCTGCGAACATGCGCGTCGGATCTTCGCCTTCGCGCTTGAATGCAAATACGCCAGCCGTGTAGGGGAAGCTGCCAGGCAGGTTTTCCTTGAGCAGGAATTTGAGTAGCTCGCCCTCGTCTTCAAACTTTGGCAAGGCGACGCGTGAGACGCGGTTGCCGCTTAAAGTTTTGCGCTGAAGATTATAGCGGACTTCCTTGTCGCGGATTTTGACGACGTAATCGTCACCGGAATAACTCTCAACAACACGGGGCCAAATTTCGATGAGTTTCTTGGCGCGGGAGTCCATGGCACTGTCACGGGCTGCCATAAGCGCATCAAGTCCGCTGGCGTCATCGCCGATTTCGGAGAGCATGCGTTTGCTTTCCCGCAACTGCTGACG
>CAWUWH010000023.1:0-15565 GCA_963926035.1 uncultured Rhodospirillales bacterium
GGCAGCTTCAATCGGATCAGACTATCGGAATAGGACCAGTTCTCGACCCGTTGTGAAATCAAGTCCTCGTTTGGGATCAGATGCTCTATGCCATCACGCGTGATCACGGAGACATATCGGGCACTTAATCGATTGATCCAACCAAAGGTGCCATCAATCGCAATCACATCGCCCGGTTTAACAGATTTATCCATGAGCAAAATCACACCACTCATGAGATTCGAGATCACTTTTTGTAAACCAAACCCAATACCAAGACCGATAGCACCACCAAATACCGTCAGCGCTGTTAGGTCGATACCAATGCTTTCCAAGGCCGCAATGATCGCAATAACGATCAACAGAACACGAATAAGTTTACTGACTAGGACCCGTGCTGACGGTGAAAGCGTTTGTGAGGCATCAAGCCGGTGCTCGATAAGTCGTGACACAACGCCTGCCACCCAAAGCAAGAGCATGAGGACGATGCAAGCTTTGATTAGTCCTAAAACCGACAGCCTGATATCGCCAACTGAAAGTGCCATACTCTCAAGGGTATGAACCATCAGCCCGAGTAAACCGACTAGATTGAGCGCAGCAACTGACCAGGCAAAAACCGCTAAAGTACGTGCCCAACCAGCGTCGCGCACAAAACTTGAAGCGAACCGAATAACCACCCATGCCGTCAGGAGCGAAACAACGCTTTCAATGAGACGACTTGGCCATTGAGCCTCAATCGCAGCAAAAACCGAGAACCATTGTAGGGCCAACCAAACGAACGCAAAACTCAATGACGCACAGGAACGAACTTTAGGCGCTAACCAGTTTGGGAACTTCGGATGGTCTGCGGTGCGTGTGATCAATGCGACAAGTTTGGGTGCCAGCAACCGCGCAACCAGGAAAGCGACAATAACAATCGCAGCCTGTACTGCTGTCGGCCACACAAGGACGTGTGCCAACACCCAGTCCCAAGCCTCTAGCCCAAGGCGCTCTATTTTAGTTGGATCGAGATATTTTTCCATGATCACCTATGAAAACATGAATAGGAAACGACGTCACGAGCGATCGTTTCAATTCCCGCCTTCGCGGCGGTTTAAGAATGCTAACCGCTCTAATAAATGAACGTCCTGCTCGTTTTTAAGCAAGGCACCGTAAAGCGGTGGGATCAGATCTTTTTTATCGTTGGAGCGCAAAGCATCAACCGGTATATCCTCGATCATCAACAACTTTATCCAATCCAATAGCTCAGATGTCGATGGACGTTTCTTGAGGCCTGGCACATCCCGAAGTTCGTAAAAAACTTCCATGGCCTCTTTGACCAGACGCTTCTGCACATCTGGAAAGTGTACATCAATGATCGCCCGCATCGTGCCTTCATCAGGGAACTTAATGTAGTGAAAGAAACAGCGGCGCAAGAACGCATCCGGTAGATCTTTTTCATTATTCGATGTGATAATCACAACGGGGCGGTTATCTGCGCGAATAGTTTCTTTTGTCTCGTAGACATGAAATTCCATGCGATCAAGTTCGAGTAAAAGATCGTTTGGAAATTCAATGTCAGCCTTGTCGACTTCATCGATCAACAACACAGGACGTTGTTCACTTTCAAACGCTTCCCAAAGCTTGCCTTTGACGATGTAGTTCGAGATATCGTGCACACGCTCGTCGCCAAGCTGGCTATCACGGAGTCGCGCTACGGCATCATATTCGTAGAGCCCTTGCTGAGCCTTTGTCGTCGATTTGACATGCCATGGGATCAAAGGGGCACCCAGAGATTTCGCAATCTCTTCGGCCAGAACAGTTTTACCCGTGCCGGGCTCTCCTTTGACTAACAAAGGCCTGCCGAGACCAACAGCAGCATTCACTGCAATCTTTAGGTCATCGGTCGCAACATAGTTTTCAGTACCGTTAAATCGTTTGCTCATCTTGAATTCGCTATTCCGCTGCTTGTGGTTTTCCTATGACGCGGAAGATGATCGACTCGTTGCCTAATTCCGGATTACGAGGCACCAGGAATGCAAGCACGAGCGAGACTGCCGCCATCGCTGCTCCTGCTAGGAAAACATACGTAGGCGAGGTTAGCCAGAGGAACCCGAACGTTGCAGGAATAACAATCGCAACTATATGCGAAATTGTGAAGCTAACACCGCTTGAAGACGCGATATCCGCGGGGTCTGCAATCTTCTGGAAATACGTCTTGATCGCAATCGCCATCGCAAAAAAGATGTGATCGACAATATACAATGCAACGCCCATCCAGGCTTCGGATGCAAAGGCATAACCAACGAAGACAAAAACAAGACCACTGTATTCGATGATCAGCATATTCCGTTCACCAATCCACGAGATCATTCGACCAATTTTTGGTGCCAGATATATGGTCGCAACCATGTTGGCTAAAAACATCAGGCTCATTTCTCCAGCCGTGAAGCCAAATTTCTGCACCATCAGGAACCCTGCGAACACGACAAAGATCTGCCGACGCGCACCGGACATAAATACGAGCGCATACCAGAGCCAATAACGCTTTCTGAGCACAATCTTTTTTGATTGCTCAACGTCCGCTGTGAACGTCGGGAACGCAAACCAGCAATACACGGCGATCAAGAGCGTGACAGCGCCGCCAATCGTATAGACCCAGTTCAAATTCAACTCCATCGTATCCAACATCACATAAATGATGCCGAACGACACAAGGGCTGCAAACGACCGTGCGCTGACGATTTTTCCCAGGACTTCGGGGGCTGTTTTCTTATCGGTCCACTGTAATGCCAGCGATTGATGCAACGCCTCAAAGTAATGGAAACCGATAGACATCAGGAACGTCGTCAGCATCAATCCCCAAAACGTTGGATAGTACCCCGTGACCATGGTTCCAATGCCCAGCAGCATCAACGCAACGAGGGCGAACGATTGCTCCTTAAACCAGAGCAACAAGAAGATAACGGTAAAGCTCAAAAAACCTGGAACTTCACGAAACGATTGGATGTACCCAATCCCGTCTCCGCCAAGTCCTGCGGAGTCGTGTGCAAAATTGTTGAACAGAGCCTGCCACGTTGAGAATGAAATCGGCATCGCAATAGCCGTCAGGACAAGAAAGACCTCGCGACTTTTCCAGCCATTTCTCAAAAAACCCGTTTCACTCATTCTCACAGTACCTTTTCATCGTCGCTAATTTTCTAGTTGCAGGGACTTTACTAGAGGCAATTGAAGGCTTATATCGGCTATAATGACAAAAAACATCTCAAAAGTGACAACTTCCACCCTCCCTCCCGATATGGTGCTACCGCCCCTTAAGGGTGTGGATCAAGGTCCTGGCCTGATCATCGCGCGGTCACGGGAATGCCCGGCTGATCATGTTATCGACTGGCACACCCATGAGCGCGCGCAATTGCTTTATGCCGTTCAAGGGGTCATGCGGGTAACAACTCTTGAGGGTGTATGGGTCGTGCCACCTCAGCGTGCGGTCTGGATTCCGCCCGGCACATCACATCATGTAAAGGCGCAAGGCACGCCGCTCTCGCTTCGCTCATTGTACATTGCAATTGATGCGCGCTCAGGCCTCCCAGACGTCTGCTGCGTCGTCACGGTCGCACCACTCCTCAGGGAATTGATACTGGCGTCTATGAACATTAACGCAGACCCAGTACCTGAGAGTGCCGATGCGCGCCTTGTCCATGTGTTGCTGGATCAGATTGAAGGCTTGCCTATCGCGCCTCTCCATCTGCCCATGACGCATGATCGAAAAACCAAAATTATCGCGAATACACTTATCGATGATCCTGCAGATACGCGTACTCTTGATGATTGGGCCGTCGAGTTGGGTGCGAGTAAAAGAACCCTCGCCCGCCTGTTCATGCGTGAAACAGATATGACATTTGGCCAATGGCGACAGCAGGCAAAGCTTTTGGCCGCTTTGGCACACATCGCACGCGGCGACAGCGTAACCGACGTTGCATTTGATTTAGGGTACGCGTCACAAAGCGCTTTTATCGCCATGTTCAGGCGTGCACTCGGCAAGACACCTGGACGTTACTTTCAGGGATAATTCCCTAAAGAAGGATCAGCTAACGGCGTTGATTGAAGCCTTGATCGCATCAAGTGCTTCGTTCGCTTTAGATGTATCCGGGCCACCAGCCTGCGCCATATCCGGACGACCGCCGCCACCCTTGCCGCCAACAGCCGCAGAACCAGCTTGCACCAGACCAACCGCACTATTTGTGGCCGTCAGATCATCCGTAACACCAACGACCAAAGATACCTTGTCATCATTGATCGACAGAACCGCAACAACGCCGGAACCCATTTGCGTTTTTAGATCATCGACAACGCCTTTGAGCTCTTTTGCAGGTACACCTTCAAGCACACGTCCCGAAAATGCGACACCGTTGACGGTTTCAACAGCGTTCGTATCGTCGGACTTGGACGCACCGCCACCCATTGCCAGTTTCTTCCGCGCTTCTGCAAGTTCGCTTTCGAGCTTACGGCGTTCTTCAACCAGCGTTTTAACACGTGCAGGCACGTCAGATGGATTGGCCTTCAAATGCAAAGCGGCTTCAAATAATGTCTTTTCTGTTTCAGCAAAATACGCACGCGCACCAGCACCGGTTAGAGCTTCAATACGCCGAACACCTGACGCGACGGCGGTTTCAGATAATATTTTAAAGACCCCAATATCGCCTGTTCGTTTCACGTGGGTGCCACCGCAAAGTTCCGTCGAGAAGAAATCAGCGTTGATGTCATCACCCATGGATACAACACGCACTTCATCGCCGTACTTTTCACCAAACAGCGCCATCGCACCCGCTTCAACAGCAGACTCTGGATCCATAAGGCGAGTGGATACGCTCGCGTTCGCTGCGATCTGATTATTCACATCAACTTCAACAGTCGCCAACTCTTCCGCGCTCAGCCCTTTTGGATGTGAGACATCAAATCGCAAACGGTCAGGTGCAACCAACGAGCCTTTTTGTGTTACATGGTCGCCTAACCGACGGCGCAATGCTTCGTGAAGCAGGTGTGTCGTAGAATGGTTTGCACAAAGTCTGGAACGGTTTTCATGGTCCACTTCCAGACGGGCCTCGTCTCCGACATTCACGGTACCGCTCTCAACAACGCCAATATGAACATGGACATCATCAACGCGTTTTTGAGTATCTGAAATTGTGATCGTTACGTCATCAGTCTTAATCAAGCCGCAGTCGCCCATTTGGCCACCACTTTCGCCATAAAACGGCGATTGATTGAGCACGAGAGAAACCTGTGCACCAGCCCCTGCACTCTCAACAGACTTACCATCAACAACAATAGCCTTGATCTGGCCCTCAGCACTTTCCGTGTCGTAACCGAGGAAATCAGTCGCACCAACTTTATCACGCACTCCAAACCATATGGCGTCTGTTTCCGCATCACCCGATCCAGACCAAGCCTTACGCGCTTCTTCGCGCTGGCGCTGCATGGCTGACTTGAAAGTGTCTTCGTCAACCGTAATCTCACGAACCTTGAGGGCGTCCTGTGTCAGATCAAGCGGGAAACCGTATGTGTCATAAAGCTTGAATGCGACTTCGCCATCCAACTCTTCACCAGCCGCCATTTCGCCAGTCGCCTCATCCAAAAGCTTCAAGCCACGCTCCAACAACTGCTTAAACTTCGTCTCTTCAAGTTTCAGCGTTTCAGTGACTAAAGGCTCGGATCGCTTTAAATCTGGATAGGCATTGCCCATTTCCCGGATCAAAGCAGGTACAAGGCGAAACATCAGGGGGTCTGTGCATCCCAGCATATGGGCATGGCGCATGGCGCGGCGAATGATCCGGCGCAACACATATCCACGTCCTTCATTCGACGGCAGCACGCCATCCGTGATCAAGAATGTACTGGCACGTAAATGATCGGCAATCACACGGTGCGACACACTGTTCGCATCCATCTTCGATGCTTCAGCGGAAGCCTGGATCAACGCCTGCATCATATCGATCTCATAGTTGTCGTGCGTCCCCTGCATCACAGCGGCAATCCGCTCGAGCCCCATACCCGTATCGATCGAAGGCTTTGGCAAATCTACACGCTCATCAGCGGTGAGCTGTTCAAACTGCATGAACACCAGGTTCCAGATTTCAATAAACCGGTCACCGTCTTCATCCAGTGAACCTGGAGGGCCACCAGGGATGTGATCTCCATGATCAAAGAAGATTTCAGAACATGGACCACAAGGTCCTGTATCACCCATCGACCAGAAATTGTCCGAGGTCGGGATACGAATAATTCTGCTATCCGGAATACCTGCAATCTTCTTCCAAAGGTCAGCCGCATCTTCATCCGAGGAATGCACCGTGACCAAGAGCTTGTCTTTGTTCAGACCGAACTCTTTCGTGACGAGATTCCATGCCAATTCGATGGCTTGATCCTTGAAGTAATCACCAAAAGAGAAATTACCGAGCATCTCGAAGAATGTGTGATGGCGCGCAGTATGGCCCACATTCTCGAGGTCATTATGCTTACCGCCTGCACGCACACACTTTTGCGATGTCACGGCCCGGCTGTATGGGCGTTCTTCGTTACCCGTAAAAACATTCTTGAACTGAACCATACCGGCGTTCGTAAACATCAGTGTTGGGTCGTTACGTGGAACAAGAGGCGACGACGAGACAATCTCATGACCATTGGTCTCGAAATAATCGAGAAACGCCTTACGGATATCATTAACTTTTTGCATGCTTTTTCTCGTCGCTCCGGAACTTGAATAACCAAACCTGGAAATGGTGTTTTCTCAGGCGGACGCAAGGTTTTAGCGGGTTCCGGGGGATGTGTCGAGAGACGGAACTATACCGGCAAAAAGAAGCCCCCCGCCGAAGCGAGGGGCAAATCTTATAGCCAGTGTTCTCATGGGCTCAAAAGCCCAGTCAGATTAATTGAGTGCAGTCTCTTCACCGCCCTCATCAGCAGCTTTGGCTTCGTCAGGATTATCTGGGCCAGTCATCATTTCTTCGGAGATCAGTCCCGCGTTTTGGCGGATAAGCATCTCAATACGGTCTGAAATGACCGGGTTATCCTTGAGGAACTTTTTAGAGTTCTCACGCCCCTGACCGATCCGCTCACTCTCAAAAGAGAACCATGAGCCGGACTTTTCAACAATTCCAGCCGTCACACCAAGGTCGAGAATCTCGCCCATCTTGGAAATGCCTTCACCGTACATGATGTCGAATTCGACCTGTTTGAACGGCGGGGCCACCTTGTTCTTAACGACCTTAACGCGTGTCTGGTTACCAACAACTTCGTCGCGGTCCTTGATCGCACCAATCCGGCGAATATCAAGACGGACAGAAGAATAGAATTTCAGCGCGTTACCACCCGATGTGGTTTCAGGGCTGCCAAACATCACACCAATCTTCATTCGGATCTGGTTAATGAAAATCACCAGTGTGTTGGACTTAGATACGGATGCCGTCAATTTACGTAGCGCCTGGCTCATCAAACGCGCCTGAAGACCAACGTGCGTATCGCCCATCTCGCCTTCGAGTTCTGCGCGAGGCACCAAGGCCGCGACACTATCAACAACCAACACGTCAATTGCACCGGAACGGACAAGCGTATCAGCAATCTCAAGCGCTTGCTCACCGGCATCTGGTTGCGAAATCAGAAGTTCTTCGACGTTTACGCCAAGTTTCTTTGCGTACTTCGGATCCAACGCATGCTCAGCATCCACGAAAGCACACGTGCCACCCAACTTTTGCGCTTCAGCAACAATGTGCAGCGCCAATGTCGTTTTACCAGAACTCTCAGGTCCGTAGACTTCCATGATCCGGCCCTTTGGCACACCGCCAATACCGAGAGCGATATCCAAACCAATAGATCCTGTAGAGATGCTTTCGACCTGCATAACTTCACGTTGGCCAAGGCGCATAATCGAACCTTTACCAAACGCCCGTTCAATCTGACCGACGGCAGCGTCTAGAGCTTTCGTTTTATCCACGTCTTTTTCCTTGTCTACTACGCGTAAGGCTGGGCTACTCATTTTGCATCTCCGTTCTGGCATACCCGTAAGGGCGTTTCAATGGAGACATTTGTACCTTATTTGTTCTTTTTGTCCAGTAAATTTTTAATCTATTGATTTTATAGAATTTAAATATACTTGTTCTGATAATGTTCCTGTCAAAACGATACTATTCGTAACGTTTTCGATATGAATTAATTGACCGATTCGACCATTAACTATCCAGAATTTCCTTAACTTTCGCCGCGAGTCCCTTCAATGTGAAAGGCTTACCTAAGAAAGCAATTTCAGGATCCATGTCAGGACCGTTCCTGAACACGTCTTCTGAATACCCAGACATCAAGATTGTCTTCACGCCATCCAGTTCCTGTCGGGCAATATTAACCAGCGTGTGCCCGTCCATACCTGGCATAACCACATCAGATATAATCAGATCAATCCGCATTTTTGTATTGGCGATAACATCAAGTGCGGTTTCACCGTCAGTTGCTTCTAGGACCTCATATCCCTTGTTACGCAAAGCACGTGATCCAAACAATCGAACAGCATCCTCGTCCTCGACCAGTAAGATTGTCCCCTGCCCGGTGAGGTCACCTTCTATCTCAATCTGCGCTGGCGCTGCCTTCTTCCGCGCATCATCAGCTTTGGTTTCATAAACCGGCAGATAAAGCGTAAACGCCGTCCCCTTGCCAACTGCGCTATCAACAAAAATGTAGCCTTCTGCCTGATGCACAATCCCATAAACCGTGGAGAGGCCAAGGCCTGTGCCCGCCCCCACTTCTTTGGTAGAGAAAAACGGCTCAAAAATACGTTCCAGATTTTCTTTGGCGATACCTGTGCCATTATCAGAAACACTGATCGTGATATAATCGCCAACAGGAATAATTTCGTGCCCTTTCGGTGTTGGCTTCTCCAACGTCACCGGTTTCGTCGTGATCGTTATCTTGCCACCACCAGGCATCGCATCTCGTGCATTGACGCACAAATTGATGACAACCTGATCAAACTGGCCTTTATCAAAAAGAACATCGCCCAAATTCCGACCATGCATCATATCAAGCGTCACACGCTCACCAATCAAGCGGCTCAATAAATTAGTGAGCTCGCCCAATTGCTCGGTCACATCCATGACTTCAGGTTCGAGTTTTTGCTTTCGAGAAAATGCAAGCAATTGGCGAACAAGGTTCGTGGCTCGATTGGCATTCTGTTTGATCTGCATAATGTCAGCAAAATCAGGATCATCTGGTCCACGGCGCGTAAGCAATAGGTCGGCAAAACCAATCATCGCAGTCAGCAAGTTGTTAAAGTCGTGCGCGACACCACCCGCCAGTTGCCCAACGGCCTGCATCTTCTGAGATTGTGTGAATTGAACCTCAAGATTCCGATGCTCGGTCGTATCAATAAAGTGGAGAATAAGTCCCGATGTATCACCGGCTTCATCAACGATCCGCGCAACCGTCAGGCTGACCGATAGGTCTTCACCATCAGCGCGGTTTAATCTCGTTTCCAGATGGACACCATGTCCACCAACACCCATCACAACCTTAGAAAGTGCGCCCTGAACATCATCACGATCTTCACGCGCAATTATATCATTGAATGCGCCCTCAACAGCCGTGTCGCCTTTGATGCCAAGGAGTTTCCTAAAGGCGGTATTACAGCTGGAAATGTTTCCTTCAAGGTCAGCAAAGGCAATACCAACAGGTGCATAGTGATAAAGCCAACGGACATTATCCATCAACGCTCTATTTTCGTCGTGATCAATCTCAAGATTTGGATCGCTATCTTCATCGGACGTTGCAAGATCTGGTGTGGTTGCATCTGACAGATCGAGAGCGATATCGCGGATTAACAGCGAGCGCGTATATAAAGCCTCACTGCCATCTTTGTTCATCTTCGCCGTTTGCATCAACGTCGCGAGAAAAGGTTCACCCCCTCCGTGCGGTTGCAACGTCACGACGCCCATACTGACGCCACCCAATTCACCAGAATCTTTGCCTTCTGTTATAAATTCACCAAGAGATCGGCCAATCAATGAGCGAGGTGACTCGCCCAGCCAGCCTGCGAGCGTGCCATTGCAGCGATCAATGCGCCCGTCAGAGTCTACGGACAAAAATCCAACAGGCATCAAATCAAAGATATCCTGCAACACCGTCATTTCACGTTGAAGCTCGGCATGACCTTTAATGATCTCGGTAACGTCATCTAATTGCCAGACGCGACCACTGGAAACGCTGAGTGTCCGGGTGCGCCAACGCACAACCTTGCCAGACAAGCGTGCAAATCCAGCACTCTCATCAGGGCTCGCAGAAAGACCGAGTGCATCGAGTGCACGCTTTGCTGTCGTATCGATCTGGAAATTTTTGAACAATGTGGTCGCCGCATGGTTCATATAGGTCGTCTGACCTTCGGCATTGGTAATAAGGATCGGTGCAGATGTTTGCTCAAACCCATCTACACGGGTGTCCGCCTGCTTTAATCTTGCAACGCGCATACCGCCATACCATGCGCTTAGGAGTAAAAATATGCTCCCGGCCGCAGCCAATGCAGGGCATGCCATGGCGCGATGCTCGGGGATCTCGAACCAAAGGAGCACAGACGTGCCGATCGACGCCAACGCCAAGACAAGTAAAAGCAGCGGCGATGGAGGTTTGCGCCCACTATCCGTCGAACCTTTCACGTCATACTGGTCCTTGATTGCCTTCACAGTGATCCCGTCATCAATTCAGTGATTTACCCTTGAGACGCATAACGTAACCGATAACTTCGGCAACTGCGACAAAGTGTTCTGGTGGGACTTCTTGATCTAAATCAACAGCCGCATGCAATGCACGTGCAAGCGGCGGGTTTTCAACGATTGGTATATCGTACTCCTCAGCGACTTCACGAATACGGAATGCCAATGTATCAATACCTTTTGCGACAAGAAGCGGTGCCGCCATGGAATCAACATCATATTTTAAGGCAACAGCATAATGCGTCGGGTTGGTAATGACGACATCCGCTTGCGGGACATTAGACATCATCCGTTCGCGCGCACGCTGCTGCCGCAACGTCCTGATTCGTGCTTTAACCTCAGGGTTACCATCTGATTGCTTGTGCTCGTCTTTCACTTCTTGTTTCGACATCCGCATCTGTTTCATAAACTGATACTTCTGGAATGAAAAATCGAGTATAGCGATCACAGTCATCACAGCGATTGTGCCAGCAGAGATAAAGATCGCGACATTATGGATACGCTCTAATATGTCGCCGACCGATGCCCCAGGCAGTAACGTCATATCTTCTAAAAGCGGAATGGTCATGCCAACGGCGACGACCGTCACAATTGTGAGTTTCAGTATGCCTTTAAGGAATTCGACCGTCGATTTGACGGAGAACATGCGCTTAAAACCTGCAAATAATGAAAGCTTTGCGATGTCTGGCTTGATCTTTTCTGGCGCAACTAAAAACCCGAACTGCAGCACGTTACCTGCAAATGCAAAGATCATGATCAATATAAAAAATGGGGAAATCGCAATGCCCGCATCAATTAAAGATTGAGCGAGAATTGCCCGCATACCTTCAAAATCAGTAGGGATGTCATGTGCTTTTTCAAGATACGGCAGGCTGAGCGTCCGAACGCGGTTAGCCATCCCAGGCGCAATAAAAAGGATGGCGGCGGAACCAGCGAGCAGGACCATCCAGCTTTTGACCTCTTGCGAAGACGCGACCTGACCCTTTTCGCGCGCCTGCGAAAGTTTTTTGTCGGTTGGGTCTTCGGTTTTTTGAGCGTCGTCTTCTTCAGCCATAGGCTACTTTCAAAATGTTTTTGCTGTTCATGGGCTGATAAATGGTACGTAAGCGTTACCAAAGGCCTGTAAGAACACCATCATCATGCCAGAAAGACAGATCATTAGCACCCAAATCTGCAGTGACACCTGTAATGGCAAACCGAAGAAGAAGACCTGCAATGTTGGCATCAAACGGCCCAGAATACCCAGAGCCAAATAATAGACAAATGCGACCACAAGCAACGGCGCGGAAAGCTTGAAACCTAAAGTGAATGCAGACGATAGCGCATTCACGAGGGTTTCAGATATATCCCCAAATTCAATCAAGTTACCGGGTCTAAATAACGAGAAACTATCAACAAGAGCGCGCAATACGAGATGATGTAAATTTGCGGCAAAAATCGCCACCAATGCCAACGTACTGAGAAACCCGGAAATGACCGAGCTTTGTTGATTTGAAATTGGGTCCTGGATCATCGCGTTTGCCATGGACGAGTAATACGCAATGAATGTGCCCGCTGTTTGCAGAGCAGAGATCACGAACATCCCAATCGTCGCCATAAAAGCCCCGATGATAACTTCACCAACCAATATCATGAACAATGACATTGCACTTGTTGGCAGAGCCGGGACGTAAATGGTGACAGATGGCAATATGAGAAAACTCATCGTCATCGCTAAGGCTAACCTTAAGCGCGGCGTGACATATCCAGCACCAAATCCAGGGACAAGCGAGAGCATTGTGCCAATACGGGTCGCAACCACGAGAAGCACCCATATATTTGTCTCGAGAAATTGCTCTAGCATCCAGCGCCCCCGCGTCTAACTGATGCCAAGCGATATCATTCGGTCAAAAAGCCGTCGAGAAAACTCGACGACTTCTGTCATCATAAAAGGAAGGAAAACCATAATCGCCAAAAAAATCACAATAATCTTAGGAACAAATGTCAGCGTCATTTCCTGGATCGTCGTCAATGCCTGGAATAGCGCAATGATAAGTCCGATCAACAAGCCCGCAAACATAATTGGACTTGCTGTAAGGAGCACAATCCACAGCGCCTCTCGCCCAATTTCCATAACAGCGGTTTCGTTCATGATCGATCCTTAATCCGCTCCATTCGATGAGAACACAAGCGGCTATTTTCGCGAAATCAATTCACGAATAGATCAAATTGGCATACGTAAAATTTCTTTGTAAGCGTCAATGACTTTATCGCGAACTGCGACAACAGTTTGCAACGTGACTTCAGCTTCCGCAACTGCGGTGACCACTTGATTAAGGTCAGCGCGATCATTAACACCCTGAATAGAAAGGTGCTCACTCTTCTCACCAATTTTAATGGCTTCATCAATGGCACTTTTAACCAAAGATGAGAATTCATCACCACTGGCACTTGGTGTCTGCATCGGTTTGTTACCACCGAAAGCTTGTCCGTCTGCGACGTTGGAATATGCCTTTATGGCATTTGTGAAACCCATGGCTGCGTCTGACATGTCAGGTTACCCCTTTTATTATCCTGTTCCAGGTTCGCCTAGCAACTTCTTGGCCAGCGCCTATTTTTGCACGCATTCTTGCGTGTTCGGATTAGCGTAAGAGGTCAATCGTGCTCATCAGCATTGATCTCGACGACTTAATTACATTCAAGTTGGCTTCATATGACCGTTGCGCTTCTCGCATATCGGTCATTTCAACCAACCTGTTCACATTTGGTGTCAGCACATAACCATCTGCATCAGATGCAGGATGGCCCGGCTCATAACGTTTTCCAAAATTAGACATGTCTGGGCGCACTTTACTGACGCGCACAGTTTCCAGCCCGACAGACTTATCTAATTCATTACGAAACGTAATGGTTTGGCGGCGATATGGCTTGCCATTCGGGTCCTGCGGCAACGAATCAGCGTTCGCGATATTTTGTGAAATCACCCGAAGTCTGGCCCCTTGAACCTTCATGCCCGCACTTGAAATCGAAAACGTTTTTAAAAGATCGTCCATCTATCGTCCCTATTCAAACTTAACGTGCGCCACGAACAGCCATCGTGATCATGCCCAGATGCTTTTTATACAACTGTGTGACCAATCGGTGTTTCGTTTGTGTTTCGTTGACCTTCGCTAACTGCTCTTCAATGATGACATTGTTGCCGTTTGGCGCAGTCTCAAAGGATTGGCGTACCTGCTGCTCCGAAAAGTCACGGATGCGTTTGCGTCGCCCTGGCTGATGCGACGCGCTTGTCACGTCCATATTCAGCTGAATTTTTTCTTTACGTAGGATATCTCTAAACTGGAAAGGCTTTAGGTCCGTAGCACGATATCTTGGCGTGTCCGCATTCGCGATGTTCTGCGACAAGATTTCCTGTCGCTGCGTAAGCCAACTCATCCTGCTTTTTACAGCTGAGAATAACGTCTGTTTTTCTATATCCATGGCCGAGGCCCCTCTAAGTCACCCTGTTACATGATCTGTTAACCACAAAACACGGATTTCCTGTCGATTTCCTAGTGGGCATTATCTGCCGGGTTTATTAACAACTAATGAATCAATATTAACGATACTTATAAAATAATTCGTAACAGTTAGACCTAAACCAACAAATTTATGGTTTATTAAAGCCAATCGAGCATGCTGACCTCCTAATTCTTGAAGAAACGAGGCTGATTTTGAACCCTGCAGATGACCTACCCGAAGGGAACATGAAGCCCCCGCCGCCCCGCACGCAGGCCGTTTCTGTTGCCTTGAAAGATGATCAAGATGGGCGCTCGCCTCGTGTTGTTGCCGCTGGACGTGGCACGGTAGCTGAGCAAATACTTGCCCTCGCCTTTGCCAATGGCATTAAAGTCCGCGAAGATGCTGACTTGGCAGAATTACTCTCTGCCATCGATATTGATAGTGAAATTCCGCTCGAGGCATTTACCGCTGTCGCGGAAATCTTAAGATATGTGTATCTTGCCAATGGTGAGATCAAGCCTGACGATATGAATAGAGAGCATGAATGAATTCCCTGATGATATCGTCCCAACTAGGAGTGACCCTATGAACGAACATTCGAACGATAGTGGTCAACCTGACTATCTGACAGAAATCGCCGATCTCACACAAGCCGTTGAGAATGGTCATACGTTGGTCAAAGACAGCAATACGATAGATCTTGCAAATCTTGAAACACAGATCGCAGAATTATGCCGTCGCATGTCACTTGTCCCACCGGATGATGCAGATGCAGTGACCATTGCAATCCAAAAACTGGTTGGCCGATTGGGTGCACTTAGCGATGTCATCCAAGCTCAGGCTAACAAGAACAATTAGGCTTTAACGAAATGAGCATGGATGAGTACCTCCGGTTTGCTTTAGCACTGATTTTCGTTGTCGCGTTGATCGGTCTGCTTGCTGTGATATCGCGGCGCATGGGTATAGGATTCCCAGTCGGAACGACCAAGTTGGGCAAAGACAGGCGGGTGCAAGTTGTTGAAGTCGCCCACCTTGATGCCAGACGCAAACTGGTCCTTATTCGACGCGATGATGTTGAGCATTTGATTGTCGTCAGCCCGAATTCTGAAATTGTTGTCGAACGTGGGATTCGTCAAACGCCTGACTTTAAAGACGTTTTGTCTCATGCAAATCCAGACACACTCCTACCTGGAAAAGACACATCAGGATCGTCAAAATGACAATCAGGCGTTTTCTTATACCAGGTCTCATGGCTGCCATCGCCCTGCTGATGAGCGGCGAACAGGCATTGGCGCAATCCTTCAATCTGGATCTCGGCCAAGAGGGCGGCGATTCAACGGCGCGTATCGTTCAGTTGATTGCACTCATTACCGTTCTAT
>CAWUWH010000024.1:0-6589 GCA_963926035.1 uncultured Rhodospirillales bacterium
GATATCATGCCAAAGAGCATGCCTCCAAGATAATGCAATATTTCCAACTGGAATGCGTTGAACAGATAAGAGCGCATCGCAGATAGTGTCTGAGATGTCCGCATAGGCATCGCCAAAATCGAGAACAGATGCCTCAAGCTTACCATTGATCTGGCGTCCAGATGAGCTCGCTGCAGTAACTTGAAAATTGCCGCTCATCGATGTCTCTGCGAACCTAAGTGTTAACTGTGGACATCACCAGCCATTGATACGCTGGCACTCAACGCAACTGGCGTGCGACTGCGTGCTGGCAAGAACGGGCCAATCCATGTGTTGAGCGCTAATGCTTCGTCACTATTCAGTTCCAACTTTCCGTCACCAACCATACGCTCACGTAAGGCTAATGAGCCCTTAAATAATCCATTCAAGTATTGAGAATTCAACGAGACGCTGACCGGCCATCTGTTACCCGTCACCAAAAGTTGTAGATTTGATGTCATGATATGGATGTCTAAAGGTTGATTATTCAGAACACCCTTACCATCAAGAGTGATACCATCCTGTGGCTCTGATGCAGCTGGGGGTTCACTTTGTATACTAACCTGTTCCAGTCGATGAGATCCCATGCCACTATTATCAAATATCAAGAAAGAAGCGACTTTAACAATGACGTCCGCCAACCGCATATCACGCCACCAGCCCCACGCACGGTCTATCTCTGGTGCTGATTTTGATGCGCCCTCAGCCATAGATGACTGAGTGAATTGGAATTTAGGCTCAATCAACATGATGCGATCTATATCGACACTGCCTGACAGGGCCCCTAGCGTGCTCATCCCCACTTCAAATTGTTTGAGTGAAAGCATAACGTCAGCATCGACATCAGCTTGAACGATATTTTCTGCATGCAATCTAAATGTGGGAAGTATGCGGAAACTATGAGGGCCGTTTATCTTCACTTTCAAGCCAACGATACCGCTGATGATTTTCTCTGCTGAATTGATCGTCAGAGATGCTGGCAACACCAATGGCATTGTCGCCACGACGACCAAAGTGGCGGCAAATACTGCGACTAAACCGACACCGAATTTTGCAAGCAATGGAAACTTATAAGGCAATCCCTCAACCTCAACCGTCCACGCGTCATCATCCATTGCCAGACCGTCATTCGCGTCGTCGTCAACCAATTCAGGTCTTTATTTCACGCCATAACTCCGTCAACGAATCATTCAAACACACATATGCTGCATGTAAATTTTACTAAATCATTCCTCATGATCTATTGAACTCGCACACAAATCGTAAACATTACGAATTTACAGTCCAAAATTAGCATTTTTCCCATGCCAGGCCCTGTAAACATTGACTTTTCTTGGGCACTACCATAGAAGCCGTCATCTCTTCTTTTTGCGATAGCCACGCGCCTCTGCGTGACACCGCGTCGGAGCCGTCAGTCGATGCAGATATATTTACCCATCGCCGAGATGTCCGTGAACATCTTCCTCATTCTGGGGATGGGTGGCAGTATTGGATTCCTATCAGGATTATTTGGTGTTGGTGGCGGGTTCTTAATGACGCCATTGCTCATTTTTATTGGCATCCCTCCAGCTGTTGCCGTCGCAACCGAAGCCAATCAGATTGTTGCCAGTTCAGTGTCAGGTGTGCTCGCACATTGGAAACGAGGCAATGTTGATATCAAGATGGGTGTCCTGCTTTTAACGGGCGGTATCATCGGTTCAACATTTGGCGTTTGGCTTTTCACTTTCTTAAAAAGCCTCGGCCAAATCGATCTCGTCATTAAACTCTCCTATGTTATCTTTCTCGGCATCATCGGCTTCTTGATGTTAATCGAGAGTATTAATTCAATGCGGGCCAGCAAGTCAAAGATCCGCAAGAAAGCGCATACGCACAATTGGCTGCACGGCCTGCCTTTCAAGATGCGGTTCCGCAAATCAAGACTATACATTAGTGCAATCCTCCCCATCGCGATCGGCATCTTTGTCGGTATTCTCTCAGCGATTATGGGTGTTGGCGGCGGCTTTGTTATGGTTCCTGCGATGATATATTTGCTGGGTATGCCAACGGCTGTAGTTGTTGGTACGTCTTTGTTTCAAATTATATTTGTGACGGCCAACGTAACGATCTTGCAATCGGTTTCAAACTATTCTGTTGATATTGTATTGGCTTTATTACTGTTAGTTGGCGGTGTTATTGGTGCGCAGTTTGGGGCACGCTTTGGCGGCCGCATGCAAGGCGAACAACTCCGTGGCCTACTTGCATTGATGGTTATCGGTGTTTGTTTAAAACTAACTTATGATTTGATCGTCACGCCCCTTGATCCATTCTCATTTGGCGTCGGAGGATATTAATCATGTTAATGCGCCTCCTCCAAAGCTCCTTATTTGCAGCCGTATTGTGTACCTCTGTGTCCGTACAGGCCAAAGAGCTTGTTGTCGATTTATCTGCGCCGATTGTTAAAATTACTGCCGGCTTTGCGGGCACTGAACTATTGCTGTTTGGTGCAAAGCGTGGCCCAGGCGATGTCATCGTCGTCGTTCGAGGCCCTTTAGAGCGTAAAACTGTACACCTCAAAGAGAGAAAATTTGGTATTTGGGTGAATACAGACAATCTCGCTTTCGATGATATTCCATCATATTATTGGTTTTCATCGAATAAGCCGGTCAACAAGATGCTTCCTGCTGATGTTCTTACACGTCACCAAATTGGCCTTGATGAAATCCAGATTTTGCCAGAGAACGAAGATGCAAACGCAGCACAAGCTATTGCATTCAGTGCCGCTTTAGTCCGCGAAAAGGTACGCAAAAAACTTTACTCGGAAGATGCCTCACCCTTATTGTTTTTAAATGACATGCTCTTTCGGACACGTATAGAGTTTCCAGCAAATGTGTCGGTTGGCGAATTTGCGATAGAGACCTATCTTGTCCGTGATAATGAAATTATTACGAGCGAAACAACGTTATTGAATGTTCGCAAATTTGGCCTTGAGGCTAAGATTTATAATTTCGCCCATGACCATGCATTACTATATGGAATATTTGCCGTAATCATCGCATGCTTTGCAGGATGGTTGGCAAATGCCGCCTTTAAGAGGAGATAGGTCATGACTGACAATGCTGATACCCCCGCCACACCAGAAGGCGATGCACCCGTAAAGCAACTGACAGGCCGTACCTTCTTATGCGTGGTCGATGAAACAGAAGAATTTGCAGCAGCGCTTCAATTTGCATGTAAACGTGCAACAAATTCAGGTGGCCGGGTTGCTCTTATCTACGTTATCGAGCCAGCAGAGTTTTCACATTGGATGGCCGTTGGCGAACGTATGCGCGATGAAGCACGCGAAGAAGCTGAAGAAATGCTCAATGTTGTCGCTTCTGTCGTCCAAAAACGCACCGAACATATGCCTGTGCTTTATATCCGCGAAGGCCAACTGCACGAAGAAGTCGTTAAATTGATCGAAGAAGAAGATGGTATCTCCCTTCTCGTTCTTGGTGCGGCATCAGGCACAGATGGACCAGGCCCACTTGTCACGTACTTGGTTGAGAAAATGGCCGGCAAGCTTCGGGTACCAGTAACTATGGTCCCGGGCAGCCTTAGCGAAGAAGAGATCGCACTTATTTCATAATAAGCTTTGTTTTGTCGTTAGACTGCAGACCGTAACGCACCAATCGTAGCGGCATAGTCATCGCCTTTAAACACGGCACTTCCTGCCACCAGCACGTCCGCACCAGCTGCGACAACATCACTTATGGTGTCGGCGTTCACACCACCATCGACTTCAAGTTCAATGGGGCGATCACCAATCATCTTACGAATACAGCGAATTTTATCGAACTGAGATGGGATAAAGCTTTGCCCACCAAATCCAGGGTTCACACTCATCACCAAAATCAGATCAACTTTATCTAGGACGTATTCAAGCACACTTTCTGGTGTCGCAGGATTCAACGAAACGCCTGCTTTCTTTCCAAGTGACTGTATAACCTGCAACGAGCGATCCAGGTGTTTATCAGCTTCGGCATGCACCGTGATGATATCTGCACCCGCATTCGCATACTCTTCCAAGTATGGTTGCGCGGGATTGATCATCAGATGCACATCGAAAGGCTTGGACGTGTGAGGTCGCAGCTTTGCAATAATAGGAGGACCAAACGTCAAGTTCGGCACGAAATGGCCATCCATCACATCAATATGGATGTAGTCACACCCAGCAGCATCTATCGCACGAATTTCTTCGCCGAAACGTGCGAAATCTGCTGAGAGTATAGAAGGTGCAATCTTAACCATGATTGAGGTAGCTCCGTTATGCCGTCCTAGAATATGTCCCGGCACATGCCTGGCTATTAGCCCTCGCGCGCTCGAGGAATGCCTGCTGACCCGCCGCAACATTGGCGCTATCACCTTTCCATGCGCTGAGCGCACTTTGCTGAAGTGCACGTCCGTATGAAAAGCTTAATTTCCAAGGAAGGTCAGAACCGGCGTTCATCAGATCGAGATGCGTCGTTGCATCTTCTTCAGATTGACCACCAGACAAGAACATGATTCCCGGAACTGCTGCAGGCACGCACCTTAGGAGTGTCTCAACAGTTTTCTGTGCGACGTCTTCGGCACTTGCCTGTGTCGCACATTTTTTACCAGAGATAATCATGTTGGGCTTAAGGATTGTGCCTTCCAGATAAACTTCTTGGAGACGCAGCTCTCGATATACGACTTCAAGGACTTCTTCTGTTACTTCCTGGCATCGACCAATGTCGTGTGCGCCATCCATAATGACCTCGGGTTCAACGATTGGGCATAGACCACCCTCTTGGCAGATTTTTGCATAACGCGCCAACGCATGTGCGTTTGTGTGGATGGCATAGCGGCTTGGAATACCTTCATCGATATCAATCACAGCACGCCACTTCGCAAACCGAGCCCCAAGTTGATAATATTCAGCAACACGCTCAGGCAGTCCATCAAGCCCTTCGGTTATTTTTTCTGCGGGACGCCCAGGAAGCGCCTTGGCACCACCATCGACTTTGATCCCAGGAATTGATCTCGCATCCTGAAGAATTTTAACCAGCGACGTGCCATCTGCAGCGTTCTGGCGGATCGTCTCATCGTATAAAATGACGCCAGAAATAAAGTCACCAAAGCCATTTGAACGAAAAAGCATCTCGCGATAATCGCGGCGATTTGGCTCGGCATTTTCAACACCAATTGAATCTAGGCGCTTGCCCATAGTTCCCGTGCTTTCGTCGGCGGCCAACAAACCTTTGTTATCCGCAACCATTGCAACAGCAGTTTGAAAAAGTTCCTGTTTATTCATTTTACGTATCCCTCAAATCTAAGCTAATCAAGCTAGTCTCGCTTTGGCCTGGGCAACGATTGCCTCGGCTGTGATTCCAAAATGTTTATAAAGTTTGTTTGCCGGCGCAGAGGCACCAAAGCCATGCATCCCAACAAATCCGCCTTCTGGTCCAATGTATTTGTCCCAGCCATGACGAACAGCAGCCTCAACCGCAATCCGAGCACCCGTACCAAGCACATCGCGACGGTAATCAGCATCCTGTTCGTCGAACAGTTCCCAGCACGGCATTGAAACAACTGCGGCGCCAATACCTTCAGCTTCGAGTGTGGCACGCGCTTCAACCGCTAAGTGCACTTCAGATCCAGTTGCCAAGATCGTAATCTGGCGGGCATATGCTTCAGCTTCAGCAAGCACATAACCGCCTTTTGCGGATAAGTTTTCGTCCGTATGAGATGTCCGTAATGTTGGCACACCTTGTCGAGATAATGCAAACCCGGATGGGCCAGATGCATTCTCAAGTGCCGCGTGCCAACACTCAACAGCCTCAACGCCATCGCATGGACGGAACATCCAGAAGTTTGGTGTCGCTCGTAACATCGAAATTGTCTCAACCGGCTGGTGCGTTGGTCCGTCTTCACCCAAGCCAATACTGTCATGGGTGAGAACATAAAGGACGCGCTGCCCCATTAATGCCGATAATCGAATGCTGCCACGCATGTAATCTGCAAAAACCAAGAATGTCCCACTGGTTGGAATAAGACCACCATGCAGGGCGATACCATTCATTGCTGCAGCCATCCCATGCTCACGCACACCGTAATGGATGTAACGCTGAGAGAAATCAGATGGAGTTACTGAATTTGTATCAGGCGTCTTTGTATTGTTTGAACCTGTTAAATCAGCCGATCCAGAAACGAGTTCCGTCACAATCGGTGTCAGCACATTAAGTGCCTCGCCAGATGCAACACGGGTTGCCCATTTTGGCTGCTCATCAGAGACGCGCTTTTTATGGGCAATAACAGCTTCAGAAATACCTGATGGCAAGATACCTGCCGTCGTACGTGTGAACGTATCAGCATCTGTTACGCTAGCAAGGCGTCCCTCCCAAGCTGTGCGCACATAGGCACCACGGCTACCAGCAGCTCGCCAAGCGCTCAGAACATCATCTGGCACTTCAAAGGGTGCCGCTGACCAGCCAAGGGCTTCACGAGCACCCGCAATTTCTTCATCTCCCAAAGGCGCGCCATGGGTTGATGCTGTGCCAGCCTTTGTTGGTGCACCAAACCCGATGGTTGTCTT
>CAWUWH010000025.1:0-5917 GCA_963926035.1 uncultured Rhodospirillales bacterium
TCCAGCTTTCAAGTTTTTCAGCAAATCGCTTGTGCAATAATGATACGGCACAAACAGAAACAGCAATTGCGACCAGCAACCCGCCAAACCCGATTAACAAAACACCAGTAAAATTCAGGTTGCTCAACACGCTGACCTCAAAACATTATATGGAAACTATTTGCCGACGATACGCATAAAGGTTCAACCAAAGAAAGACGAGCAGAGGAGACACGAATATGATCCTGATCATTCGGATCGCTTATCGTGAGTCCCTCGCTCTCCGTCATCTCATACGACCTTATGTACCAATCTTAAGTGGTGATACCAAACCTTCGAGCGTTGCCATCACTGCAAGCGGCGTCAGCTTACCTGTAGCTGGGTTTTCTTCCGTTGGCACACCGGCAATTGTGAATTCTAAAGTCGTCGCATCACTATCCAGTTTGACAGTGTGTGTGTTGCGTTCTACAGCAGGGTCCGCCCAAATTTCATAAGATGTGTTATCCGGACCTGGGCCAGCCAAACTAAGTGCAACTGCAACATTTACATTGGCAGGGAACTTCGCAGCAGCGTCACGCACTGTGCCTCTATAAAGGCAAAGAGGTTCGGACAGGTTCGATAAATCAATCCCCTGCTCTACAACGAATGGTGCTTTGACCAAACCCTGAGGCGGCTTACGTGTTAACATTACAAGAGAATTGATTGTGCCTTTGGATGCCGCATTCACAGCATCGAAACCCGCCAGAGCACCTGTCGGCACAATAATTCTCGCACCCGTCTCCCTTGCACGATCAACCAATTCGGGTTGCTCTAGTAATCGAGTGACCGTCACAGCCACCAGGATTTTTCCCTGTTCAACAGCAGGAATTGCAAGGTCGAAGAATTTCGCAGGTGGCAAACCTTCAACAATGATGTCTGCAAGGCCAACCAGTTCATCGAGATCATAAACCGGTGGTGGATTTTTGAAGTCTTTAACTTTATCAGCAGCGCGTTCTTTTGTACTGCCAGATACCCCGACAAGATCGAACCCGTCGACACCTTCACTTAACCATTCAGCAACCGGCAAACCAACGGCACCCAAACCAGCAACGACAACTTTTTTACTCGGCGAAACAGCCACGCTTATTCTCCTTAAATTCTCAATGTTTATGATGTTGTTTGTTTTTCTGACAGCAGTTTAACGCACTGTGCCTCAAGACGATCCATCTCAGCGAGAGACACTTCAATGTCACGCTTCTGCCCTTGAAGAACAGATTTTCGGTCGCGGATCACGCCGACGAAATGTGTAAGTTGAGTGACTTCACTCGGATCGACGTCATAAAGATGAAGTAGACTCATGATCTCGTCCAGTGAAAGCCCAAGGCGCTTACCGCGCATAATCAATCGCAGGCGCACCCGATCGCGCGCACTATAAATGCGACGTTGGCCTTCACGGGCTGGTGCCAACAAACCTTTATCTTCGTAGAATCGAACGGTGCGCGTCGTTACGTCGAACTCGCGTGCCAGATCTGCAATACCCAATATCTCACTCATCCGTAAATGCTAAGCGAGGGTTACGTTTACGTAAAGACCGATTGAGGTTTTCTGCCATTTTTAGAGCAAAATAAGTGCGGCTAGGCTTAAAAATGCGAAGAAACCAACGACGTCCGTGACAGTCGTTAAGAACACGCTTGAGGCAATCGCAGGGTCTGCGCCTGCCCGCTCCAACATGATGGGAATCGTCGTCCCTGCAAAACCGGCAATGATCATGTTAATTACCATCGCTGATGCGATCACAATGCCAAGCATCTGACTTTCAAACCAAAACCAGACAACAAGTCCGCTCAAAACCGCAAACACAACGCCATTGAAACACCCAACGATAACTTCCTTGGTAATCACGCGGGCGGCGTTCGTACTGGTCAATTCCTTCGTCGCTAATGCACGCACGGTCACAGTAAGTGTCTGCGTCCCCGCATTACCGCCCATCGAGGCGACAATCGGCATTAAGACCGCGAGGGCTACGGCTTGCTGTATCGTCGCATCAAACAGACCAATCACAACTGATGCTAAAATCGCCGTCAGCAAGTTAACAACCAGCCAGCTAAACCGAGCCCGCGTTGTCGTAATGGCAGCCTGGTACAAGTCATCTTCGCTCACACCACCAAGGCGCATGATGTCTTCTTCGTGCTCTTCATGAATAACGTCAACAACGTCATCAATCGTGATGACACCAACAAGCCGGCCATCAGGATCGATTACCGGTGCCGACACCAAGTCCCTTTGGCGGAATAGGAACGCGATGTCTTCCTGGTCCGTCATCACATCAATGACGTGCATATCTTCGGCCATCATGTCCGTGATAGGGACCTGACGCCGGGTCCTGAGAATATTACTCAGCGAAACCGCACCAACGGGATGATGACGTACATCAACGACAAAAATGTCATAGAAAATACTTGGTAACTCGTCTTCATCTTCATCCGCCATCCGACGCATAAAGTCGATACATTGACCATTATTCCAGTGGCTCGGCACGGTAACGACTTCGCGCTGCATCAAACGACCGGCACTGTCCTCAGGATAGCTAAGGCTTTCCTCAATCAGTGTGCGCTCTTCGTCAGGAATATGTTCAAGGACCTGCTTTTGGCGATCCTCGTCCATTTCCTCGAGCATCATCACCGCATCATCACTATCTACTTCAGCAATGGCGTCGGCGACTTGCGCATCACCAATGATCTCAAAGACGTGTTCACGGATGGTTTCGTCGAGTTCTGAAAGGACTTCAGGATCAAGCTCAACGCCAATGGTTTTGACCAGGGCATCGCGATCATCTTTGCTCAGACGTTCAATTAAATCGGCAAGATCGGCGTAGTGGAGTTCATCAACGATATCGTGGACACGGACACTGTCTTCGGCATCAATTGCTTCAACAACGAGGGCCTCTAAATCCTGAGCATCCTCAGCAGCTTCCGCGTCAGCTGCGGCGGAGCCAATCTCTGGCTCTTTAATATCGTTCTCGGCCACATTGCCTCCGATGCACGTAAGATAAATGCCACATTATCAAAAATAAAACCCGCCGAAAGGCGGGTCAATGAACAGTAACAAATGTTTCAAATCAGCGAGAATTTACGTTGCGTCTGTCATCCATATTTTTACCCGTTAACGCCTTTTCGCTATTCTCCTTAATCGCCTTTTCAGGCTTAGAAAGAATTGGTGCGGTCGAGAAGACTCGAACTTCCACCCCTGTTACAGGACAGCGACCTCAACGCTGCGCGTCTACCAGTTCCGCCACGACCGCACTTAAGTTTGAACTATCAGCTCAAACCGACACGGTCAAGGAAACTTATAAGCCTCTTTGAGCGTAAAAAAGTGCCTGAATTCAGTACCTTTAAGATCATTCGTCCAAAAATATATTGATACCCCTTGCGATGCGCTGAAGCCTCGCCCATAAAATCACTATGGATGATGCAGAAAACCCCTCAGACAGCACGACGAATGGCCTTCAAGACATTGAATGGCTGATCAGTGACAGCCCTGTTGATTACCCGGACGCGATTGAATTTATGGAACAACGCGCCGCCGACATCTATGCAGGCACCGCCCCAGAAACCGTCTGGTTGCTAGAACATCCCCCGCTTTATACTGCAGGCACCAGTGCCGCTGATGATGAGCTTCTCGATCATACGCGATTCCCCGTCTACAAAACCGGACGTGGAGGTCGCTATACTTATCACGGACCAGGTCAGCGGGTTGCATACGTGATGATGAATTTAAAGAACCGCGGGTCTGACGTCAGATGCTATGTGCATGACCTCGAAGAATGGGTGATCCGATCATTAATGCAGTTCAATGTGATTGGTGAGCGACGCGAAGGACGTGTCGGCATATGGGTTCGCCGGGGCGCACCTTCCAATCCTGCATCCCGCGAAGATAAAATTGCCGCGATTGGTGTGCGCATTCGTCGTTGGATTTCATTCCACGGCATTGCCATCAATGTGGAATCAGACCTTGAGCATTATGGTGGCATCGTTCCCTGCGGTATTGCCAAACACGGTGTCACGTCGCTTTGGGATTTAGGGATTACCGCCACAACGACCGATGTCGACAGTGTGCTTAAAGAAACCTTCGAAGAGGTTTTTGGACGGAAGTAACGCCCCATCCTCTTCTTTCATTTTAGACAACGACCCCTCACCCTTGCCCTCTCCCCAGGGAGGGGGGATTTTTTATGGGCGTTTCCGGAAAATGTGGATGGTGATGAAACTCATCACATCATCGTCGACCTGATTGGTGACGGTGTATTTAATCCGCGCCATACCACGGTCAGGTTTTGACGAAGATGGTTTTTGCTCAAGCACCTCACCAACAACCCTCAATGTATCGTTCGGTCGTACAGGTAGCATCCAACGTAACTCATCAATACCTGGCGAGCCCATTGACGCGACATCTAAATATCCTGTCGCATGGATCAATCGAAACGCGACACACATTGTGTGAAAGCCGCTCGAGATCAAGCCGTCATACGGGCCAGAGTTCGCGGCCTCAACATCGATATGAAAAGGCTGAGGATCCCAGGCAATCGCAAAATCAAGAATTTGCGATTCCGTTAGTGTCATCCCAGAACTTACAATCTTGCGGCCAACGGTGAAGTCTTCGAAATACAGATCTTTTTCTTGTGCCATAACGAGCCCCTAGTCCAATAGTGAAGTGGCATCCTGCCATATAGATTTTAATAATGCGCCCGCTGGTTCAGCCTTCGCCAATCCGGATGACTGCCCTGCCCATGCCTGAATACGTGCCAGTTCATTTTGCTTTGCACCCTCAGTTCGCATTGTTTGCGTCAGCCCACGTTGCACCGGATACGGCGCTGGGTTAGGCACATCAACGGACGTTGCCGCGCGCGCATAATCTGTGGCGAGGCTGCGACCCAGCCTGCCAGAAAACGTTTTTGATATGATGGTATCTTCAGGCGTACTCGCCCCGATCCCATTAGCCCAGGCACTTGGAATACCAGCTTCAGGCGTGCGCAGAAAACCTGTGCCAATCGCAACAGCAGACGCACCCAGACACAATGCCGCGGCGACACCCCGTTCGTCCGAAATACCACCCGCAGCAATCACGGGCAGCTTCACCGCATCAACGACAGCAGGCAGCAAACTAACCAATCCAATCAACCGATCATTTGCATCTATCGGATCGAAGTAAGCGCGATGGCCGCCTGCTTCCATACCTTGAACAAGGATAGCATCGGCGCCCGCTGCTTCTGCCTGACGCGCCTCGTCGACACTGGTGACACTGGCCAACCAATCGATCCTTGACGCTTTGAGGTCGGCTGCAATATTAGGTGGGAATAATCCCATGACCGATGAGAAAATGGGCGGCTTCGTCGCGATGATCGCTGCGCATTGTTCCGCAAAATCCAATGGCTTTGCATCCCCTGCATCCGCAGGCACATCACTGCCCCATGTGCTTAAATATTCTCGCACCTTGGCTTCATGGTCAGGGTCACGAACGGGGTCGGCATCCGGTACCCAAAGATTAAACTGAAAAGCACCATCGGATGCTGCACGAAAATCAGCGGCCCACACTTCAATTTGAGATGGCGACATAAGCAGCGCACCACATGAACCTGCACCACCTGCATTCGCAACTTCTGCCGATAATTTTGCCGGACACGCACCTGCCATAGGTGCCAAAAATATCGGGTTCGACATGCCATATCGGCTAACATAATCCAGGCTTCGTTGAATGGGCTTCATCATATTCCCCTGAGCATTATGCGGTTGGACGTTTTTCAAACCCGTTGAGTATTGGTGTATCAATATCTTCAATATGCACGGCATCGACGCGTGCTAAAGGTGGTCCAGCATGCACTTTCTTGAGCATCACATCGACGTCAGTAATGTCGCCAGAGAATACAGCTTCGACACGGCCATCCAATAAATTACGCACCCAGCCA
>CAWUWH010000026.1:0-3242 GCA_963926035.1 uncultured Rhodospirillales bacterium
GTCGATCCGCGATGCCGGCTCATTGCTCGAAGTTGCGACAGGCGCTCAGGATGCAGGGCGCAAGTATATCAATATAGCGTCGCAACTTTTTGATAAGAAAAACACTTAAGCATCATGCAGATCGAAAAGCGGCTTATTATAAAGAACAAACGTGGCCTGCATGCACGTGCTGCTGCCAAATTTGTTGCATTGGCAGGCTCGTTCACGTCAGATATCGATGTTGAGCGTAATGGCCAGACTGTTTCAGGCCGGTCGATTATGGGCCTGATGATGCTGGCAGCCAGTACCGGCACTGAAATACGTGTCTGCGCCCAAGGCGATGATGCGGAACAGGCGCTGGGCGCAATTGAAGCCCTAACAGAAAACAAGTTCGACGAAGATTAGACATCCAATCTGCTGAACGGTTTAAAATACTATGCCCAAGAGATCGCAATCGACAGAAGCACAAAGAGGAAAGCGCGAGCGCACTTTTAAGGGCCTCGCTGCGGCACCCGGCATTGCTATTGGCAAAGCCTATGTGCGCTTTGGTCGCCATATCGAAGTTCAGGAATATGTCGTTGCGAAAACAAAAATTCGGGGTGAACTCAAACGTCTGGATGCTGCCGTCAACGTGGCCCGTCGCCAGATCACAAGCCTTCAGGAACGCGCCGCCGGAATGCGGGGCACAACAGGTGATGAACTCGTCTTCTTGTTCGATGCTTACCTTGCGATGCTCGACGGCTCGCGGATTGTGCGGGGTGCGCGGAGCATCATCTAAGAAGAGCGCATCAATGCCGAAGCCGCTGTGCAACGGGAATTTACCGCCCTCGCCAAACGCTTCGAAGCGATGGAAGACGCCTACATCGCGGCCCGCCTAGATGATATCCGCGAAGTTGCATCGCGGCTGATCGGTATTCTTGTCCGCTCACCTGCAAACGAGCCACCCAAGACCCCTAAGGGGGGCATTATCGTGGCTGAACAACTCAGCCCGGCAGATATGGCGCAGATTGATCCTGAGTCAGTAAGTGCCGTCGCGGCTGCGCTTGGCGGCACCGAAGGCCATACCGCAATTATGGCGCGCGCCTTGGGCTTACCAGCCGTGCTTGGTGCTGCGGACTTGCTTGGGGGTGTAGAGCAAGGTCAGCAAATTATTGTCGATGGTCATTCGGGTAAGATTATTGTTAATCCAACGCCTGCGACCATTAAACGATTTGAAAAACGCCAAGCTGAAAAACGAAAACGCACACGCGCCCTTGATAGTTTGCGGCTTGAGCCCGCGCGGTCACGTGACGGCACGATCATTCAACTCATGGCTAATGTCGAATTGCCCGTCGAGATGGAGAACGTAAAACAATCTGGTGCCGAAGGCGTAGGCCTGCTGCGTTCTGAGTTCATGTTTATGAACCGGGACGATATCCCAAGCGAAGACGAACAAGTCGCAATCTTGGAACAGATCGTCAGTGTGATGGGCATGCAATCGGTTACCATCCGCACCCTTGATATTGGCGAAGAGAAACCGGCAACCGCATTACTAACCGAGATCGATGAGGCTGCCGTATCAGCATTGGGCTTGCGCGGCATCCGTCTATCCCTCGCCAATCCTGATACCCTGCGCACCCAATTTCGTGCCATTTTACGTGTCGGCGTTAAACGCAATGTTCGTATTCTCCTGCCCATGGTGACCACGCCGGGTGAGGTGAAACGTGCAAAGAAAATCCTCAACGAGGCGGCGGATGAGCTGATGGCCGAAGGCATTGCCTTGCCGGACCCATTACCGCTCGTTGGCGTTATGATTGAAGTACCCGGCGCCGCATTGGCGGCTGATTCCTTAGCCCGGGTCAGTGATTTCTTTGCCATCGGATCGAACGATCTGACGATGTACACCCTTGCCGTTGATCGCGCGAATGAGCATGTGGCGCATCTGTTCAATACGCTACATCCAGCCGTCCTCAGGCTCATTCAGTTCACGACACAAGCCGCCCTCCGGGCACGTATCCCCGTCTCGATCTGTGGAGAGATTGCAGGCGACCCCCGCTATACGGCATTGCTGATCGGGCTCGGATTACATGATCTTTCAATGACCGCAAGTAATATTCCGATTATCAAAAAACGGATCATGGAACTGGATACCCTTGCTGCCACCCAGCGTGCCCAGCAAATCATGGAGCAAACCGATAGCGGCCGCATCGCCATGATGATCGACGACTTCAACACGCTGGCTTGAACGAACTTACTTTTAACCATTCCATCTTTGCTCAGTTTAAGCGGGCTCGGGTCACACCGGGAAACGGCGGCGTGTGAATTTTCTCTCTTGTCTCAAGATTAATCTCCTGCTAGGAATGCCCCATACAAGGATATAAAGAAATCTTTATGTCTTTAAGTAATGAATTTTTACATTTTGACGTTGAGCACGGAGAACACCTAATGAACGCATTTACTGACTGTAAAGTTGCAGATATGAGCCTCGCTGAGTGGGGCCGCAAGGAATTGAACATCGCTGAAAGCGAAATGCCTGGTTTAATGGCCACTCGCGAAGAGTTTGGCACATCCAAGCCCCTTAAGGGTGCACGGATCGCCGGATCGTTGCACATGACCATCCAAACTGCTGTGTTGATTGAATCACTTCAGGCTTTGGGTGCTGACGTCCGCTGGGCTTCATGCAACATCTATTCAACGCAGGATCACGCTGCTGCAGCGATTGCGGCTACGAACACACCTGTCTTCGCTGTTAAGGGTGAAACCCTCGAAGAATATTGGGAATATGCGCACAACATTTTCGAATGGTCTGATGGCGGTGTTCCAAACATGATCCTCGACGATGGCGGCGACGCAACGTTGATGATCCACTTAGGGATGCAGGCCGAGAGCGATCTTTCAGTTCTCGACAATCCTGATTCTGAAGAAGCTGAAGTGATGTTTGCCGCGATCAAAAAGCGTGTTGCAGAAATGCCAGGCTGGTACACAGAGTGCGCCAAAGCGATTAAAGGCGTTACCGAAGAGACAACGACAGGCGTTCACCGCTTGCTCGAAATGGCGAAGAAAAAGACCCTTATGTTCCCAGCCATTAACGTCAACGACTCGGTCACCAAGTCTAAGTTCGACAACAAGTACGGTTGCCGCGAAAGCCTTGTTGATGCGATCCGTCGTGCAACTGACGTCATGATGGCAGGCAAAGTCGCTTGTGTTGCTGGTTTCGGCGATGTCGGCAAAGGTTCTGCTGAAAGCCTGCGTCAAGCTGGTTGCCGCGTTATGGTCACCGAAGC
>CAWUWH010000027.1:0-12835 GCA_963926035.1 uncultured Rhodospirillales bacterium
AGCTTACATCTTGAACAAGGATGAAGGCGGTCGTCATACACCGTTCTTTGCGAACTACCGTCCACAGTTTTACTTCCGCACAACGGATGTAACTGGCACGGTTGAGTTGGCTGAAGGCACGGAAATGGTGATGCCGGGCGATAATATCTCTATGAACGTGACGTTAATTGCACCGATCGCTATGGACGAAGGTCTACGTTTTGCTATCCGCGAAGGCGGCCGCACTGTTGGTGCTGGCGTTGTCGCGAAAATTATCGAGTAATATCGAACGAAAGCCCCGCCCAAAAGGTGGGGTCTTCGGGCGTTTAGGGGTATAGCTCAGTTGGTAGAGCGACGGTCTCCAAAACCGTAGGTCGTGAGTTCGAGTCTCTCTGCCCCTGCCATGCGCCGCGATAAAATTTATAAGGTTGCGCTGGACAGTTTGTAAGTACATCTCTAGGGATACGCCCTGGAATACGATTTAAAGGGTTCGCCCTTTTATAAATAGATAGGCAAGTGATACCGATGGCGAAAATTAATCCGGCCCAATTCGTTCGCGAAATCAGACAGGAAGCGTCAAAAGTGACGTGGCCTTCCCGTCGCGAGACGAGCATATCGACGGCAATGGTTTTTGTTTTCTGTATTATTGCTGCGATCTTCTTCTTGCTGGTCGATCAAGTTATGCAATTGGGAGTTAAATTCTTATTCGGGCTCGGGGGCTGATCCTATGGCGATGCGTTGGTATGTCATTCACGTTTATTCTGGCTCTGAGAAGAAAGTCGCACAGTCCATTGAGGAACAAGTGCGCCAGGCTGGTTATGAGGACTTAATCGAAGAAGTTCTTGTGCCGACCGAGGAAGTTGTAGAAATGCGCCGTGGTGCAAAGCATAACTCAGAACGCAAATTCTTCCCAGGTTATGTTCTGGTTCGTATGGAGCTTTCCGACGAAACCTGGCACCTGGTTAAAAATACGCCAAAAGTTACGGATTTCTTGGGTGGCCAAGGTCGTCCATCGCCAATTCGTGATTCTGAAGCTGAGCGTATCATTCATCAGGTTAAAGAGGGCGTTGAGCGTCCGAAGCCGTCGATCACATTCGAGATTGGCGAGCAAGTACGGGTCTGTGACGGTCCGTTTAACTCATTTAATGGCCACGTTGAAGACGTCGACGAAGAACGGGCACGTGTCAAAGTTGCTGTTAGTATCTTTGGTCGTGCAACACCTGTTGAGCTTGAGTACTCACAAGTCGAAAAGCTCTAATCAGGTAACACACGTGGGAGGCCCGCCAAGGTCGGACCACGCACTCGGAAACGGGGCTTTGCCCCACTGAAAACTGAGAGAAAAATGGCAAAAAAAATCGCTGGCTACGTAAAGCTACAAGTTCCGGCGGGGCAAGCTAACCCTTCCCCTCCAATCGGCCCGGCCCTTGGTCAGGCTGGCCTCAACATCATGGAATTCTGCAAAGCGTTTAATGCGCAGACACAGAACATGGAACCAGGTATGCCGATCCCTGTTGTCATTACGGCATATGGAGATCGTACATTCTCGTTCATCACCAAGACCCCACCTGCAAGCTACTTCCTTAAGAAGGCTGCTAAGGTGAATAAGGGTTCCGGTGTTCCAAACAAGACCAAAGTCGGCAAAGTCACGATGAAACAGGTTCGTGAAATCGCTGAACTTAAAATGGTTGACCTTAATGCTCATGATATCGACGCTGCCGCAATGATGATTTCTGGCTCGGCGCGTTCCATGGGTATCGATGTGGAGGGCAAATAATGGCTCGTAAAGGGAAGCGTTATACAACTGCGCTCGGAAACATAGATCGCGATTCATTCTACACGATCGAAGCTGCTGTTGATATTCTCAAAGAGAATGCCAAGACAAAATTTGATGAGACAATTGAAGTCGCATTGAACTTGGGTGTTGATCCACGTCACGCTGATCAAATGGTTCGCGGTACGGTTTCATTGCCACATGGCACAGGCAAGTCACTTCGCGTTGCTGTTTTTGCACGCGATGCTAAAGCTGAAGAAGCTGTTGCTGCTGGTGCTGACATTGTTGGTGCTGAAGATCTAGCTGATAAAATTCAAGCTGGTGAAATGGACTTTGACCGTTGCATCGCGACACCTGATATGATGGGTGTTGTTGGTCGTCTTGGTAAAATCCTTGGTCCAAAAGGCATGATGCCTAATCCTAAGCTCGGTACTGTTACACCGAACGTCGCTGAAGCGATTCAGGCTGCAAAAGCAGGTCAGATCGAATTCCGCGTCGAAAAGATGGGTATCATTCACGCTGGTGTTGGTAAGGCAAGCTTCTCAGCCGAGCAATTGCGTGAGAATATTGCTGCTTTTGTTGGTGCTATTCAGAAAGCTAAGCCAACAGGTGCAAAAGGCACATACATGAAGAAAGTCTGTGTTACATCGACGATGGGACCAGGCCTTAAATTGGACCTGAGTGCACTTTAACGCAATCAGGCCTTGAAGAATTCGGCTGGAACGTTTATGCGTCCGGTCGTATAGGGGCAGCTTTAAATTTATTTGAAGCCGCTCCGACCTGTCCGAGACCGTGGGCGCACATCGATTTATCGGCGTGCTTAATGGATTTTCCGCCTACATAGGCAGTGTCGATGTCAATTTTTTGAGAGAAATCTCAGAGGTTGGCTTGGACTGTTGTACTGGACAGGGCGAGCCGGTTTTAACCGACAAGCGCTCCTCTGGAGAGCTTTAAGTTAAAGCTAAAGTGCAACTGTGGTTCATTTTGAACCATTTTTGACTGGAGACGATCCGTGGACCGATCGGAAAAACAAGAACTGATCTCGTCCCTTCATGGAACGTTCGAAAACGCTGGTATCGTTGTTGTAGCCCATTATTCCGGGCTCAACGTTAAGGATATCAACGAACTTCGTTCGCAAATGCGGGGTGCGGGTGCTAGTTTTAAAGTGACCAAAAATCGGCTCACTCGTCTCGCTTTGGAAGGCACGCCCTATGATCAAATCGGTGACCTCTTCACCGGTCCAACGGCCATCGCATATTCCGATGACCCCGTAGGACCTGCGAAGGTTGCCGTTGAGTTTGCGAAGAAGCACGACAAGTTAGTTGTGCTTGGTGGCGCAATGGGTGACGTTCGTCTTGGTGTCGATGACATCAAGCAACTCGCTACATTGCCGTCACTCGATGAGCTTCGTGGCCAGATCGTGGGCATGCTGAATACACCAGCAACAAGAATTGCAGGTGTGCTACAAGCACCTGCAGGAAGTGTTGCACGTGTTATCAGCGCGCACAGCCAAAGTGGAGCGGCGTGAGGCCGTATACGATTGTCAATAGTTCGAGCCTAAGGAGTTTATACAATGGCTGACCTTGAAAAAATTGCTGATGAACTGTCTGCATTGACCGTTCTTGAAGCAGCGGAGCTTTCAAAGCTTCTCGAAGAAAAATGGGGTGTTTCTGCTGCAGCACCTGTTGCTGCTGCTGCTGCTGCTCCTGCTGCTGCTGACGCTGCAGAAGAAAAAGACGAATTTGATGTCATTCTTGCCGCTGCTGGCGACAAGAAGATCAACGTGATTAAAGAAGTGCGTACAATCACTGGTCTTGGCCTCAAAGAAGCAAAAGACCTCGTCGAAGGTGCACCTAAGCCTGTTAAAGAAGGTGTAAAGAAAGACGAAGCTGAAGAGCTTAAGAAGAAGCTTGAAGAAGCCGGCGCTACAGTTGAACTCAAGTAATTCTACCGGTGGGCGCGATGACTTCGGTCATCGCGTCCCCGTTCTTTTCTATCCGCTGTATTTAAGGGTAGCCGAGGTATTGGTTTAGAACTTTGTTTCGGGGACTTTAAGTTCCTCGCTGGATTTTCAGCGGAAAAGAGAACCGCCCTTCGGGGCATGACACTGCTAAAGCGCTTTTACCCGCATAGGCCTTGCCGCGGCCGGGAACGTAAAAGCACTTAATTCGCGGGTCGAGATTGTCGGTGCGGCATGCCGTTAGATCTCTCCCATTTTGAACCGGTTTCTGGACCATGCGCCAGGCGTATTGGGATTGGAACGCAGAAGATAATCGAGGGACGTAATGGCGAGTAGCTTTACGGGACGTAAACGTGTGCGGAAGAATTTCGGTCGCCTAGAGGCAGCCGTAGAAATGCCAAACCTCATTGAGGTCCAGCGCACATCTTATGAACAATTTTTGCAGCGGGATATTCCGCGCAATGAGCGCACAGACACTGGTATCCAGGAAGTTTTCAAGTCGGTATTCCCGATTAAGGACTTCTCTGAGCGCGGTACGCTTGAGTTTGTTGCGTACGAATTCGAAGCTCCTAAATATGACGTTGAGGAATGCCAACAGCGTGGCATGACCTTCGCAGCGCCCTTGAAGGTGACGCTCCGTCTTGTGGTTTGGGATATCGACGAAGAAACAGGCGCCCGCTCAATCCGTGATGTGAAAGAGCAAGAAGTCTATATGGGTGATATGCCTCTTATGACCGGTAAGGGTACGTTCGTTGTGAACGGAACCGAGCGGGTTATCGTCTCTCAGATGCACCGTTCACCTGGTGTGTTCTTTGATCACGACAAAGGTAAGACACATTCGTCCGGCAAGTATCTGTTTGCTGCACGTATTATTCCTTACCGTGGTTCATGGCTCGACTTCGAATTCGATGCCAAGGATCTTGCCTACGTACGTATCGACCGTCGCCGTAAGTTGCCTGTAACGACATTGTTGCTGGCACTTGATAATGAAGTGTCAGTGCAGAAGCGTATCAAGGCTGCTGAAGACGGTGTGCCGATTTCAGCATCTGAGATCGAAGGTCTGACACCTGAAGAAGTTCTCGCTTACTTCTATGACGTTGTTGAGTTCAAGCGCGTTAAACGCGGTTGGATTACACCGTTCAATGCCGAAATGCTTCGTGGCGTTAAGCTTACATCTGATCTGATCAACGGTAAGACAGGTCGTGTCGCTGTTGAAGCTGACACAAAGATGACTCCCCGTCTGCTACGTCAACTTAGCGAAAAAGGCATGGAAGAGCAGCTTGTTGCTGATGAAGAGCTGATTGGTCGCTACGTCGCGAACGACATCATCAATGTTGAAACTGGTGAAGTTTACGTTGAAGCCGGTGACGAGATCGTTGAAGAGACACTTGAGATGCTGACCGAAGCCGGTGTTGACGAGATCAACACATTGGCAATCGATCACGTCAACGTTGGCCCATACATCCGCAACACGCTGGCAGTTGATAAGAACACCAGCCGGGATGAAGCATTGATCGATATCTATCGTGTCATGCGTCCGGGCGAGCCACCTACGTTGGAAACAGCCGAAGCGTTGTTCCATGGTCTGTTCTTTGACTCTGAGCGTTATGACCTATCATCCGTTGGTCGTGTGAAGATGAACGCACGTCTTGGTTTCGAAACGGAAGACTCTGTTCGTGTTCTTCGCAAAGAAGACATCCTTCAAGTTGTCAAAACACTGGTTGAGCTAAAAGACGGCAAAGGCGAGATCGACGATATCGATCACCTTGGTAACCGTCGTGTTCGCTCGGTTGGTGAATTGATGGAGAACCAGTACCGCATTGGTCTGCTTCGTATGGAACGTGCGATCCGTGAGCGTATGAGCTCAGTCGAGATTGACACAGTCATGCCTCATGACCTGATCAACGCGAAGCCAGCAGCGGCTGCGGTACGTGAATTCTTTGGTTCATCTCAGTTGAGCCAATTCATGGACCAAACCAACCCGCTGTCTGAAGTCACCCACAAGCGCCGTCTTTCAGCGCTTGGGCCGGGCGGCTTGACGCGTGAACGTGCTGGCTTTGAAGTTCGTGACGTTCACCCGACGCACTATGGTCGTATCTGCCCGATTGAGACCCCAGAAGGTCCGAACATAGGTCTGATCAACTCACTCGCAACATTTGCGCGCGTGAACAAGTACGGTTTCATCGAAACACCATACCGCGAAGTTAAAGACGGTAGGGTTGCCAGTGATGTTGTGTACATGTCAGCGATGCAGGAAGGGCGCTTCACAATTGCCCAGGCCAACGCTGTTGTTGATGACAATGGCTTGTTTGTTGAAGAGCTGGTCAGCTGCCGTAAAGGTGGTGACTTCTTGCTGACGAAACCGGAAACCATCGATTACATCGATGTGTCTCCAAAACAGCTGGTATCTGTTGCAACAGCTTTGATCCCGTTCCTCGAGAACGATGATGCGAACCGCGCATTGATGGGATCGAACATGATGCGTCAGGCTGTGCCTGTTATTCGTGCTGAGGCGCCATTCGTTGGCACCGGCATGGAAGCAGCTGTGGCACGCGACTCAGGTGCAACGATCACGGCACGCCGTTCCGGTGTTGTCGATCAGATCGATGGCGCACGTATCGTTGTGAATGCGACCGAAGAAACAGATACGTCTGAGACGGGTGTCGATATCTACAATTTGCTGAAGTTTCAGCGTTCCAACCAGAACACCTGCTTGCACCAGCGTCCGCTTGTGAAGGTTGGTGATGAGGTTGTTGCTGGTGACACAATTGCTGATGGTCCATCAACCGAGATTGGTGATCTGGCCCTTGGCCGTAACGTGCTCGTCGCGTTTATGCCTTGGAATGGCTCCAACTACGAAGATTCGATTTTGATCTCCGAGCGTATCGTCCGTGACGATGTGTTCACCTCGATCCACATCGAAGAATTCGAAGTCATGGCACGTGACACGAAGCTTGGTCAGGAAGAAATTACCCGCGATATTCCAAACGTTGGCGAAGAAGCCCTGAAGAACTTGGACGAAGCTGGTATTGTTTATATCGGTGCAGAAGTTGACCCTGGCGACATTCTTGTCGGTAAGGTCACACCAAAGGGTGAAAGCCCAATGACGCCTGAAGAAAAACTTCTCCGTGCGATCTTTGGTGAAAAAGCTTCTGACGTGCGTGACACATCACTTAAATTGTCACCAGGTGTTTCTGGAACGGTTGTTGAAGTTCGTGTGTTCTCTCGCCGCGGTGTCGACAAAGACGAACGTGCGATGGCGATTGAGCAGTCCGAAATCGAACGTCTTGCAAAAGACCGTGATGATGAACGGGCAATCCTTGAGCGCTCATTCTCATCTCGTTTGAATTTACTGATCCTCAAGAAGAAAGTCGTCAGCGGACCTAAAGGTCTTAATGAAGGCACAGTTATTTCTGAGGAAGTATTGGCGGAATACACAGTTGGCCAGATGGCTCAGATCGTGGTCGCTAATGATAAAGTGATGAGCGACGTTGAAGCGTTGAAATCTAAGTTCGAATCAGACATTGCTCTGCTTCAAGCTCGCTTTGACGATAAGGTCGAGAAACTGCAACGTGGTGACGATCTTAGCCCCGGCGTGATGAAAATGGTCAAAGTCTTTGTTGCTGTGAAGCGTAAGCTTCAGCCAGGTGACAAGATGGCTGGTCGTCACGGCAACAAGGGTGTGATCTCACGGATCATCCCATCCGAAGATATGCCACATACCGAAGATGGAACGCCGGTCGACATCGTGTTGAACCCGCTTGGCGTGCCGTCACGGATGAACGTGGGGCAGATTTTGGAAACCCACTTGGGTTGGGCATGTCGCGGTCTTGGTCAGCAGATCGGTGAGCTCCTGGACCAAGGAAAGTCTTCTGAGGTAGTTCGCACCAAGCTCAAAGATATCTATGGTGATAAGCACTTCAAAGAAGACATCCAGCCGCTTGATGATGATCAAATTCTGGAACTCGCTCATAACCTTCGTCCTGGTGTGCCGATTGCGACGCCAGTGTTCGACGGTGCTCGTGAGCCGGACATTGTTAAGATGTTGGAACTGGCAGGTCTCGACGCTTCTGGTCAGGTGACATTGTTTGACGGTCGTACCGGCGAACAGTTCCACCGTCCTGTGACTGTTGGTTACATTTACATGCTGAAATTGCACCACTTGGTGGACGATAAAATCCACGCGCGGTCAATTGGACCATACTCGCTTGTTACACAGCAGCCGCTGGGTGGTAAGGCGCAGTTTGGTGGTCAGCGATTTGGTGAGATGGAAGTGTGGGCGCTCGAAGCATATGGCGCGGCTTACACACTTCAAGAAATGCTTACCGTTAAATCGGACGACGTTTCCGGTCGTACAAAGGTCTATGAGGCCATCGTACGAGGCGACGATACGTTCGAAGCCGGGATACCTGAATCCTTCAACGTTCTCGTGAAGGAACTTCATGCACTCGGCCTCAACGTTGAACTCCGCTAATTGAAACGTCCCGAATAAAGGAAATACGCTATGAATGAGCTTTCAAAAATCTTCGGCCAACAGCAAGGGACGCAGCGATTTGATCAGATTCGCATCTCGATCGCATCGCCTGAGCGCATCCTCAGCTGGTCTTTTGGTGAGATCAAAAAGCCAGAGACCATCAATTATCGTACCTTCAAGCCAGAGCGGGACGGGCTTTTCTGTGCCCGTATCTTTGGCCCGGTAAAGGACTACGAATGCCTGTGCGGTAAGTACAAGCGGATGAAATACAAAGGCATTATCTGTGAAAAATGTGGCGTTGAAGTCACATTGCAGAAAGTTCGTCGCGAACGGATGGGCCACATTGAGTTGGCGTCACCTGTCGCACACATCTGGTTCTTGAAATCACTGCCTTCACGTATCGGTCTGCTTTTAGACATGACACTTAAAGATCTCGAGCGGGTTCTATACTTTGAGAACTACGTTGTGATCGAGCCAGGTACGACACCGCTTAAGATCAATGAGCTGCTGACAGAAGAGCAGTATCAGAACGCGATGGACGAGTACGGCGAGAGCGAATTCACTGTTGGTATTGGCGCTGAAGCAATGCGCGAAATGCTGACGGCGATTGATCTTGAAGAAGAACTCGAGACCGTCAAGATCGACCTGAAGGAAACTGGTTCAGAAGCCAAGCGTAAAAAGTACGTGAAGCGTTTGAAGTTGATGGAAGCATTCATCGAGTCGGGCGCACGTCCTGAGTGGATGATCCTGACACATATTCCTGTTATCCCGCCTGAGCTACGCCCATTGGTGCCGTTGGATGGTGGTCGTTTTGCGACGTCAGATCTAAATGATCTTTATCGTCGTGTGATCAACCGGAACAACCGCCTTAAGCGTCTTATTGAACTTCGCGCGCCAGACATCATCATTCGTAACGAAAAGCGGATGTTGCAGGAATCTGTAGATGCGTTGTTTGATAACGGTCGTCGTGGTCGTGCCATCACGGGTGCAAACAAGCGTCCGCTGAAGTCACTTTCCGACATGCTTAAAGGGAAGCAGGGTCGTTTCCGTCAGAACTTGCTTGGTAAGCGTGTTGACTACTCTGGCCGTTCAGTGATCGTTGTGGGTCCTGAACTTAAACTGCAGCAATGTGGTTTGCCAAAGAAGATGGCACTCGAACTCTTTAAGCCATTCATCTATGCAAAGCTTGAGCTCTATGGTCGCGCAACGACGATTAAAGCTGCGAAGAAGATGGTCGAAAAAGAACGTCCAGAAGTTTGGGATATCCTCGAAGAGGTTATCCGCGAGCATCCGGTTCTTCTAAACCGTGCACCTACTTTGCACCGTCTTGGTATTCAGGCATTTGAGCCTGTTTTGATTGAAGGTAAAGCGATTCAGCTTCACCCATTGGTCTGTGCAGCGTTTAACGCTGACTTTGATGGTGACCAAATGGCTGTTCACGTTCCATTATCTTTGGAAGCACAACTCGAAGCACGTGTTCTCATGATGTCGACAAACAACATCCTGAGCCCTGCGAACGGTAAGCCAATTATCGTTCCTTCGCAGGACATCGTGCTTGGTCTTTATTACATGAGCCTGGATCGTGAAAACGAGAAGGGCGAAGGCATGGTATTCTCCAGTGTTGATGAAATTCAACATGCAATGGATGCCGATGAAGTATCGATGCACGCAAACATTCAGGCGCGTTATCACACTGTTGATGAAGAAGGTGAGCCAACTGTTCTTCGTGTTGCTACGACACCAGGACGGATGTTGCTTTCTGAAATCTTGCCAAGAAACAAAAAGATCCCGTTCTCGCTGATCAACCAGCTGTTGACCAAGCGTGAAATCACCAACGTTCTTGATGAGGTCTATCGTCACTGTGGTCAAAAAGAGACGGTTCTCTTTGCTGACCGTTTGATGGGTCTTGGTTTCAAGCACGCGTGTCGTGCGGGTATCTCGTTCGGTAAAGACGATCTGATTATTCCTGACTCAAAGGAAGGTCTGGTCACAGAAACCGAAGACAAGGTCAAAGAATACGAGCAACAGTATCAAGACGGTCTGATCACCCAAGGTGAGAAGTACAATAAAGTCGTTGATGCTTGGTCGCATTGTACTGCCCGTGTTGCTGACGAAATGATGAAGGAAATTCAGAAGATTGAAGTAGGTAAGCCGATCAACTCAGTCTATATGATGGCACACTCCGGTGCGCGTGGTTCTGCAGCTCAGATGAAGCAGCTTGCAGGGATGCGCGGTCTAATGGCCAAGCCTTCTGGTGAGATCATTGAAACACCGATCATCTCGAACTTTAAAGAAGGTCTGACAGTGCTTGAGTACTTTAACTCAACACACGGTGCTCGTAAGGGTCTGGCTGACACCGCACTTAAGACGGCTAACTCAGGTTATCTGACGCGCCGTTTGGTTGACGTTGCACAGGACTGCATCATCCTCAAGGCTGATTGTAATACTGAAGATTACATCACCGTTCACCCAGTTGTTGAAGGTGGCGATGTTGTCTCTCCTTTGTCCGAGCGGACTTTGGGTCGTACGACTGCTGAAGATGTTATTCATCCAATCTCGGGTGAACTCATCATCAAGCGGAACATGATCATCGAAGAGCCTCATTGTGCAGTGATCGAAGAAGCGGAAGTCGAAAGCATCCGTATTCGCTCGGTTCTGACATGTGATCTTGATAAAGGTGTATGTGCAGCGTGTTACGGTCGTGACCTTGCACGTGGTACGCCAGTGAACATGGGCGAAGCAGTTGGTGTTATGGCTGCGCAGTCTATCGGTGAGCCGGGCACACAGTTGACGATGCGTACGTTCCACATTGGTGGTGCTGTGCAGCGTGGTACTGAGCGTTCGTATATTGAATCAGTGGCTGACTCGACAGTGAAGCTGGTCAATTGCACGACGGTTAAGAACTCACGTGGCATTCAGATCATGATGAGCCGTAATGCAGAACTGCTTTTGATTGACGGCAAAGGGCGTTCACGCGTCAAGCACCGTATTCCATATGGTGCTCAATTGATGGTCAAAGACGGTGACAAGGTTGCACGTGGCGATAAACTCGCTGAGTGGGATCCATACACACTGCCAGTCATTACTGAAAAAGAAGGTGTTGCGACATACGTCGACCTGACGGAAGGCATCTCGCTGACCGAACGGACCGATGATGCAACGGGCATCTCATATAAAGTTGTGACCGAATGGAAATCTCAGCCAAAGGGTACAGATCTTCGCCCACGCATTACTTTGCGTGACAAGAAAGGTGAAGTTGTGAACCTGGATACTGGTCATGAAGCGCGTTATTTCCTTTCAGTTGATGCCATTCTCTCGGTTGAAAACGGTCAGGAAATCCACGCAGGTGACGTTGTTGCTCGTATTCCACGTGAAAGCGCCAAGACGCGTGATATCACAGGTGGTCTACCACGGGTTGCTGAACTGTTCGAAGCACGTCGTCCGAAGGATCATGCGATTATCGCCGAAAGCGAAGGTCGTGTTGAATTCGGTAAAGACTATAAGAACAAGCGTCGCGTGATTGTGCAGCCGGTTGAAGATGGTGATGAAGCCACTGAATACCTGGTGCCTAAGGGCCGTCACTTGTCAGTGCAGGAAGGCGATTACGTTCAAATCGGTGATGCGCTGATGGACGGTAATCCTGTGCCGCACGATATCTTGCGTGTATTAGGTGTTGAGGCTTTGGCCGAATACCTGATCAACGAGATCCAGGACGTTTACCGTCTGCAGGGTGTGAAAATCAACGATAAACACATCGAGGTGATTGTTCGCCAGATGCTGCAGAAAGTTGAAGTCACACATGGTGGTGATACCACGTTGCTGGTTGGTGAGCTTGTCGATCGTATTGAGTTCGACAAGATCAACGCCAAGGTTGTGAAGGCGGGTGATACCCCGGCTAAATTCGAGCTTGTGCTTCAAGGTATTACGAAAGCCAGCTTGCAGACACAATCGTTCATCTCTGCGGCATCGTTCCAGGAAACAACACGTGTGCTGACCGAAGCTGCGGTTTCCGGCAAGGTCGATGATCTCATCGGTCTCAAGGAGAACGTTATCGTCGGTCGTCCGATCCCAGCTGGTACGGGATCGTTCATGAACGGTATGCGTGAGATTGCTGCGAAGCGTGATGCAGTGATTACCAAGACGTTACCTCCAGAGGAGCCAGCTGAGCTAATCGAAGCGCCGGCTGCTGAATCTGATTAAACGTTAACGCAAAAACGCGAACAAATAGGGGCGTGTTCCGATGGGATGCGCCCCTTTTGATTCGGATTTAACCGTAATATTATGGCGTACTAGGTAATTGTGGATGATTTTAAATAGAATCACCCCCCTCAGATGAATAAAAACGTCACAAATGTGCGGTTAATATGCATATCTCCACTCACTATTTTGCATTGCAGCATTGATGGAAGCTAAATCTGGTGCTTAATTGCAACTCTTATACTACATTGTGTCTAAGAGACTGATTTTTCGATATATTTTTTCATAACTTTCTGGTTGACGCAGGTAGGGAGCGCCCATATAGTCCGCCCACTCAAGGTGCTGGTGGTAGCCATTTACTGGCTAGACGCAGTTGTTCACTTGAGCGAGAAAAAAATTAGTGACAACACTCGTGCACGAACTCTGTTCGAGGTGATTGTTTGTGCCATTGTCT
>CAWUWH010000028.1:0-3682 GCA_963926035.1 uncultured Rhodospirillales bacterium
TAACGGACTACAGGGCTTCGATGCGTGTTTCTGCGATCACAGAACTACCATCCAGGACAGCATCTGCCAGTCCTGGTGCTTGCGAGAGAATATGCCGTGCATAGAAGCTAACAGAAGCCTGACGGCGTTCTGCTAAAAGCGGGTTCTTGTCACGATTTCTTTTGGATGCTTCAAATAGCCGTACCATCAACCAGCCGCCGACTGTAATGCCGCATAAACGCAGGTATGTGACCGAGCCTGCCAGGGCCGTTACGGGCGTTTCTTCAAAGTTACTGATAATCCAGTCTGTTGTCCGTTCGAGTGCATAAATGGCTGTGCGAAGGCGCGCGTGTGATGAGTTCATTTCTGCCATTGAGGCACGCATTTCAGCGATGAGCGCATGCATCGTTTCGCCGCCTTCGCGGGCAATTTTTCGCCCGGCCAGGTCGAGTGCCTGGATGCCGTTCGTGCCTTCGTAAATTGGCGCAATTCGTGCGTCGCGCAGGTGCTGTGCAGCACCGGTTTCTTCAATAAAGCCCATGCCGCCGTGGATTTGTAAGCCCGTATCGGCAACTTCGACGCCAACGTCGGTGCTCCAGGCCTTAACGACAGGGGTTAAAAGATCAACGAATGACTGTGCTTTTTTGGCTTCTGCTGGGTCTGTTGAGTGGTGCGCCAAATCAAGGCGAGACGACACCCAATAGGCTAAGGAACGGACAGCCTCGGTTTGTGACCGCATCGACAACAGCATCCGCTTTACGTCTGGATGCTGAATGATCGCAACCGCTTCTTTGTTGTCGCGGTCGGTGCCTCGGCCTTGGGTACGGTCTGCAGCGAAGGCGCGGGCGCGTTGATAAGCGCGCTCAGCAATCGCGACACCTTCAAGGCCAACGGCGAGGCGTGCATTGTTCATCATTGTGAACATGTATTCGATGCCACGATTTTCTTCGCCGACGAGATATCCTAAAGCGCCCTCGTTTTCGCCATATAGCATGACAGCGGTTGGGCTCGCATTAATGCCAAGCTTGTGCTCAAGAGACCCGCATCGCAAATCGTTGCGCTCCCCAAGCGTGCCATCTTCGTTGACCAGATGCTTCGGCACGACAAACAGCGATATACCTTTGATGCCTTCTGGTGTATTTGGCGTGCGGGCGAGCACCATGTGCACGATATTATCGGTAAAATCGTGTTCACCATACGTGATGAAAATCTTCTGGCCCGATATACGGTAAGCATCGCCTTCTTTAATGGCTTTGGTGCGAATGCGCGATAGGTCTGAGCCAGCCTGTGGCTCGGTCAGGTTCATTGTACCGGTCCAAACGCCACTGATCATGTTTTCAAGATAGACCGATTTCAGGGCTTCTGACCCATGGATCGATAAGAGTTCTGCAGCACCGCCTGTCAGCAATGGGCAAAGCCCAAACGACATGTTCGCTGCATGCCAAATCTCGGATGCGCCTGTGGAGACCAGCCAAGGCAGACCCTGACCGCCAAGCTCTGGATCAAACGGCATCGAATTCCAGCCGCCTTCAATGAACTGCTTATAGGCTTCTTTAAAACCTTTAGGCGTGCGTACGACACCATTCTCAAGGACACATCCTTCGGCATCACCACTTGCGTTTATGGGGTCCAATACGTCGGCACCAAGTTTACTTGCCTCGGCCAAAATAGCAGCGACAAGGTCAGATGTGGCATCCTCGTAACCGGGAAGGCCTGCAATTTGATCCAGGTTTCCGATCTCTTGCATAACAAGAAGCATCTCATCGACGGGGGCGCGGTAAATGCTCATTTGTTGCTCACCTTACTTTTTCAGGAGTGCGCCGATATTAACATTTGGCACAGGAATTTCATTCTTTTCGGCTAACGCCTTGAGATCAATGCGGCGTGACGCACGTTCGACAGCTGTAATGATAAGGTCCGTTATGGCCTCAATAATGACAGCTGGCAGGGCGCCATCGGTCTCAGCACCAATATCTGTTATGCGGGTGTCTGGCAGTGAAACTTCTGTTTCTAGCCCGTCCAGGAAGTCAGCCCGGAACTCCATGGTGCCGTTTTGCAGAAGGATCTGGTCAATGATAAACATTTGGCCTGATGATGCATCCTCGCCACTAATTTTGGATTGATTGACCCAGGCACGGACACTCTCTCGAAGTCTGACCAAGTTGACCATGCCTTCGCGGATTTCCAGAACGATCTTGGGCTGCTCAAGAACGACGCGACGCACACCAATAGCTTTGGTGGCAACACGCTCTGTATCAACCTCAAGAACAACGAAAGGAATGTGGATCGCTGATGGCGCACCAAACCCAGGTGGGTTGGCTATCCGAAGACCTGTGATCTGACCTCCGCCGGTTTTCAGCGACACTTTGGCGTCGGCGATGGTAACGGGAACTTTGTAGGCGCTGGAACCGTCGCTCTCGATGGTTTCTTTGACCACAGCATCAATATAGAAAAGCACAAAGGTTACAGAAGCGAACACGAGAACAATCGCCGCGGTAATGGCCAGGCTGCTTAAGATGAAAGTTCTTCTCATGTAGATGGACACTCCGTTGCACGTATCATGTATGCACGAACGATATCCGTCACTACGTCATGTCGCAAGGCAATGTCGTCCCTGTTTTGAAGATGATTAATGCTTCACAATCGTTGTGATTGATGCGTTGCTCGTGCCGGTCTCGCTTTGTATTTCGGCATTGACCTCACGAGCACGGATTTCAGCATCTTGCCTTGTCTTAAGGCCACGTTCCCAGTGCACAAGGTAGCGTGTGCCAGCATCCGGTTCGGTATCTTCTATGGCTTGAGGAGCAGCTTCAGGCTCAGTGCCCTCCCATGGATAGGCAAAAATCTGACCTTTGCTGTCGGTCACAACAACAACCATCCACGGACCGCGTTTTTCAATAACCGGCATGGTTAGGGCTGGGGGCGTGTGAACACCCATTTGGTATCGTCAGACTGATCCGCCTGAAACCGGTATCCACCATCTTTAAACGCCTTCAGACCTTTTTCGGTCTCAACGCGATTGGTGACCATGTAGCGCGCCATCATGCCGCGTGCGCGCTTTGCAAAGAGGCCAAGCGAACGGGCCTCTCCATCTTTGATTTCTTTAAATACCGGGGTCACAATCTGGCCATCTAGCGTCTTTGGTTTGACGACCTTTGCGTACTCGTTCGACGCCAGGTTAATTACACGGCGATCTGTATGATCTTTGGTGGCCTTGTTAATCGCCTTTGTGACACGGTCACCCCAAAAGTCGTATAGGGTTTCTTTGCCATCGATGGCAAACTTTACGCCCATCTCCAACCGGTAAGGCTGAATAAGGTCCAGCGGCCTCAAAAGGCCATAGAGCCCGGACAAAATCCGTAAATGATCTTGTGCATACTCCAGGTCTTTATCTTTTAATGTGCTCGCATCCAGGCCGACATAGGTATCACCTGCAAAAGTGAGTGCGGCTTGCCGTGCATTAGCAAGATTAAAAGGCGGTTTGAAATCCTGAAAGCGCTGGTAATTCAGCTCGGCCAGATTGTCCGAAATATGCATCATCGATTTAAGATCGCTGCGCGTGAGCTGCTTTGCACGCTTGGCCAAGACCTTGGCGTCTTTCATCAAGTCGGGTTGCGTGTGCGCTTCCGTGATCGGATCGCTCTCAAAGTCGAGTTTCTTTGCAGGTGAGATGATCGCTAACATAAACGGGCGCTCCTTCTTT
>CAWUWH010000029.1:0-6505 GCA_963926035.1 uncultured Rhodospirillales bacterium
GAGCTTCATCTGAGATATTTGCGCTGTCCCAATCAAAGAACACGATGTAATTGCGTGCTATTGGTGCTGGTTCTGCTGGAGCAGGCGCAGGTTCCGGTTTCTTTTGAGCAATAGGTCTTGGAGCAGGCGCCGGTGCAGGAGCAACGGTAGCCATTGGCTTTTTCTTTTCGCCAAACGTATAGCGAAGACCAACCATGATTGAATGAGAATAATAATCCGCATCGACACGGTTGCTATTTGAAAGGTTAACCTCGGCATTTTGCAGCGTATAATAACGATATTCGAGAGAGCTCGTCCAATTATTATCTAACTGATAACCAACGCCTGCAATACCTTGCAAACCGAGCCCGGCACCTGAACTATTCACTCTATTTGCATTAACGGGTGATGCATTCACGCTAATCCTGCCGACGCCAATACCAGCACCGAGATATGGAATGAAAGATGTGCCAGTGGCAAAATCATAGTAACCATTTAGCATTGCGCTCAAGACTGAGGAGTTGCCTCCCGTGCTCGTTCCGCTGCTTTTATTCACTCTGTTGCTGCGTTTGCCAAGTTCAATCTCACCACGGAGACCGTTTGCATAGGCATGACCAAGCGATAGAACGCCAATATAACCAGTGTCATGATCAAGTTCGTTGGACGCACCATTTCCGTTAAGTTCGGTACCTTGCGTGATGTTAGCTCCAGCACCAGCACCAATGAATGTACCTGTGGCACGGTCAGCCGCGTTCGCTTGACCTGATAAGGCTAGTGTAGCAATTGACAGTACTGCTAAAACTTTTACATCACGCATCTTTAAAATTCCCAGATAAATGTTCGCCGCGGCACATTGCCTGTGTTGGGAATCACACTTGTAGGTAACATACACATAAATATGATCAATGTTGAATTATTGATTGCGCTTTATAATGTTCAATGATGACAGAATTATGGCAGTAGCTGATTAACCAAGTGCAGCAAGCAGTCCTTCAAACATAGGTCGGCCATCGGTGCCCCCCAGAGACGACGCAACAAGACGTTCGGGATGCGGCATCATACCAAGCACATTTCGCTTTTCGTTGAGAATGCCAGCAATATCATCCATGGATCCATTTGGATTGGCATCATTCCCACGTGTACCGTCTTCGGATACATAGCGAAAAGTAATCCGGTCTTGGTCATTCAATGCCTTGAGTGTGTCATTGTCAGTGACGTAGTTACCGTCATGATGGGCAACCGGAATGCGAATGACCTGGCCTTTTTGATAATGACCGGTAAAAGCGGAATTCGCGGTCTCAACTGATAAATGCACGTCTTTACATACAAATTTTAGATCCGCATTTCGCATGAGCACACCTGGCAGAAGCTCAATTTCAGTCAAAACTTGAAAACCATTGCAAATACCAGCTACAGCGATGCCATCGTCAGCACGTTTTTTTACTTCGCGCATAACGGGAGACTTTGCAGCCATAGCGCCACAACGAAGATAATCGCCGTATGAAAATCCACCCGGCACCACAATTAAATCGACCTTTGGCAACTCAATGTCGCCATGCCAGTGCATAATGACCTCGCCAGCGGTTACATCTTCTAAAGCGACTCTTGCGTCACGATCACAATTGGAGCCGGGAAAAACAATGACGGCTGATTTCATGAGGATTATTCCTTTATGATCTCGATCGTGTAATTTTCGATCACTGTATTGGCGAGTAATTTCTTACACATATCTTCGACCTGCGCATGCGCCTTTTCAGGATCAGTCTCGTTCAGCTCAAGTTCTATAAACTTGCCTTGGCGGACACCTTCAACAACTGAAAAGTTTAGTCCGCTGAGCGCGTTTTGAACGGCTTTGCCTTGAGGGTCGAGAACACCATTTTTAAGCGTAACGTGAACAGTGGCTTTCAAGAGATCGTCTCCATATCAATTTGGCGCTGTATTTGGCTCATTTCATGCCCTAGCCAGACTACATTATCAACGTCCTTTGCTAAGCTGTGCAGTTTGCCCTGACTTTCAATGCGTTATGACTTTGCCATCAGGCATGCGTTTTACTGCATCGCTGCCGGACCGGGCATATCGGTCGGTCCCGATTCGGGTAAAATACCTAATCGACGTGCGACTTCCTGGTATCCCGCTTCGGCATTTCCCAAATCCTGATCAAAGCGATCATAGTCTAGCTTCTCGTTAGTTTTGATATCCCAAAGCCGACAATTATCAGGGCTTAGCTCGTCAGCAAGGATAAGTCGGACAATCTCGTCTTCCCACACACGCCCAAATTCAACGCGAAAATCTACGAGCCTTAAGCCAACGCCGAGAAAAAGGCCGGACAAGAAATCATTGACCCTTAATGCCATTGCCATCATTTCATCTAGATCTGTTGGTGATGCCCAATTAAAGGCGGTAATGTGCTCTTCGGAAACCATTGGATCGCCGAGTTCGTCAGATTTATAATGATATTCGACGATAGACTGGGGGAGAGGCGTTCCCTCCATTAGACCAAAGCGCGAGGCAAAAGTGCCAGCTGCCGCATTGCGGACAGTCAAAATGACAGGGACGATTTCGACTTCACGAACCAATTGCTCGCGCATATTCAAGCGTCGAACAAAATGCGTTGGGACGCCAATCTCGGCTAGACGCATCATCAAATATTCAGAAATTCGGTTATTCAGAACGCCTTTTCCAGTAACGGTACCTTTTCGCCCGTCGCTGACGGATAAAGCATCATCTTTGAAATATTGAACGAGCGTGCCTGGCTCAGGGCCTTCGAAAAGGACCTTTCCCTTGCCTTCATAAACTTGTCTACGTCGTGCCATTAGTGCCGTCCCGTCCATGTTTAGCGGCTAAATTAGATGCGCGCGCGCGGGTGTTCTCTTGATGTTCGGCACCCTATATCAGGCTCATTGATGGAAAACAACGTACGTTGACGGCTGTAACCCTACATTGTGAAGGGTTGACGGGCGTTCGCCGAGACGCCATATCTCGTTTATAATTGAAAACGGAGACGCTTAAACATGGCTATGGCTGCCGCGGATATCGAACAGATGATCAAAGACGCGTTACCGGACGCTGAGGTTACAATTAATGACCTTGCTGGTGACGGTGACCATTATGCGGCACATGTTGTCTCTAAAGAATTTGCGGGGAAGTCCCGCGTTCAACAGCATCAACTGGTTTACCAGGCGCTTAAAGGGCGGATGGGCAATGAGCTCCATGCGCTGGCCCTGCAAACCTCTGCACCCGAATAGGGCACTCTAGGTAAGGAAGACGCTATGAGCGACAATCCAACAAATACACAAATCCAAGGCGAAATTGATGGCAGCGATGTTGTCTTGTTCATGAAGGGCTCGCCAATCATGCCACAGTGCGGGTTTTCCGCTGCTGTAACCCAGGCATTGACAATGATGGGCGTTAAGTTCAAAGGCGTCGACGTACTTGAGAACATGGAAATCCGCCAAGGGATAAAAGACTTTTCGAACTGGCCAACTATTCCTCAGCTTTATGTAAAAGGTGAGTTTGTCGGGGGGTGCGATATCGTTAGAGAAATGTATGAGTCTGGCGAGCTCAAAAAGCTCTTCGATGAGAAGGGTGTTCAATACGCCTCGTAAGCCTCAGTTTCCTAGGGAGCTTTTACGAGGAGCTTTTGAGAGAGGGGTCGCGCAGTGCGCGACCTTTTTCCGTTTGAGCTCTAATTTTTCTTAGGATCTGCTTTTTCTCCAAGCGAAACCTCATCGCTCCCCAATGCCTCAGCCAAGCGCGATCCAGCACTGCCAGGACGCAAAGGTTGTTGCTGCGTTGGCGCAGGCGCCCAAGCGGTCATTGTCAGAATTTGGAACGTCGCAGGTATTCGACCTTCACTGTCGCTAAACTCCTTAACATAATTTGCCATGGCGCGCATAAGGATCTCTCGCTTTAAAGGCGTTTTTCGGCGTTCGAGAACCGCATTGCTTTCGCCCATACCGCGCAAATCTTTAAGTAATTTAAACGGTTCCGTATATTTGACTGTGACGGTCTCGGTATCAACGACCGGGAGCGCGAATCGGGCGCGTTGAAGCAATGCGCCCAAGTCTTGGACGTCAGCGAAAGGCGATACACGCGGACTCAGACCACCATCAATCTCGATTTCTGCTTCAGCAAGCTTGTTGCGGAGTTCATGCAAAGTGTCGCCACCCAGCACAGCGCCTAAGAACAAGCCATCCGATTTGAGCGCTAGTCGAATTTGTGAAAGTGCACCGGGCAAGTCGTTGACCCAATGTAAACTCAAATTGGATGCAATAACGTCAAAACTTGCCAATTCGAAAGGCAATGATTCTTCATCGGATGCTAAAGTAGGATTGCCATTTTTGGCTTGAGCCCGCGCTGCAAGGGCGCTGGATAAGTCTGTTTGGAAGAGTTTTTCGATCTTGCCTGACCCTGCAAGAATTTTCCCGACTTCTCCCCCATGGCAGCCGATATCGAGGCCAGTCTCAAATGAGCGATTAATATCAAACAATCTGTCACATAATCGCTCTGCGCCTTCCATAAATAGAAAGTCGTAAGCATCATAATCTTCAGCGGCGCGGTCGCGATGGCGCTGCACAAGCTTGCGATCAAAAACGTTCATAATGTTGGGCAATAAATCCATGGAGAATGTATGACACGTTTGCATGCAATGCTCAAAAACAGTGTTAAAGCGCTCGCAAATAATCTTTGGCCGCCGCTCTGCATATCATGTGATATCCCGATACAGGATTCGAATGGGCTATGCTCGTCATGTTGGGCCCGCATGCGTTTTCTGAGCGCGCCTCAGTGCTATGCATGCGGTGTCCCATTCCCTTTTGACGTTGGTGTGCAGGCATTGTGTGTTGCCTGTACAAGGTCACACCCGCCTTATGAGAGTGAACGGTCGGCCTTGATGTAAGATGATGCTAGTCGGAGAATGATTTTGGTGTATAAGCAAGGTGATAGAACAGATTTGGCTCCACCTTTAACAAAAATAATGTTGCGCCCTGGGGCTGTTTTGCTTGAGCGTGCTGAAATTGTTGCGCCGGTACCGCTGCATTGGACCCGTTTAATATCGCGTCGATATAATCTAGCTGGGTTGCTTTCTAACCGGTTGGCAAAGGTTGGACGCACACGTTCCATTCCAGATTTGTTGGTGCGGACCAAACGGACGGGCTCACAAGGCGGCAAGTCGAGTGCGGGACGCCGACGGAATGTCAAAGGGGCATTTGCCCTTCAACAACGCCATAAAGAAATGTTGATGGGTAAACGTGTGTTACTGGTGGATGACGTTTTAACAACAGGGGCAACAATAGAAACTGCGGCACAAGCACTGATTAAGAGTGGGTCATCTGCTGTCGACGTTCTCACAATTGCGCGCGTGGTTACGTCAGACCTTTGATTGTCGGCATTTCTGATTATATTCATCACAACAATTTGGAGAATACATGATGGCTAAGGTTGAAATTTATACGACGGCGTTTTGTCCTTACTGCACGCGCGCGAAGAGTTTGCTGAAAAGCAAAGGTGTCCATTTTGAAGAGCATGACGTGATGATGTGTGCATCACTTAGGCGCAAGATGTCTGAAATGGCAGGGGGCGCCACATCCGTACCGCAGATTTTTGTGGATGGACAGCATATCGGCGATAGCGACGGTATTCAGCAGTTGGATGCTCAAGGCAAGCTCGATGCGGCGCTTGGCATTGCCAATTGACGAAGACGTTTAAGGCAGCGCTCGTCCAGATTACGGCAGGGCCTGACCCTTCCGAGAATGCATCTGTAAATAGTGTATATCTGGATGAAGCGGTGGCCGGTGGGGCTGAATTCGTTCTGTTCCCAGAAGTTTGCAACATGATTGAGCTTGATAGAGACGCGTGCCGCCAAAAAGCTCAATCGGGTTTGAATGATCAAACTGTTGTCGCTTTGCAAAACGATGCGCGAAAACACGGTGTTTGGATTCTTGTCGGGTCTGTTGCCGTGCAATCTGAAGTAACTCCGGGGAAGCTCGCAAATCGATCCTTCCTGATTAATGCTCAAGGCGAGATTGTTGCCATCTACGACAAGATGCATTTATTCGATGTCGATGTTGGAAGTGGCGATGTTTATCGTGAAAGCGATACGTATCACGGGGGGACTGAATTAACGTTAGCGTCTACGCCATGGGGTCCGATTGGCATGACTGTTTGTTATGACCTTCGTTTTCCGCATCTTTATAGGGATTTGGCCAAGGCAGGTGCCGTTATGTTGACCGTGCCATCTGCATTTACACGACCAACTGGCGAGGCGCATTGGCATGCGTTGCTCCGTGCCCGGGCAATCGAAACTGGGGCGTTTGTCTTAGCGCCCGCTCAGACGGGCGTGCATAGCGGCGGTCGTAAAACTTATGGGCATTCGATTGCGATTGATCCGTGGGGCGTCGTGCTGGCTGATGCGAGTGTCGACGTTGGCGTTACTTATGTGGATATTGATCCATCTGAAGCCGCGTCAGCGCGCAGACGCATTCCTGCCCTCAAACATGACCGGGAATACGAGATTATTCGCGCAAAC
>CAWUWH010000030.1:0-11007 GCA_963926035.1 uncultured Rhodospirillales bacterium
GGTTTTCAGATCGAACAGGTTTTCGGGCACAACCGTCGCAATGATCACTTCGGTGACGTCATCGCGAGAAATGTTTTCCAATTTCATGAGTTGGCTGAGCCAGACGGCAAGCTCGTCGGCTGTCTTGGCTGTCTTTGCCGCCGCGCGCCATTGGCTAATGATAGCGCCCTCATCATTGAAGATGGCGAACACCGTGTTTGTATTTCCACTATCGATCGCGAGGAGCATTCAGCCCTCCTTTATCACGTCCGGAAAATAAACCTCTCCGGCGGCAATGCGCCGAACGTCGCCATCAACATTTAATATGAGACTGCCATCTTCGGCAATGTCCTCAAATACGCCCGTCATTGTCTCGTTGTGCAGACGGACATTGATTTCTTTGCCAATACCCTTAGCGCGCCATTTCCAGTCTGCACGAATGGGCTCAAACCCCTCTTCAACCCATCTCGCCGCGTGATCAAGGAAGTGACGGGCATAGGTTTCAAGGAATGCATAATCCGGAATGGCCTGACTTTGTTCAGCAAAGTTTGTGGCTGGAAATTCTGTGTCTTCGGGATGCGAGCGTAAGTTCACACCAAGTCCGATAATGACGTAATCAACATTTTTGCCAGCCTCGCCCTTTGCTTCTAGCAAAAGACCGCCGACTTTACTGTCATTGAGCAAAATATCGTTTGGCCATTTGAGACGGCAATCAAAGCCGGGCTCACAAAGCTCGCCAATCGTGTCGTATACGGCGCACCCAGTGACAAAGCTGAGCTCAGCCCCGCGTGACGCAGGCACATCAGGGCGCACGATGAGGGATGAATAGAAATTACCACGTGGGCTGTCCCAGGTATTGTCGCGCCGCCCTCGTCCTTCAGTTTGTTCTTTCGACCAGATCAGCGTGCCATCCGGCGCCGCATCCTCACCTAGATCAGCAAGCTTGCGCGCTTCGGTCATCGTACTGCCGACGGTCTCTAGGGCGATAAGGTTATAGACTGCGGGCAGATGGGGCCCGGGGCTTTGGTCGCTGGTCATCCGGCGAACAGTGCCGCCGCGGCTATCTTCGCTGTATTCAGAACAGGGCTCGGATAAACAAAGAACAGGATGACAATGACCGATGTAACGCCGATCACGAATGTCATTTCACGACCGATGTTACTATCAAGCGCGTCAATCGGATCGTCAAAGTACATGACTTTGATAATACGCAGGTAATAGAACGCACCGACGACACTGGTCACAACACCAATGATTGCAAGAATATATAGACCTGCATCAATCGCGGCGACGAACACGTATAGCTTGCCGAAGAAGCCTGCCAATGGTGGGATTCCTGCGAGTGAGAACATGAAAATAGCAATCGTAGCCGCAAGCAGCGGATGCGTTTTACCTAGGCCAGCAAGATCATTAATACCTTCAACCATCACGCCACCTCGATGCATGCACAAAATACATGCAAATGTACCGATGTTCATGACGAGATAAATAGCTAAATAGACCAAGACACCGTGAACACCTGCTTCGGTACCAGCTGCCAGACCGACCAACGCATAACCGACATGGCCGATTGAGCTGTAAGCCATCAGGCGTTTGATGTTTTTCTGGTTGATCGCAGCCAGCGCGCCAAGCGCCATCGACAATACTGAGATCACAATGACAATTTGCTGCCAGTGAACAAGCAGATCCCCAAACGGTCCGATCATAACCCTGAGTAACAGGGCCAATGCGGCGATCTTAGGCGCAACGGCAAAGAATGCAGTCACGGGTGTTGGTGCACCCTCGTAGACATCTGGCGTCCACATATGGAACGGCACAGCTGAAATCTTGAACGACAGGCCTGCCATGATGAACACGATACCAATCAATAGACCGGTTGAAACGTCGCCACCAGCTGAGAATAGGCCAGCCAACGCATCAAAGTTCGTAGTACCTGCAAAGCCATAGACCAGGGACGAACCATAGAGAAGCAAGCCTGATGCGACGGCACCCAGTACGAAGTACTTGAGGCCAGCTTCGGTTGCGCGACTGTCATCACGCTGAATAGATGCCAAGACATACAGCGACAGAGACTGCATCTCGAGGCCAACATAAAGGCTCACCAGATCGTTTGCCGAGATCATCAACAGCATACCAAGCGCTGCGAAGACAATCAGAATTGGGAATTCGAAACGGGCGACGTGATGGCGTTCCATAAAGTCGCGCGACATAAGAATGCCAAGCGCAGCGGAGATCAAAACCAGTGCCTTGCAGAATACGGCAAAATTGTCCGTAACAAACATATCGGCAAACGTTACTGAGCGCGGGCCTGCCAATGGAATGAGCAGGAATACAGCTAAGATCAGTGTCACGATAGAGAGCATAGAGACGATGCGGAACGTGGCTTCGTCATTGTCACTCGTGCCGCCCTTTTGGAATACACCAAACATAAGCAGCAACATGATCACGCCAGCCAGAAAAAGCTCAGGCAGTGCAGGAACGATATTGGGCATTTCGGTCATTAACATACTTACTCTCCCCTATCGTCCGGCTACGTTGAGCGAACCGCTCGCAGCCAATGAAGTTTCCATCTGATCGATCAGATGTGCGATGGATACATGCATGAAATCAAGGAACGACGACGGGTAAATACCCATCCACAACGTGATAATCAACAAGGGCGCAAAGATCAGCATTTCACGCCTACTTATATCCTTAATCTTCATCAGATTCTCTTTAGTCAGCTCACCGAAGATAATTCGGCGATATAGATAAAGCGTGTAGGCAGCGCCAAGGATCACGCCGAGTGAAGCCAGCGCGGCAACCCAGGTGTTCACTTTGAAGACACCAATCAAAACCAGAACTTCGCCAACGAAGCCACCTGTTCCAGGTAAACCCACGGATGCCATCGCAAAGAACATAAAGACGATGGCGTACTTGGGCATGCGACTGACCAGTCCACCATAAGCATCAATCTCGCGTGTATGGATACGGTCGTAAACGACGCCAACGATGAGGAACAATGCAGCCGACACAACACCGTGTGACAACATCTGATAGATCGCACCCTCAATGCCTTGCGTATTAAAGGTGAAGACGCCAATCGTCACGAAGCCCATGTGAGCCACAGATGAATACGCAATAAGCTTTTTCATATCCTCTTGTGCAAGCGCCACAAGCGACGTGTAAACCACGGCGATAACCGATAGCGAGAAGACCAGGGGTGTAAAGTAAACACTGGCTTCGGGCATCATTGGCAACGAGAACCGCAACAGACCATAACCACCGAACTTCAACAGGACACCGGCCAGGATCACGGAACCGGCTGTCGGCGCTTCAACATGCGCGTCTGGTAGCCAAGTATGAACCGGCCACATTGGCACCTTAATCGCGAATGATGCAAAGAATGCGAGCCATAGCCATTTCTGGGTCTCAATCGGGAAGCTATATCCCATCAATTCGACAACATTGGTTGTTCCAGCGTGATAGTACATGGTCAGCATCGCTACCAGCATCAGCACGGAACCCAAAAGCGTGTAGAGGAACATCTTGAAGGCTGCGTAGACACGTCGCGCCCCACCCCAGATACCGATGATAATGAACATCGGGATCAAGACGGCTTCAAAGAAGATATAGAACAGGAGCAGATCAAGCGCGCAGAACATGCCGATCATGAATGTTTCCAAGATCAGGAAGGAAATCATGTATTCCTTCACACGCTCTTGAATCGAATTCCAGCTGGCGAGAATGCAGATAGGAGTCAGCAGCGTTGTCAACAGCACGAACAACACAGAAATACCGTCCACGCCCATGTGGTACTCGATGCCGAAATCTTCCATCCATGGAACTTGTTCGACGAACTGGAAGTCAGCTGTGGTTTTATCGAAGCTGAACCACAAGATGAGTGACAGGACAAACACACCGGTTGTGACGAATAACGCAACGTTCCGGGCGTTCGTCGCAACAACCTTTGGGTCGTCGTGACGGATGATCAAAATCGCCAACACGCCAACAAGCGGCGCGAATGTGAGGATTGTGAGAAGTGGTAAGTAGAACATTAGTCCCTCACGCCCCTTTTGTGAACATGTACCAGCTCACCAACGCGGCGATACCGATCAGCATGGCGAATGCATAGTGATAGAGATAGCCCGTCTGCAGCGCTGAAACCCGGCGTGCCATAACGCGCACGGCAGACGAAACCCCGTCAGGACCAACACCGTCGATCAAGGCGCCATCGCCACCCTTCCAAAGGGCACGGCCCAATGCAAAGGCTGGACGGATGAAAATCTTGTCGTAAAGCTCGTCGAAGTACCATTTGTTGAGCAGGAATTGATAAACACCCTGGAACCGTGCTGCAATTTTACCTGGGATATCCGGGCGCGCGATATACATCACATACGCAGCAGCGATACCGATCGCACCGACAATCAGTGGCGCATACTTAACCAAAGCCGGCACATGATGCGCGTTTTCAAGCGCAGGATGGCTTGGCAGGATCATGATGGCATCGCCCCAGAATACGGCACTGCTCTCGCCGACCATAATGTCATATGTGAAGTAACCAGCACCGACGGCACCAATCGCCAAGACTACCAATGGCAAGATCATCACCATGGGGCTTTCATGAACGTGGCCCAGCACAGTCTCGTCACAGCGAGGCTTGCCGTGGAATGTCATGAACAACAGACGCCATGAATAGAACGCCGTCAGCAATGCCGCTGTCAGACCCATGATAAATGCATAGTTACCAACGCCAGTATGTGCGCCATAAGCAGCTTCGAGGACAATATCCTTTGAGAAATAGCCTGCAAATGGCGGAATACCGACAAGTGCCAGAGAGCCGATCCACATTAAAGCATAGGTGACCGGGATCATTTTCCAGATGCCGCCCATTTTGCGCATGTCTTGTTCATCAGACATGGCGTGAATGACCGAACCTGCGCCTAAGAATAACAATGCCTTAAAGAAACCGTGCGTCATCAGGTGAAAGACGCCTGCAGAATATGCTGAAACACCACAGGCAAAGAACATGTAGCCAAGCTGTGAGCACGTTGAATACGCAATCACGCGTTTGATATCGTTCTGTACGCAACCAATCGTCGCTGCAAAGATCGCCGTAGACCCGCCAACAACAGTCACAACCATCAACGCTGTATCTGAATATTCAAACATTGGTGACAAGCGTGCGACCATAAAAACACCGGCTGTCACCATCGTTGCAGCATGGATCAGTGCTGACACAGGGGTTGGCCCCTCCATCGCGTCTGGTAACCATGTGTGTAGGCCAAGCTGAGCTGACTTACCCATCGCGCCAACAAACAACAGCAGGCAGATGATCGTCAGAGCATGGAAATCAATACCAAAGACATTCAATACCGCATCTTGTTTGCCCGGCACGGCATCAAAAATGGTGTCCAGGTGAACAGTATCAAACAAAAGGAATGTCGCAAAAATACCTAACGCAAAGCCAAAGTCACCAACGCGGTTCACAACAAACGCTTTGATTGCTGCAGCATTCGCTGTTGGTTTTTTGTACCAAAAGCCGATCAAGAGATAACTTGCAAGGCCAACACCTTCCCAACCAAAGAACATCTGAACCAGATTGTCGGCTGTAATTAGCATCAGCATCATGAATGTGAATAAGCTGAGATAGCACATAAAGCGCGGTACGCTTGGATCGTGGTGCATATACCCGATCGAATACACGTGCACCATTGCTGAGACGACGCATACCACGATCATCATGACAGATGTAAGTGCGTCGACCTTTAAGGCCCATGAAAACTCAAACGACCCTGAAGCAATCCATGTGAAAAACTCAGTTGTCCGGGCATTTCCATTCAGCCCCACATCAACGAAGATCACTATGGCTAATATAGCAGCCATCAACATCATTCCGCAGGTCACAATCTGCGAGGCAAAGTCCATCTTGTGCTTAAATTCTTTATCCGCGCCAACGGTTGCCAAAACCATAACACCGGCGATGAGCGAGCCTACAAGCGGCAGAAAGACGAGGATTGTCTCAATCATATCGATCAACCCTTCATCATGTTGACGTCTTCGACGGCGATAGAGCCGCGATTACGGAAGAAGACGACAAGGATCGCGAGGCCAATAGCGGCTTCAGCGGCGGCAACGGTTAGCACCAGCATGGCGAATATCTGTCCGACCATGTCGCCAAGATGCGTTGAAAAAGTGACCAGGTTGATGTTGACGGCAAGGAGCATCAATTCAACTGACATCAAAATAACGATGACGTTCTTGCGGTTTAGAAAGATCCCGAAAATCCCGAGTGTAAAAAGAATTGCCGCGACGGTCAGATAATGACCGAGACCGATCTCAATCATCAGATACCCTTCCCTGTTTCAACGTCCTGAAGCTTCACAGTATCCTTTGGATCACGTGCGAGCTGATCGCTGATACGTTGTTTGTGGACGCCGTCGCGTCGGCGGTGTGTTAAGACAATGGCGCCGATCATGGCGACCAGAAGAACCATGCCGGACGCCTGGAATAAAAATACGTATTTGGTGTACAAAATCTGTCCGATAGCATGGGTGTTGGATAGTTCACTCAGCGCCGGTGCAGGTGATGCAGCAAGGCTCATTGCTTCTGGTGCAAAGGCCCAGCCACCAACGGCCATGATAAGTTCGAGCAATAACACCAAACCGATCAATGCGCCAACTGGCAAGTACTGCAAGAAGCCCTGTCGCATCTCGACAAAGTTAATGTCGAGCATCATCACCACAAACATAAACAGGACAGCCACTGCGCCAACGTAAACCACGACCAGGATCATGGCGAGGAACTCAGCCCCCATCAGAACAAACAGACCTGCGGCGTTAAAGAACGTTAAAATCAGGAATAGTACAGAATGCACTGGGTTTTTGGCCGAAATAACCAAAACCGCGGAGGCAATTGCTACCCCAGCAAACATATAAAATGCGAACGCGTGTATCATCAGTCCCCCAAACACACCTTAGCGATAAGGTGCGTCGATCCTCAGTCGTTCCGCCAATTCGGTTTCCCAGCTATCACCGTTCGCCAGAAGTTTATCTTTATCGTAGAGCAGTTCTTCACGGGTTTCCGTGGCGAACTCAAAATTCGGTCCTTCGACAATAGCGTCAACCGGGCATGCTTCTTGGCATAGGCCACAATAAATGCATTTAACCATGTCGATGTCGTAACGTGTTGTGCGGCGAGATCCGTCGTCACGCGGCTCAGCCTCAATTGTGATGGCTTGTGCCGGGCAGATCGCTTCGCACAATTTGCAGGCGATGCAGCGCTCTTCACCGTTTGGATAACGTCGGAGCGCATGCTCACCACGGAACCGCGTTGATAATGGTCCCTTCTCAAACGGATAGTTCACCGTCACTTTCTTGCGGAAGAAATAGCGCAAGGTGAGTGACATCCCGGAAACAAGTTCCGTGAGAAAGAGTGCTCGTGCGCCGCGTCCAATGAAGCTCATGATATGTCTCTACTCACCCTTGACCCAAAACTGGAGCCATGTCGAAAGCCACGAGGAAACCCGACACCGCAACAACAGCCAACAATGAGAGCGGCAGGAAGACTTTCCAGCCGAGACGCATCAATTGGTCGTAACGATATCGTGGGAATGTGGCGCGAACCCATACGAAAATAAACAGACAGAATGTAATCTTCAGGGCCAGCCAGATAGGCCCCGGTATCCAGTTAAACAATGCGATATCCATAGGTGGCAACCAGCCGCCCAGGAACAGCACTGACGTCATTGCAGACATCAAAATCATGTTGGCATATTCGCCCAAGAAGAACAGTGCGAACGTCATCGCTGAATACTCAACGTTATAACCAGCAACGAGTTCAGCCTCAGCTTCAGGTAAATCAAACGGATGGCGGTTGGTCTCGGCCAGCGTTGAGATAAAAAAGATCACGAACATTGGGAACAGCGGAATGATATACCAAACGGTGCGCTGTGTTTCGACTATGACAGAAAGGTTCAACGAGCCTGCGCACAACAGTACAGTAATAATGATCAATCCCATGGATACTTCGTATGAAACCATCTGTGCAGCTGAACGCATCGCGCCCAGGAACGCATACTTGGAGTTCGATGCCCAGCCAGCCATCAGGATGCCGTAGACACCCAATGATGAGATCGCGAATAAAAATAGAATGCCGACGTTTATGTCCGCCAGGACCATGCCCGCATCAAACGGGATCACCGACCAGGCGACGAGCGCCAGGGTGAACGTAATCATCGGGGCTGCAATAAACACACCGCGGTTTGCACCCGTCGGAATAATGGTCTCTTTCATGAACAGCTTGAGACCATCGGCAATTGGCTGCAGCAATCCAAATGGACCCACAACGTTCGGGCCTTTGCGTAACTGCATGGCGCCAATGACTTTACGCTCAAAAAGCGTCAAATAAGCCACGGATAGCATCACAGGGACGATAATCGCGATGATTTTAGCCAACAACCATAGTGTTGGCAGAACCTGCGTTTCGAAGAACTCAACCATGGGTACCAGTTGTCTTTTCCTGGGCTTCCAAGAATGTCTCAGTACACTTAGCCATCGTCTCTGAGGCTCGACTGATCGGATCAGTCATATAAAAATTATCAATTGGTGAGGTAAATGGCGCGTCAGTAACGTCGCCAGCAACGCCAAAGCTTCCCCATTTTGCATCGACAGCGATGTCGATGTTCATAAAGTTCGCATTGGCGTTAACCAGCATGGACCGTACGCCGCGTAAATCATCGCAAGGGATCGACTTACCAAGCACATCTGAAAGTGCGCGAATAATCGTCCAGTCCTCGCGGGCATCACCAGGTGGGAATGCAGCTAAGCGTCCCAATTGAACACGTCCCTCGGTGTTGACCCAGGTTGCGTTCTTCTCGGTATAGGCTGCACCCGGTAAAATCACATCAGCGCGGTGCGCACCGTTGTCGCCATGGTGACCCTGATAGACCACAAAGGCATTTCCGAGAGCTTGTGTGTCGATTTCGTCGGCACCAAGCAAATAAACAACTTCAACGTCGCCATTACCGGCTGCAGCAACGATATCATGCGTAGCAAGACCGCCCTCGCCCGGCACAAAGTCAATATCCAGGCCAGCGACCCGTGATGCTGCTGTATGCAGGACATTATAGCCGTTCCAGCCCTTACTCGTATCAACGACACCATAAGCTTCAGCAATCTGATGCGTTAGGGCCTGAATAGCCGCGCCATCTTCGCGGGCCAATGCGCCCTGCCCGATGATGATCATTGGCCGTGTTGCGTCTTTTAAGGTTTTGCCAAAAGCGGACTTGGCATCCAGCACAGCTTTTAATTCTGCAGGACCGGTTCCAAGATGCTCATAGTCATAACGTAAATCTGCAGCTTCGCCGATAACGCCAATTGGGAATTTGCCCATCATAAAGCGTTTGCGGATACGTGCATTTATAATCGCAGCTTCAAGGCGTGGGTTCGATCCAACGATCAACAACGCATCAGCCTGCTCAATCCCGGCGATTTCCGAGTTGAAGATGTAAGCGGCGCGCGTTGATGGATCAATTTGTGACCCATCCTGACGGCAATCTATGTTTGCAGAGCCCAGATTGATCATCAGTGCCTTTAAGGACACCATGGCTTCGGAATCAGCCTGATCACCGGCAATCGCTGCGATCTTTGATCCATCAAGACCATCGACCTTTGATTCAATTAGAGCAAAGGCATCGTCCCAGGACGCAGGTACCAATTTGCCATTTTCGCGAATGTACGGACGATCCAGTCGCTGACGACGTAAACCATCACATGCAAAGCGGGTTTTGTCTGAAATCCACTCTTCGTTCACGTCTTCGTTCAAACGCGGCAGGACCCGCATGACTTCTGAGCCACGGGCATCAACGCGGATGTTGGAGCCGACGGCGTCCATGACATCAACAGTCTCTGTTTTCTTGAGTTCCCAAGGACGTGCGACAAAAGCATATGGCTTTGATGTCAGTGCGCCGACTGGGCATAAATCGATAACGTTGCCTGAAAGCTCAGAATCAACGGCCTTTTCGAGGTAAGATGTGATCTCAGCGTGTTCGCCGCGACCCAACATCCCCATATCTGTGATACCTGCGATCTCAGTCGTGAAACGGACACAGCGCGTGCAGTGAATACAGCGAGTCATCACTGTTTCGATCAGCGGTCCCATTTCCTTGTCTTCAACGGCACGCTTGTTTTCTTTGTAACGTGAATGATCAAGACCATAACCCATAGCCTGGTCTTGAAGGTCACACTCGCCGCCTTGATCACAGATCGGGCAATCAAGGGGATGGTTGATCAGCAGGAATTCCATCACGCCTTTGCGCATCTTGTGCACTTCGGGGGTATTCGTGTGAATAACCATGCCTTCGCCGACAGGCATTGCACATGAAGCCACTGGCTTTGGTGCACGCTCTAGGGCGACCAGACACATCCGGCAGTTGCCGGCAATGGATAGACGTTCGTGATAGCAAAATCTTGGAATCTCAATTCCAATTTGCTCGCACGCTTGAAGGACCGTAAGGCCGGCGTCGACTTCGACTTCATTGCCGTCAATGGTCAGTTTAGGCATGTGTTGTCCTCAACCTTCACTACGTTACTCAGCGGCGACGGGCTGTGCGCCGCGTCCCCGTTCTTCCATCAAAGGACGGAAGTGACGAATTAATCCCTGGATCGGCCACGCTGCGGCGTCACCCAACGCGCAAATCGTATGACCTTCAACTTGCTTGGTAACCTCTTCGAGCAAGTCGATTTCAGCTGGTGTCGCATCGCCTGCACAAATCCGCTCCATCATTCGCCACATCCAGCCAGAACCTTCACGGCACGGTGTGCACTGTCCGCAGCTCTCGTGCATATAAAAGCGAGAAAGTCGGGTAATCGCGCGAATGACGTCAGTTGATTGATCCATAACTATCACAGCAGCTGTTCCAAGACCGGAACGTACTTCGCGAAGTGAATCGAAATCCATGAGAACCGTTGAAGACATTTCCTTGGTCAACAATGGCACCGATGCACCGCCCGGAATGATTGCCAGCAGGTTATCCCAACCGCCCCGCAC
>CAWUWH010000031.1:0-8653 GCA_963926035.1 uncultured Rhodospirillales bacterium
ACTCGACGCGCTTTTCTATTGGGAGGGATCCACTTACATCCATTTGAAGAACGTCACTAAAGCCAAGAATAGAATTTAATGGTGTTCTTAATTCGTGGCTCATTGTGGTTAAAAATTCTGATTTAGCGCGGTTTGCCCGCATCATTTCCTGATACGCGTCACGCCGTTCTATCTCGGTAATTAAGCGGTTTTTCTCAGCCTGGGAACGCCGATCTTCACGCGTCAGAAGGAAGAGGCCAATGAAGATCCCCATGCTTATGGCCGATCCGAATGAGATGAGCATTGTAAGCATTAAGTCCAACCCGAACGACCAATCTCCAACAAATAAAAAACCTGGTAGAATAATAAATGTTGCACCAACTGAAACCAATGCTAGAAACGCGGGGGGCTTTTGTGCTGGCTGTGACTTATAAATGAGTGATCCTGCAACTGCCGCCAGAAGTATACTAATAAATCCAGCAGTTGCGCTGATCCCACCTAACTGCAATCGGTATATGCCGGCAAGAACCGCGCTTAGAAGCGCTGCAACAGGTCCGCCAATCGCACCACTTAATACAACAATTGCATTTCGTTGATCCACAAGAATGCCGTCTGCCACGGGAATTTTTAGATATATGCTACCGATAGCGAACGCACCGAATAATGCACCTAATAGAATCTGCCGATTTATTTAACTTAGTCGATTTATGTGGCTAGTAATGGTGCCATAAATTGCGACAAGTAAAATAAGAACAACAAGATTGTTCAGGAGTCCTAGAAATATATCTGTGGCAGTAACCATATGTATAACCAATAAAATTTATGAACTGAATCATGGATTTGTGTTCAATTAGTATGTGTATCATCCCACAGTTCAACCCAAGGGAGCCACTGGTATTGCGTATAGGACTAAACGTAATTTTGCAGAAGTACTCAGATACCAACTTTTGATGATATTGAATGTCAGTTTTTTAAATAAGTGGATAAGTGCTTTGGTTTCCGTTCTTAATGCGCTTCGTCCCAGTTGGCTCCCGTGCCAATATCTACCTCAAGAGGGACGCTCAATGTTGCGGCCCCTTCCATGACTTCTTTAACAACGGTTTTTGTTGCATTTAACTCATTGTCAGGAACTTCAAAGATCAGTTCATCGTGAACTTGTAGCAACATGCGTGCACTTAATTTTGCCTCGCTAAGTACATCTGGCAGTGCTGACATCGCACGTTTGATAATATCTGCAGCACCTCCTTGAATAGGTGCATTAATCGCAGCGCGTTCGGCATTGCCGCGGAGGGCCTGATTTTTTTCGTTGATGCCCCGCATGTAACATTTTCGGCCAAACAATGTTGTGACAAAACCATGATCATGGGCCTGTTGCTTTGTGCGATCCATATAATCTTTGATGCCAGGATAACGCTCAAAATACGCTTCAATGTATCGCTGTGCTTCGCCGCGCGGAATGCTGAGCTGACGTGCAAGACCAAAACCCGAAATTCCATAGATGATTCCAAAGTTGATGGCTTTGGCTTGGCGGCGGACCATCGGGTCCATACCTTCGAGGGGAATATCAAATACTTGCGCCGCCGTAATAGCATGAATGTCTTGGCCATCCGCAAAGGCCTTCTTCAAGACATCAATATCTGCAACATGTGCAAGCAGCCTTAACTCGATTTGAGAATAATCGGCTGACATAAGCGTATGGCATTTTTCGGCAATAAATGCCTGGCGGATTTTCCGGCCTTCTTCTGTTCGAATTGGAATGTTTTGAAGGTTTGGTGCGTTTGAAGATAAGCGGCCGGTCGAGGTGATGGCTTGGCTAAATGATGTATGAACACGCCCCGTCGTTGGGTTGATCTCTTCGACCAGCGCATCCGTGTAAGTGCTCTTGAGTTTTTGTAGTTGTCGCCAGTCCAAAACGGTTTTTGGCAACTCATGGCCTTGGATCACGAGATCTTCTAAGGCATCAGCGCTGGTGGAATAGGCGCCGGTTTTCCCTTTTTTGCCGCCCTCGAGCCCCATCTCATCAAAGAGTATTTCGCCCAGCTGCTTGGGCGACCCGACATTAAATTCACGGCCTGCAAGACTGTGAGCATGCGCTTCTAATTCGGCCATACGTTTTTCAAAATCGGCAGAAAACTCTTTGAGCTTGGCGGCATCGACTTTGATGCCTTGGCGCTCTATCTGGTCGAGGATGCTGACGAGCGGGCGTTCAAAACGCTCATAAACTGTAACCATATGCTCTTTGGTCAGGCGTGGCTTTAAGAATTGGTGAAGGCGTAGCGTAATGTCAGCGTCTTCTGCTGCATAAGGCCCCGCGGTTTCGAGAGGAACTTTATCGAAGCTCACCGCGTTTTTACCCGTGCCCGCAACGTCTTTGAATTTGACCGTATCGACATCCAGGAAGCGCCGGGCAAGCTCATCCATGCCGTGCCCATGCAAGCCACCCTCTAGCACATATGAAATCAACATTGTGTCATCAATGGGGGCAACATCGATGCCATACCGGGACAAAACTTGTATATCGTATTTGATGTTCTGGCCGACTTTAAGGATCGATGGGTCTTCAAGAATTGGCTTTAATGCATCGATTACAGCTTGCATTGGAGCTTGTTCGGGCACATCGCTGTCTGTATTGCCGCTTCCATCGCCTAAATCAAATGCGCCTTGTGCACCGGGGCCAACGTGCGCCAATGGTATATAGCATGCCTTACCAGCTTCGACCGCTAAAGAGATACCAACCAAACCAGCTTGCATGCTCGATAACGCATCCGTCTCTGTGTCGACAGCAATGGTGCCAGCCTTTTTTGCGGCCTCGATCCACGGCATCAAGTCCTCGAGGCTCTGCACTAGTGTATATTCTGTTTCTTGTGCTTTAGCGTGTTCAGGCTCGGCGTCATCGCCCCCGGCACTCAACCCAAACTTTGCTGAAATAGATGCAACCAGAGTTTTGAATTCTTGCTCGCGCAGAAACGTCAAAAGCATTTCTGGGTTAGGCTGACGCTTGCGAAAATCATCTAACGGCACGCCTATTTGAACATCGGTCCTCAATGTCACTAATTCAAGTGAGATACGGGCCATGTCGGCCTGCTCAAGTAGTTTTTCACGGCGCTTTGGCTGTTTTATTTCGCCCGCGCGCGCCAGCAATGTTTCAAGATCGCCATACTCGTTGATCAGTTGGGCGGCTGTTTTTATGCCGATGCCCTGGACACCAGGAACGTTATCAACGCTGTCGCCTGCTAATGCCTGGACTTCGATAACTTTTTCAGGCCCAACGCCGAATTTCTCATGGACCTCAGCAGCGCCAATAGTCTTGTCCTTCATGCCGTCCCAAAGTGAAACACGGTCGTTGACCAACTGCATCAAATCTTTATCGGATGATACGATGGTCACATCCATGCCACGTTCAGCAGCTTGCGTTGCATACGTCGCAATAAGGTCGTCCGCTTCGTAATTTTCCATTTGAATGGCCGGCACGTTCATGGCCTCAGTGGCTTCACGAACGAGGGCGAACTGTGGAATGAGATCATCAGGTGGCGGCGGCCGCTGTGCTTTATATTCTGGGTAAATATCATTCCGGAAAGTCTTGCGGGCCTTATCAAAAATCACCGCGACATAATCGGCTTCGGTGTCTTCAATCAGCTTCAACATCATCCGAGTATAAATATATACGGCGTTTGTAGGGGTGCCGTCTGACCGGCTCATCTGGCCTTGTCTACTCGCGATGCCCGCAAAATAGGCTCGGAAAATAAACCCCGAGCCATCAATAAGAAATACGTGTTCTCTGTCTTCGCCTACAGCGTCAGCACACACGGGCTTAATGTCCAGCGGCGATGGTTGCGCCTTCTTTCAATTGGAAGCGCTTTGAGCAGTAAGGACATACGACGTCGTGAGTTTGATCATCGAGATGAAGAAAAACATTCGGATGACCAAGAGGTCCGCCGCCTCCGTCACACGCTATAGTGATCGTCTCAACTTCGATGGTCTCGTCGTCCATGCCGTCCTCCCTCATTAAGTTCGCATTATCATATAGACCCCGCTTTGATCATGCCACTTTAATACGCGCTCAACGTCAGGTAATTTAACCGTCAATAAATTGACCAAGTCTGACAGCGGAACCGCCAGGCCCCAAACGGCGAGATGGCATGATCAGGACGCAGTTATCATAAGGAGTGCGAATTTCCTTATCATCATCATACGCGATGACCGTTCCCTCTTTCTCAATAACCTCAAAGCCCTGATATTCTTCCACAAAGCGGAAATTATCAGTGGTGATGGTGACCGGGCCTGAGACTTCAATGAAACGCTGTGGTGGTGGCGTTGGCCCTAGGTGATCGGCGACATCTTCAGCAGATAAAGTCTCAGTGTGTGCCAAAAACCTAAGCATCGTCTGAATAGCAAGTGGGCCACAGGCTTTTTCCCAATGCTGGCCGCACTCTACGAGCAATGAATTTTTTGGACTATTTGGATTAATAAAATCACCATAATCTCGCATCCGTTTACCAGAAGCATGGCCGTGATCAGAAACAACGATCTCGGGGACTTGAGTGCCACGTGCGAGTTCCCGGCCCTTTGGTAGGGGGCCAGAAAGCATCAATGGATCAGTTTTTTTCTGCATTGAATGAATATCAAGCAGGAGATCTGCTTCGGCAACGAACGGGCGGAATTCGCGGGCGCGAATTAATTCTTGAGTTTGCCTTGGTCCGTCGAGAGTTTCTTCTGACCATACGCGGTTAAAGTCCTCATCGACATAACGCGACACGGTCGGATCTTTGGGGTCAAATCCCAGATAAGCTTCATAGTTACAAAATGCGAGGGTTAGCTTTCCAATGCGTGGACGAAGATCATTCTGGTAGAAGTAATCCAGAGCGATAGGGCCGCAAATTTCGTTTCCGTGCGTGGCTGCCGTAACCATCACATGCGGCCCTGGAGTGCCTGAATCTAGCGTGGTGACATAATCTACACCCGTATTTCCTGCCTTGTATGCAGTGATATCAGGGGCGGTGAGTTCTATTGGAAAATCATTTTTTACACGGGGTGTCAAAGGGCTCTCCTCTTATTAATACGTCTCAAAATGTGACGCTGGCATGGTGGAAGTCAAGACCCCGTCATTTCGCTTTATAGGTTTGGTCGCCAATTAGCCGCGCTCCGCTTTAAATATGCCAGAAATGCACGGCCTAACCAGTTAGGCGCCGTTTCCGACGGGAACATCGCAAAAATGTTATGCTCAAACTTAGGTTCGAATGGCCTGACTACAATTTGCCCGGGGAAGTTAGAGATAACGGGGAATGGATTGATTATGGTGACGCCGAGACCGGCGGCAACGCATTCACATGCGGCATGGTTTGTCGTGGTTTCAATGACAATGTCGCGGGATACGCCGGCACGTTGGAATAAATGGTCGACACCACTTCTGGCCCTCAAATTACTTGCCAGAGCGATAAACTGTTCGCCGTCCAAATCTTGCGCTTTAACGATGGAGCGAGAAGCAAGAGGGTGATTTGCTGGCATCACGCATACGGATCGCGTTGTTTTGATGATCTCCATGCGGACGCCTGGGTGTGTGAACCGATTAGTCGTAATCGCAATGTCACCTCCGGATGATGTGATTTTGTTCAATGCTTCCTGGCTTGACAATACGCGAAACTCAATCATTAGGGATGGGTGTGCGCGTTTGAACTCGACAATCATGGGTGTCACGAAGTGACTGCAAAAGCTAGGAGGGGCTAAAATACGTAATCGCCCACCGCGCAGTGCATCCGCTTCTGCTGCTAAGCGACGAATACGCTCTAAACCTTCGAACACAGTCTCAAGTTCATCATTAAGCGCGAACGCCTCGGCGGTTGGAACGAGCCGACCATTTTGTCTGAGGAATAGGATCATCCCCATGCGCTGTTCTATATTTGCAAGTATGCGACTGACCGATGGTTGTGATATGCCGAGTCGTTCGGCGGCGGCCGTGGCCGAGCTACTGAAAACCGTGGCACGGAAAACTTCAAGTTCTCGCAATGACGGTATTTCAAGCATGGGGATTCTTTCTGTATTTGAAAAGCAAATATTATTATAGCTAAAATGTATGGCAATGACTATTTGTCATCTTGGCTAAGCATGCCATGATCTTAACTTAAGTCAGGAAAACTGATTGCGATTCATGAGGGTTAAAGCTTCAGGCCTCCCTCAGATAACATTTTAATTCAGGGAGCTTTAGATATGTATCTCAGGAAATCACTTAAACTTGGTGTTGCAGCAGCTGTTTTAGCCGCCGTAATGCCGCTTTCAGCTGCAAACGCTGATGGCAAAATCACGATTGGTCTCGGCAGCGAGCCGACATCAATCGATCCGCACTTCCACAACCTCGGCCCAAATAACCAAATTGCGCAGCATATTTTCTCGCGTCTGGTTGAGCAGGATGAGAAGCAGCGCCTTTCACCTGGCCTTGCTGAGAGCTGGAAAGCGATCAACGAGACCACTTGGGAATTTAAACTTCGCAAGGATGTGAAGTTCCATGATGGTTCTGTGTTTAATGCAGACGACGTTATGTTTACGATGAAGCGTGCGCCAGCACACCCGAATGCACGTTCAAGCTTCAAGCTTTACTCGCATGGTGGCGGCAAGGTTTACAAAAAGATCGACGATTACACGATCCAAGTAACGACGCCTCGTCCATACCCACTTATGGCGACTGACTTGTCTACGGTTCACATCGTTTCTAACGAAATTGGTGATGAAACATGGGAAGGAGAATTTAATAACGGCACAGCTGCTATTGGTACAGGCCCGTACAAGCTCGTTCGCTGGATCAAAGGTGAAGTGCTTCAGTTGTCGCGTTACGATGATTATCACGGTGAAAAGCCAGAATGGTCAGTTGTTGAAATCAAGCCAATTAAATCAGCACCTTCTCGTCTAGCCGCATTGCTTGCGGGTGACGTTGATTTTATCGACAGCGTACCAACGGTTGATATTGCGCGCCTAAAGAAAGATCCGAACTTGTCCTTGAGCCAAGGCGTATCAAACCGCGTGATTTATCTTCACTTGGATCAACATCGTGATGTTGCGCCATATACAACAGCTAAAGACGGTTCTGAAATCAAGAACCCGTTTAAAGATGTACGTGTTCGTCGTGCGATCTCTAAGGCAATCAATCGTGACCTCATCATCGATCGGGTTATGGAAGGCGTCGCCATCAAGGCTGGCCAATTGCTGCCAGAAGGGTTCTTTGGCCGCTCAGATAAATTGATGCCTGAAGAGTATGATGCTGCTGGTGCCAAGAAGCTTCTTGCTGAAGCTGGTTATCCAGATGGCTTCAAAACAACATTGTTTGGCCCGAATGATCGTTACATCAACGATGCAAAGATCGTCGAAGCTATTGCACAAATGTTGTCACGTATTGGAATCGATACGACTCCAGAAACAATGCCGAAAAGCGTTTACTTTAAGCGCGCTAAAAACAGAGGCCCTGAAAAGCCACCTGAGTTTGGTTTCGTTCTTGTTGGTTGGGGTTCAGGTACCGGCGAGCCATCATCACCACTCAAGTCTCTGTTAGCGACGTACAACAAAGACAAAGGTTATGGTTCATCAAACCGTGGCTTACATGCCAACCCAAAGATGGATGCAGTCCTTGAAGAAGCTCTTGCAAGTGTGGACGACGATAAGCGTGCGAAGCTGCTTGCTAAGGCGACTGAAATTGGTGTCGGCGAAGACGTCGGTATCATTCCTTTGCATTACCAGGTGAACACCTGGGCTGCGAAGAAAGGTCTGACCTATGTTGCACGGACCGATGAGCGGACTCTCGCGATGGGAATCTCATCTAAGTAAGCACCGTTAGCGAATTTTAGTAAGGATCGGCGGGTGTTCGTCGCCCGTCGATCCTCATTTGCTGTCTCCCTTATTATCGACGCCAAGTATTAGGACCGGAAGATGACTGTTTTCATTATCCGAAGGTTAATGCAAAGCGCCATCGTTGTATTTGTTATGTCGTTCCTGGTGTTCGGCGGTGTGAATATTGTTGGCGATCCTGTTGAAATGATGGTCTCAGATGAGGCCGATCAGGAAGAACGGGAACGAGTTATTAAATCCATGGGTTTGGATAAACCCTGGTACATTCAATACGGAAAGTTTGTTACGAATGCGCTGCAAGGTGACCTAGGCAACTCGTTTGTTTATGGTGAGCCGGCGTTGCAAATTATTGTGCAACGCATGCCTGCGACGTTCGAGCTGGCCTTTGTATCCTTATTAATGTCGATTATTATAGGTATCCCCTTTGGCGTTTGGGCGGGATTATTTCCTGAACGGTTCTCGTCAAAGTTAATCATGTCGGGCTCCATTGTTGGATTTTCGTTGCCGACATTTTGGGTTGGCCTGATGATGATTATGGTTTTTGCCGTTATCCTGGGTTGGCTTCCGTCCACTGGACGAGGCGACACAGTAATTGTATTCGGCATGGAGCTCAGTTTCTTCACTCCAGACGGGCTGTCGCATATTTTTCTTCCCGCTTTGAACTTGGCACTCTTTAATACATCGCTGGTCATCAGATTGACCCGAGCCGGTGTACGTGAAGCCATTCACATGGATTACATCAAATTCGCGCGCGCGAAGGGCTTGTCTTATCGGCGAGTCATTATGGTTCATTTAATGAAAAACATTATGATCCCAGTTGTGACTGTTTTGGGCCTGGAATTTG